>JABIGF010000016.1 GCA_018650285.1 Methanobacteriota archaeon
CTTTGCTTCTGTTGAACTGAAAACTTCCTTCGCTTCACTCAGTCCAGTTTTCAGTCACTTCAGGATACTTTGTATCCTTCGTGCCTTTAACAAGAAATGCTTCAATATGGTCTTGCTTCAAGGTCAAGTCTGGGAGCGGGGGCTTTTCCACTAACAGTATGCAGTTCGCCTTGCACATCTGCAAAACCAAATCTATCTATTCATCGTTGAAGGTTGGCATACCATCTCTAAGCATTTCACCAAGGATTCCCTTCAAATTCGTCAGTCTATTTACTATGGAAATTGACATATACTTTAGCGGTAATTTGTAAGGCATAGATGCTGAATAATCTCAATACAATTTCTGAAGAAAAAGTAGAATCTAAAGTGAAATCGCCTATTTCGAATAACAATAGTCCTAGTAAACAAGCAGTAACAATCTCAGTTAGGAATTGGAGGGATTGCATTACTTGGTTCGAGGTTGCCCTCATTACAGCGATTTCGGATTCGGAAAGAAGAAGTTTCATACTGTGAACTGCTTCTTTCATCATCGCTAACGGATTCCAATCCAATTGTAGTTGTAAATTTCCTAAACGAATACGATGTGCCATCTCAAGTAATACGAATAATGTAGATAAGGTTTGAGCAATGTCAATCAATATTGAAGCCCAAGATAAGTCAAACCATGCTGCTCGATTACCAAACCATAGTATCCAAATCCAAATCAATATTAGATATTGTATTGGGCGAGCACGCTTACGAATTCTCTGCACAAGTGCCCTTTCATCACTTAATAAAGTTTCAACGACAAGAGCAACGCAGGATACCAATGAGAGCAGGCTTCCAAATATCAATAACAACCCCAAATTCTCTCCATCAATCCACGATTGCCCAAGGAGGTAGGTGGTCGTCAATAGTACTAGGGCAGTGAATAGATTAGTTGCTCCAAGCATTACTGAAAGGGGGTCTTTTGGGTCTTTTAGAAGCATTAATCCGCCCATCAAGTGAGATTCAAATGGAGTTTCATTTTCGGTCATTCCTTTGGACATTTGTTTACGTGAAAGAGGAATTGCCGGAGGATTTGCTGAATGTGAATGTGCTACTGAACGCTCTTTTGCCCAATCGCGAAGTGATTGGGGGGTCAACGCCTCAACCTCATTTTCACCTAGAGTTGCTCCGTGATCCGTGTATAACCAACGGGTTTTTATTTGGATTGGAACTTTAGAAATATCAGGACACACAATTTGGAATTCTCCCGCTTCAAGGCTAGGTAATTCATCAACCAATCCAAGGTCAGCACCTCCAACTTTCAACAAATCTGCAATCTTACCCCGGTCTTGTTTTGTTTGAAATCGGCCAATGAAAATAGTGTTGGCCTGACCAAGTATTTTGTAATCGACATTAGCGACACTCTGTGTCGCAAGAGCACAACTAAGACCATATTTACGACCTTGCTCAAATAATAATTTGATTATCTGTTTTGCTGGAGGTTGCCTTGGATCAGAAGGCAAATATTTTGACACCTCATCAATGAAAAATAGTAATTTAGTTTCACCCTCCGCCGTACTTTGGTTTAGCATCCAATCATATAACCGGCGTCCTAATTCCTGTAAGAATGATTGACGAAGATCTTCAGAACCAAGTGATTTGAGGTAGAAAATATTTACTGGTACTTTGCCATTTTTTGCTGGTTCCAATAATGTTTCAATATCCATTGGAACCCCCAATGAGAATAGAAGTTGATTTACTCCAGAATCCAATGCATTGAATCTGCGAGCAAGCTCCTCTCTCACAGGGTCCTTGATATATCCTCCAATTATTTCTGCAATCCTTGCTGGCTCTGCTCCTTCTTCAAGCATTAATCCTGGATTTACTACCAATTCGGATAATGAAACAAAGTCATGGGGGTAACAACCGAGTCGTGCCGATTCTGTCAATAATTCATTCAAAAATGCCTTTATCTGGCCGCCAGGGCTTTTCTTCTCAACATCATGACCAGCAAGAACGGCAAAACCTGAAGCCATCAAATCCCATGAGGAAACAAGAGCCTCTGCGTCTAATTCGCCTGTTGGCGGGCTGAAAGGGTCCAAACAGATTGGTAGGCCCTTTTGCCTTGTGGGTGTCCAAATACGCACCTCGGCCTTCTCTTCCCACAATCTAGAGCGTTCTGCATCACCACCGTTCTCGGCTAACGCTGCTCGGTCACCAATTATCGCTAAACGCGCTAAATCGCCTTGAGGGTCCACTATTATCGAAGGAATGCCATCTAAGGTCGCCTCTTCAATGAGTACTTTTGCTGCGACTGTCTTGCCAGAGCCTGTTGCCCCTAGCATTGCAACATGCTTGTTCAAAACTGATGATGGTAACTCAACGGTTTTGTCTGTATTACGATTGGAGCCAACATGCATATTATTTCACTCACGCAATTCTGATAGGTCCAAATTTCCAGAATCTGCATCATCTTTGCCCTTCGCATAATCATACCAATTGATGTAAGCCTTGAACCATGCGTCTCTTCTGTTCTCAATAGTATCTCCATTATTTTCTGGGCTGGGGGGGGTGTTTCCATCCTTCGCCCAAGGATCTTCAACCTCTGATTCAATGTCACCACCATCTTTGACTGATTCTGGATCAAGACATTCTTTACTCAATACATCTCCTTTTCGGCCATGCCTACCCACTAATTCTTTATGCTGCACTGCTGTAAGAATCTCTTTCTCATTTATATGAATTGGACCCTCAGCCGGATAGCCAAGAGCATGATTATGCCTTAATGCCATTATTCCTAACAGATTTGTGATATTGCGATAATTTCCATCCTTTTTACAATTCTCAAAATCCCTAATATCATCTTCAGGCAAACTGATTCCACCTGTTTTGAATGACTGTTCACGATTAATAGATTTAAGTGATTGTACAGTCTTTTGAGGATCCATGTAATGGTTTTCAATAACTTCCAATGGAATTTGGAATCTACGAATATAATCATCATTATCTGCAGGAACCCATCTCTCAATATTAGTTGGTAGCCATAATAGATTGTATAAGAAAATGTAAGGATGTAATTTACTGTTCTCAAATGCCCAAAATGGATTGTTTCCTGCTAATCCTTCAGAACGGTGATGAAGCAGCATTTGAAATTGAAC
>JABIGF010000019.1 GCA_018650285.1 Methanobacteriota archaeon
AAGAGGGTCATAGTTACCCCCGCTGTTTACCGGTCCTTCGTCAGGTTGAACCCCGATTTCAGATACCGGCACTGAGCAGGATTCACCGACTATACTCATCCTTTCGGACTGGCAGTCGGCTATGTTTTTATTAAACAGTCGGGGACCCCTGGTCACTGCGACCAGCTTATCTCTAAGCTGGCACTCCTTCTCCCGAAGTTACGGAGCTATTTTGCCGAGTTCCCTTGCGGTACTTTTCCCGTCACACCTTAGGCTACTCACCCAGGGGCACCTGTGTCAGTTCTAGGTACGGTCTTCTGTGCGGCTTTTCATGGGACCTAGGCGTCATCTCATATTGTCGATCGATTTCGAAATCTTCTCACCATGACGGTTCTCCAATTCCTTATACGATTTTCAGGCCTGACATATGACCTGTGAGACTAGCCCAAGCCGTCACCATTATTGCACAGAGGCATACGAATATTAACGCATTTCCCTATTCGATCATTTCGGTTAAGAATGACCTTAGGACCGGCTAACCCTCGGCTGATGAACATTGCCGAGGAACCCTGGCCCCTCCGGTGGAGCGGATTCTCACCACTCTTTGCTGCTACTTTTCCCTAGATTCTCATACATATACGGTCCAGTAGACTTCACAGCCTACCTTCTACCCGAACATGTCGCCGCGCTACCACATCAGCTTTCGCTGGTCTAGCGTATCGGTGACTAACTTTAGCCCCGTCCCTTTTCCCGGCCCGCAAGCTTGACCAGTGATCTGTTACGAACTCTTTCAAGGATGGCTGCTTCTAAGCCCACCTTCTGGTTGTTTTCGACCACGGACACGGTTTGTCTTTGACACTTAGTTAGTACTTTGGGACCTTAACGCTAGGCTGGACTGTTCTCCTTTCGTCACGGTAGCTTACCCACCGCGACTCACTCCCTGTTTCTACAATGATTGCACCTTCGGAGTTTGACAGCGTACCGAGGGATCGCTCCCCCTAAATACCCAATCAGTGCTCTACAGCACAATCTATCTCCACAGAGGTCTACCTACGAGTAGTCTCGCGCGGAACCTGCTATTGCCCATCTCGATTGGACTTTCACCCCTATACCCAACTCGTCCGAGCGATTTGCACATCAGCAACGGTTCGATCCTCCACCCAACTTTCATCGGGCTTCAATCTGGCCAGGCATAGATCGATAGGCTTCAGGTCCTCCACCATTGACTTCAGACGAGCACATCTCGTCCCTCACCCTTACGGGCTGCGGACTTGTCGGTTTCCCTACGGCTTCGCAGATCAACTGCTTAACCTCGCCAATGATCAAGACTCCCAGGGGCATTATTCGAAACGCACGAATAGACGCTGCTCATATCTTCGCTTTCACGCCTATTCAGTCTGTCCCTAACTGGTTTCAGGTTCTTTTCACATCCCTCTCAGGATACTTTTCAACTTTCGTTCACACTACTGGTCAACTATCGGTCTCGAGTTGTATTTAGAATTGGAAGTTTATGCCTCCCACATTCACGCGCGATATCCAACGCACGCTACTCGGGATTCACCACGTGGTCATGTTCACTACGCATACGGGACTTTCACCCTCTATGGTACGTCGTTCCAGATCGACTTCTGCTTCGTGAATTTAGACGATAGGTGATCCACACCCCACATCTCCCCAAGGTTTCCCAAGGGGATTCGGTTTGTTCTGTTCCGCTTTCATTCGCCACTACTAACGGAATCTCGTTTGATTTCTGTTCCTCGCCCTACTAAGATGCTTCAATTCGGGCGGTTCCCTTTCCAGTAAATTAATACGGGAATGACTTCGTAAAGCCAGGAGGTCCTATTCGGCCATCTACGGATCCAAGGCATTCATGCGCCTCCCCGTAGCTTATCGCAGCTTGTCACGACCTTCATCAGCTCTCGAGCCGAGCCATCCCCCAGTCAGGTTGTAGCATCAATTTGTTTTACTTATTCTTACTCCACACTTTCCTGTGTGAGTCCTCTGGTGTCCAGGAATCTATCTATCTCTGATTTCACAGAACACCTCGTTTCCCCACAGGGCGAGGCGTTCTCAATCACTTCCCTTGAGATGTGTACATCCCAAGGTGCATTGTAAGCATCCCGCCGACCTGCCGTCCCTTTATGAATGCACCGAATCAGGACCCCTCTCAAAGGATGGCCTAAATGGAGGATGCAATGCGATTTTGAATTAATTTCAAAGGTGGACTTAACCCATTGGGCTGATGCGGTGAAGATTACCTGAAACCACCGCATTATCCGGAGCAATTGTAGTTGCATGTCGGAGCAACTGAGTAGCCTCATCAAACTCTCTGAGTCCAATCAAAGAAACTGCTTTCCCATTCATTGACGAAATATCTTCTGGGTCCAATGATAATGCGACGTCGTAAAATTTGACTGCGGCATCGTGCCTATGGCAAGAACTGAGAGCAGTAGCCAGGTTACAAATGATAGAAACATCACTCTGAGACGACTTAGCTGCTTGCCTCAATGCAAGCACCGATGCTTCAAAATGCGGCTCATCAACAGGATATTGACTCGGCCTTTCTTCTTGAATTAGCAGAGCCTGCTGGAGTAATGAAAGGCCAAAATTATTCAATGCAGCAGAATTTGAGGGCATAGATTCACATATTTTTCGGAAACAATCTGCAGCATCCTTCCAATCAGACTGAGCCAATGCTGCAAACCCAATGTGGGCATATTCTTTCAATGCAACATCATTCAAATCAGTGACCGCCAAAGCCCGAGCAGGCATTAACTCCGGCTCAGCGCCGCCCATCACTGTAGGGTCAAAAGCTACCGCATTCGTTGCAGGGTCAACGAGGCTGTCAAAATCAACAACGACTTCACTGACCAACGACTCATTTTCAAAGTCATGATAGACAATGTCTTCTTGATGTAATATTACATCTTGGTCAACACCATCGACTGTCCCCCCAGTAGTAGTAAATTGAGCGTTGCCATAATCCATCACCTCGGATGATGCTTGGAAAATCTGTGGACCATCTTCAACAGGTGGAATATCTTGGCTGACTGGAGCGGGTTGTTCTTCAACCTCACTAATAACTCTAGCAACTAACACAACCTCTTCACTAGGTTTATTCAACTGTACCACTTGTACTTCTTCTTGGACCTCTAGAACACTTTGTTCTTCAACCACTACCTCTTCTAGAACGACCTCATTTGCATCACCCAATGATTCTTCTTCAATCCCCCTACTTGGGCTACCTACACCAAAGGGAAGGGATGTTTCTCCGCCTGATGAGCCGCCAATAGAAAATGGAAGAGAAGTTTTGGCGATTTTATTTTCAGGTTCAAGGGAGACACCTTGAATGCCGTCCATTGAAGTCACAAGTTGATCTAGACCTGGCAATTCTCCCGATGGAGCGGTTTTACCACCTTCTTCTTTGACTGATGCCTCATGGGATATGCGACTACCACATGATGGACAAACTGCGCCACCACCAAATATCAGCCCACAGGCGTCGCACTCTTGCATCATCCTGTGTGGGTGCGTGCTCCTCTTTGATGCTACCGCCAAGCAGGGCGAGTCTTTTTCTCTACGTACTGTAAATCATCCCGTGGAAAACAATCATGAATACAGTGGCTGTTATGCATGTGATAATCATCACCGGGAAGCCAACGCGCATCCACTCTTTTGTAGTAATTGGTTTCGGACCACGTTCACTGATTGAAACAGTCATCACGTTTGCACTTGAACCGATTGGAGTTGCGTTACCACCAAATCCAGCACCCATTGCTAGCGCCCAAAATAGAGGAGCTAAGTCAAGGCTTGGGTCAGCTTCACCAATCCCAATGATGACAGGAATCATTGCTGCTGTAAATGGGATATTGTCAACAATTGCACTAGCAATTGCTGAGACCCAAATAATGGCAACGGCCAACATGATTTCATTAGAACCAAAGTTGTCAAATATCCAGTTAGCAAGGTCTTCAAGATAGCCCACATTGCCCATCGCACCAACCAATATGAATAGCCCTGCGAAGAATAGCAATGCGTGCCATTCTACTTTTTCACTAACTGAATGTATCAATCCATGCCGCATCTCATGGTCTTCTGGGCGTGCTGCAACAAGGGCAAAACCCGCACCAGCAAGGGCGATCGCATGTATCTCAATATGAAGGTGCAAGAACTCAGTCAATGAGAACATCAGGACTGTTGCGCCGAGTATCACAATTGTATTTTTCAACAACCCCATATCTTCAATAGAATCCCACTCATCTTCTTCAAGAATTTTTTCAACATTCGCTGGTATTGATTCTCTCCATTCACGATAATACCATCGCATATAGGCCAATGTTGTAATCCAAGCGAAGAGGGTTAGAACCCCTAGTCTCAACAAAAATCCATTGAAACCAAACAGATAACCGATGTCTAGGCTACTAGTTGCACTTGCAATCATCACGTTTGGAGGGTCTCCAACCATGGACGCCACACCACCTGTATCGGAAAGTATCGCTTCGGCCAATAGAGGTGGCACTGGATTTATTTCCAACTTTTGACAAATCCGTAGTGTGACGGGGGCGATGATAATTATTGCAGTTACATTATCAATAATCAGTGAGATTAATGTAGTGAAGGTGCCAAGATATACTACTAATTTCCAAGGGTCGCCACCTGACATTTTTGCAGCCTTGACTGAGACGTATTCAAAGAAGCCCGACATTTCGAGAAGAGCAGCAAAAATCATCATACCTAGCAATAACCCAATCACATCAAAATGAATCCAACTGAGCATCAACGACTCTAATGATTCATGACAAATCTCAACAGTACCATCGCCTCCGAAAAGTGCGAAAACATGCCCACCTTCGCCATTTGCGACGGTCTCACACTTGTTGAATACACTCATCGTAAGCCCCAACAAGAGCATACAAACACAACCAATCCAAGCAGCAATTGTACGGTGTAACTTCTCTGAAAGAATGAGGGCGAAAGCGCCCACGAATACTAGCAACACTGACTGCTCTGCTGAAATCATGGTTGGCCGTAATGATGACTATCTAAAAGCATCGCGAAAGATTAGTCCCAATACTTCAATACTGAATAGGGTTCACTCTTCTTCAATAAGTGATAGAGTTTCGTCATGAACAATAGTTTGAGTTGCGTCGGGAATTAAATCAGATGCATCTATTTCAACTTCCACCTTATCGTTGAACGCATCTTTTACTACAGTAATTTCTTCATGAGCAAATTCGGAAGATGCAAGTGCCACATCTAAGCCTTTTAGTGTACTTTCAATCACATGTGGATTTAGTTGGCCGAGTCTTTCAGCATGACGCAACGCTTCAATTTCTGCACGAATTAAATCACGTCTTGCCGATTCAATTCTACTTGCATGAACTAGTGAGGTATTTGCTAATTCATCAATATTTGACTTCGCTTTTTCAATGCTGGCTTCGTATGGCTGAGCCATACGCTCTCGATCTGATTCACTAATCATACCTTGAGTACTGAGCGTTGATAACTTTCGCAAAGCAGCACGAGAGGCGACAAGCCTTGCTAGCGCCGACTCATAGCGAACTTCACTTTCTGCAAGACGTCCAGAAATACCAAGACGACTTAGTAGCGGTTTCATTGTGAGACCTTGAACTAACAATGTGAAAAGGATGACGCTAAAGGCAAGAATAAGCATATCGTGGTATATCGCTTCATCAAATTTGATGTTGACTACCTCGCCATCAATTAGTAATTGCTGCCCCTCATGAACTATGTGTGAAAGGAGTAACAATAGTGCAATCGGAATGCTACCACGCAATCCACCCCACCACATAGCAGTCTGCCATTTCGCATCAATTTTATTGTCTTCCCCAATGTTTGCAATTGAAGTCAATGGGAAGACGACCAGACGGGCAATTAATGCACCACCAATTGCCACTATTGCAAGGAATCCAGTATGTAAATTCCACGAAAGTACCGATTGCAATTCATAACCCACAAGTAGGAAAAGAATGCTGTTAACTAGGAACGAAACGACTTCCCAAAAGTGATGTAAACCAACGCGAGCAGTTGGCGTCATTCCTTCATGCACGCCAATATTACCAACAAGAAGACCTGCTACCACTACTGAGATTACACCACTACCATGCATAATTTCTGCAAGCAAGAATGAACCAAAAGCTAACGCCACAGTGAGAGCGATTTCAACAAGATGGTCTTCACTCTGATGCAACAAATGGTTAGCAACCATCCCACAAATGTAGCCTGAAAGTACACCAATAGTTACTACGAGCATGAAAGATGCTATCCCGTCTGTCAAGATGTTTCCAATATTGACTGTTTCACCTGCAATTACTGAAAGTGTCGTCAATAAAATGATATTGAATACTACGATTGCAGTCCCATCATTGAATAGAGATTCACCCTCTAAAAGAACTGACAATCGTTTAGGTGCACCAAGTGAGCGTACAAGCGCGAGTACACTAACAGGGTCAGTGGCGGCAAGAATTGAGCCGATTAGTAGACCATAAAGTAGGCCATAATCTTCACCCCACCATACAAACCGCCAACAAATGAGGCCAATTACAAATGTATTGAGAAGCACACCTGGTATTGCCAACAAAGAGATAGTACGCCAATTACTTTTGAGTTTGTCAATGTGCATCGCCGATGAACCCTCAAACAGAAGAGGAGGGAGCAGAATAAACAGAATTAATTCAGCAGAAAGTAAGCCACCGCCTGGTTCTAATCCGATAAAGATTGATTCGCCGAGCCAGCCTAGAACTAGGCCAACAATAACCAATGCAATTGTGTAAGGGAGTCTCACCCAACGAATTGCAATTGCCACCAATAATGAGAGGATAAGGGTGCCAAGCAGACCTTCAAGCCATGTAGGTGGTATTGCAGACATCAGCCCTGCGAGGTTCAATTGGCTGTTCAATCCTCCGCCTAAATCACAACAAAAAATGCGAGTAAATGCCTAATCGGCAACGTGGCAGTAACCGTGTCTGAAATAGACTAGTTAACGATGAAATACAGCAATATTGCCACGCATCACAACTAGTGTAGAGTTGGTCTTTTCAGCCAACATCTCCCATAATTCTCGCTTATCATCTGAATCTTCAGCAAGACCACGGTTTAGTTTCGCTTTGACAAAAATACGTGACTTCAACTGAGAATCTAATTCGTCAACGACTGACTCAGTCATCCCTGATTTACCGACCCTCATAGTCACCTCTATCGAAGGGTCAAGAGCCCTTTTTTTCAATCTCTTATCTACGTCTTTCATTTTCATTCCCCCTTAGGAAAGTTTGGCCCACGGCGAATCATTATTCCGCAATCTAAACAGGTAATTCGCCAGA
Source organism: Methanobacteriota archaeon (assembly GCA_018650285.1). Classification (GTDB taxonomy): domain Archaea; phylum Thermoplasmatota; class Poseidoniia; order Poseidoniales; family Thalassarchaeaceae; genus MGIIb-Q1. Next base: position 7,320 of record JABIGF010000019.1, read on the forward strand.
CACCTTGGCGCACTCTAACACGTGCGTTGACCCCAGGTCTAAGTGCTGTTTCGCACGACCTGCATACCCATGAGCGGCGCCCATTTGGGAGACCCAACCGGTGCCTTTGTGATAGTTTGAGTATATCTTTTGCCGCTGAATTAACGGTCTTGTTAGAATGCTTCCATGGCTCTTTCAACACTGTTTCAAGATGGCTTCTAGTTGCTATCGCTCTAGAGCGGCGGCGCTTGGCATTTCGTGCTTGACCACGTCGCCCTCTTGCCATTGTTTCACCTGAAATTAAGATGTGATGACTTCGGCAATTTCTGCCGCCACATCACTCATCGCTTGGTTGCCATTGACTGTTGCCAAAACACCTTTTTGAGAATACCACTTTGCTAGTGGTGAAGTCTGATTATGATACGCTGAAAGACGAGTTCGGACAGCCTCTTCGTTGTCATCCTTTCTTTGTATAAGACGGCCTGCAATCTCAGAGGGTGCTGGCTTGAATGTGATGTGATAGATGTCTCCCGTATCGGGATCCATTCTCCTACCAACTATACGCTCAACAATAGCATCATCTGGAACTTCAATTGAAATTACAAGTGATACTTCGGCTATTTCTGCTAAGGCTTCTGCTTGCGGGATTGTACGCGGGAATCCATCGAATAGTACACCATCCATTGCATCTGACTGAGTCATTCGCTCTTCAATCAATCCTACTATGACATTGTCAGGTACAAGTTCACCCGCTTCCATGTACTTTTTTGCTTCTATTCCAAGGCGAGTACCGGCAGCTAATGCCGCTCTCAACATGTCGCCTGTTGAAACTTGGGGTTTTCCTGTCGCTGCAACAATTGCTTCTGCTTGAGTTCCTTTGCCCGCCCCGGGGGGCCCGAACAGTACAATGGACTGACTCATAGTGGTCGCGAAAATGCTCTTCACAATAAGGCCGACGGTTGGAGAGGCTGATGAGAAAGACTACACAAAGGTGAGTAGTTACTCAAATTACCAATAGAGAGAGCCTACCGCTCATTCTGTTTTTTTGACCGGATTGGCGCCCATAGGAGGCGGTGGGGCTGTAGGCAAGGGGGCAGCGCCTTTGGGAGGCGGTGGTGAACCAGCAGGCAACGGCGGAGCGCCCATTGGAGGCGGCGCCTGACCTAGTGGCTTTGGAGGGGCGAGTGGCCCAGGACCTGAGGCTGCCAATGCGGCAGTAATTTCAGCGGAACTTACGGAACCTGAAACCATTTCATCTTCTGTAACACCAGTGCTCAAAGCAGCATCTCGACGTTGGTCAACACTACCCATCATTGTTGAGCCTGGTGAAATAATGTGTTCACCTGAATCGAAAACTGTTGAGTTCTTTCGCAAGACTACAACTGCGCCAACTAACGCTGCTAGAATAAGTAGAGCCACTAGACCAACCGCCCAACTAGGTATACCGGCTGATTCCAAGGCTTGGAGAAGACCTCCACCATCGCCTGTTAGAGATGTAGAGGCAGCATGAATTTCGGCACTACCATTAATCAACTCAGTATTTTCAGTTGAAGTCGGTATCGCAGTAATCACAACATCCGAAGACCCAACTGCATCATCATTGACAATAATGACTTCAAAGACTTCAGATGCGCCAGCATCAAGATTCTGAATTGTTGACAAGCCAGTAACCAACCAACCAGATTCCACCACGACTTCAAAATCTACTTTACACGCGGTATTACCATCATTTTGTACAGTCAAGTTGAGCGTTCTTTGCCCACCTTTCTCAACACGTTCAAAATCATCAATATCTGCTGAAAGTGAGAGCCATGCTGCATTCTTACCATGGAATAATACCGTAGCACTACGAACTAATTCTTCCCCTCCAGAAGTTGTACCTGTAACCAACAACGTAAGCGTATCAGCAAGTAAGCCGGTAGGTGTACCTGGTGGCATCACCACAGAAATTTGAATACTTTCAGAACGATGAATACCCAATGCATCTGGCGGAGGTGTCTTGAAACCAACTTGCCAACCCTCAGGGACGCTGCCAAATTCCCACAAGAGTGAAAGTGGGACGTTTCCACTGTTTTGGATGGTAAAGGTACCATAAGTAGCACTTCCCGGCGCAACAAATAATGTATCCAAATCAGGACCATTTAGTGTCAAGTCAGGGCGCTCTTCAACTTTGAGTTCAGTCCGATTCATGATGAAACGAGAAAGAGTGAATTGTGTCCGAATATTGATTGTATTTGCATCCCCATTAGATACTTCTTGAGGTACTTGAATCTCCACTTTGCAATCAACATCATCTCCTTCCTGCAATGTGATCGTCAATTCATTATCATCCACTTGAAGGCCACAGGTGAGAGCGAATGGCCATGTTGTCAAAGTGGGGGTGACTTTGACATTCAAGGTGATAGGTACATTTCCAAGATTAGCCACATTCAGTGTCAAATTGAGGTTTTGTCCATTATCAACAGCCTCATCTAAAGCATTACCTGCAGCGCCAACAGGAGTGCCGCTTGAGGAATATAAATCCGTACCGAAATCCTCCAAAATAGCAACGGTTATCGTCGTAGAATCAACTTGCGAAAGTGATGGGTCTTCTGTATGTGAAGTCGTACAAGAAATTGATTCAACGACTCCAGCAGCAGGTTCACCGTCAGCCATTGACGGCACCGTTATTCGGACTGCGATTGATAGATATTGAAGGCGAGCTAGCGGTTCAAGAGTAATTGTTGAAGAATTACCATCACCAACTGAAATAGACCAGCGATTTGGTGTCTCACATGATACATTGTATACACTTGGAGAATTACCTGGGTTCATGACTGAAACTGAGAAAGTTGCCTCTTCTCCCGGCTGAGCGGTCAAACCAGAAACTCCTGCAAGCGATGTGATCATTCCATCAACATCGTCAACAATAATTGTCAATCTTATTGTGTGAGATACGACTGGAGATGAGCGATACCATGCGGTCAAATCAACCACATATGTGCCCGGGAGCGCATACAGGGGATACGGTGTTGCTGAAAGGTCAGCAGTTTCATCTCTAATAATCAAATCAATGACGATTTCATTATTCCCGCTACCAATCGGTTGCAATTGGTATGATGGTGCTATTGAAAGGAATTTCAACCATGTATCTGATGGCGCATCTAGCATACCATCTGGCCGCAAATATTGAACAGGGGTGACGCGTAAATCTATGCTTTCATTGCTTGTACCTTCGTTAGCAATCTTGAATCTATACAATACTTCATCTTCGGTAGCAGGGTCAATATGACGGATTTTCGCCGCATCTAATTCACTCTCCCCGACTGGTGGCACCCCAGCCTCAGTATACGGAGTAATCCGCACGCCAATCGCTGAAACATTAACTTGCAAATTGAATACATTGTTATTGACACCTGATGTGAAATCATTTGGTTCATCTATGACATCAAAGACATCGATAGTCAAACGTAAGTCATGGAATCCTGTGCTAGAAAAGGCGTGAGTGAAAACTATGGAATCACTTGCGCCGCCTGACAAACCACTTTTTGTCACATTGTATAGAGTAACGCCAGTAGTTAAATCCTCAACTTTCACTTCATACGGCACAGTAGTTGCAGGCGCTTGGTTGACCCAATTTGCACCAACAATAAGAGTTTCAGACTCTAGGGGTTCTGACGCTGAAATCCACAAACTAGAGTCGACAACAGCCAAATCACTGACCGGATTTGCATTCCCCATCGCAGTAATTACGACAGCGTAATTTTGAGTGTTTCCACCGGAATTAGAAATTTGTATAGTCCAATTTCCACTTTGAGTTGCACCCATTTTAACCCTCTCAACATTGTTTAGTGAATCATAAGAACCACCAGTTGTTGAGAATCCATTGCTGAATACATTACCTTTGTAGGTCGTACCATCTGGAGCAGTAACAAGCATATCTAGGTCGTTAACAAGTCGCGCAGATGATTGACTACCAGAAGATGAACCCTCTCTATCATTCCAAACTAAAGTCACAGAGATTCCATACGCACCATCAATACTGTAAGTATAGAGGTAAGAATATCCTGGTGTTAATGATTGGTCTTGGTCATAGAATGTATTGAGCGCTAATATGCCACTAGTTGGATATATGCTTCTTTGTAGGTCGATTTGCCCCCAACCCTCGTCTGCATTTGGAATATCTGAAGAACCTATATCTTTTGCACCATTGATGAGAATGGCTCGAATTAAATCGCTACGCGGTTGATTGAGATTCATCTGAGTACGGAGGAATTGACGGACTAGAACCGTTGCTCCCGCCGCCACTGGAGTGGCTGCTGAAGTTCCATCTGCCTTCATGTACATCGGGTCGTTGTTACCGTGGCGGGCATTTGAGCAAGAAGGCCCAGCGGGATACTGCGCTTCCTCAGCTCGTGCCGCACAGATTTGTACACCTGGGGCGACTACATCGGGCTTAATACGACCATCTAGAGTATTTCCTCGGCTAGAAAATGATACGACTTGTCCTACTGTGTATATTCTACCAGTTGTTGAGGCTCCAACAGTCAAGACGTTTTTCGCAGTTGATGGCGGAGAGACTGTTGTCTGGCCTGATGCTCCATCGTTTCCTGCAGCGAACAATACGGTGTAGTCACCATAATCATCCATGAAGGCGTCTGCAGATCTACTGTCAGAGGTATATTGCCCACCCATATTTTCAGCACCCCACGAATTACTGTGAACACCTGCTGATTGCTGACGAGAATGGCGGAACATGTCGTAAAGTGAGCCCCAACGAGCGAGTTGCCCCGATTGGTCATGCTCCATCTGATAGAAGTGGAAGGTTGTGGCTGGCGCCATCCCTTGGTAAGTTGAATCCCCACTGCCGTCGCCAAGCATTATCCCAGCAACGTGAGTGCCATGGCCGGTGTTCATGTCAGCACCAGAATTGTCGGGCCCGAAGTTGTTGTATATCGTCAATACACGACCGGTGAAATCCCCATGGTCAGCATCCAATCCTGAATCAGATATTGCTGCAACTTCGCCAGTACCATCTAAGCCACTGTTGTGATTATTGACTACTTGGTCTATTCTAACAATATCGCTTGCGTAATTGTTTGCAAGGGTCAAAATCGTGCGAGATTCAGTAAATAATATCCTGCCATCATTCGCCAAGACCGCCATCCAAACAGGGTCAATGCCACGAACTTGACAAAGGTAAGCGTCACAACGAACTTCTTCTGCACCGGTTGATGCCAAGTCATTACGCAACTCTTCAATCTGAGGTGCAGATAAGTCGCCTGCAGGTGTGACATCAACATCAACCACTCCAACATTAACTCCATTTTGTGCATCTATTGATAATGTCATCAAATCAGGCTGAAGTCTCCAGCCAGGATGTTGAACTACGACTGAGCGAACGGTAGGGTGCCTGCTCAATTCTTGTAATGCCAAGAAGGCGTCTTGTGAATCTGCTGGAAGTCGAACAAGATAGGCAGAGTCAGGGATGTGATCAAGGTCTACTAAACCAAGAGCGACTATCAAATTCTCAAATGCGGTATAATCATGAGTGTTAAGTTGAACAATCACAAAACGAGTATTGTCAATATCGAACTGGTCACGAAATTCCACAGGAGGCAACGGTGGCTCATCACTCACTGGGTCAAAAGAGCCCAATACCGTATGGATTTGCCCAGACGAAGATTTGATTGGAACGGTTAAACCGCTCGATGGATTTGCCACCGACCATTGCGTCGCTGCCTCCTCAGCAGTCCATTGAGGCGCCACATCCTCAAGTTGAATTGATTCTGTTGTTGCTTCTTGATGGCTTGTTGACACTAGCGTTGCCAGCGATGTTGTGAGCATCAGAAATACAAGCAAAGTTGGAAGTAGTGACTGACGCATTGAATTCCCGACTCAACTTACCCTTTTTGATGGTTGACGCTCTTAGAGCGTCTTGTTGCATCATCAAAAATGTGGAATTATTGACTACATTCAAGAAATAAGCGCAATATGCGTTTATTCACAAATTGTAGTATTTTCCTATCGCCGCATCGGTCTTTGCAACCGATGCTCGCCAATCCGATTCAACACCCAACAAAGCACGGATACAATCGACATTCTCTGGGATAACATCTGACTCCTGATGAATTGCTTGGAAATAATAGAGTCTGTCGCCTTGCAAACTCACACCATCTTCCCACACAAAAATCTCGTGCAAATCGCCCCACTTACGGCCGATATCCCTAGCCATTTCCATTACTTCGGCAGTAGTTGTAATTCGGTTATCAGCCCCATGCATGACGATAACTCTTGGAGTCTCTTTCCACATCTCAATAATGCTTTCAGTAGTAAGGCCGTGACCGGCTGGTAAATCAGCAACAATTGCATGAGTATGCATAATGGTTGTTGGCACTGCAACAGCCAATGAATTGATTTCAATCTCAGGCTTGACTGTCATCACATCAGGACCGTGGTGACTAGGTACTTTGAGTACAGGTTTAATCGCATTTATTGGGCCTTTATTTGAGTCACCAGGGTCGGCAGCACGACGAATCATTGTACACTCAACCTTCAATGAACCACAATGCTCGTAAAGTGGCACAAGTGTACGGGAAAGACCTGTTGTATTGCACGAAACAACCCGTGTACCCTCGACATTGAGGTTTTCAGCATGGTTCGCTGAACTAGTGTAAGAACGGCCTGTGAGTGCGTGTTTTTCGCCACCTTGAAACAAATATTTCACTCCGGCGGCTTGGTATTTTGCTAGATTTTCTGCACCCATTTTCCCGGGTGAACAATCGACAACAACATCGGCAATAGCCAATAGGTCAGATAAGCCCCCTGAACAGACATAATCTTGTTCAGCAAAACGGGCAATTCTGTCTGCATCGTCAAAGGTACAGTAGAGTGGGAAACCCTTCTTCACGGCTAAATCACAACCGAAAGATGGGCCTGTCTTTGTCACACCAACAATTTCCATATCATCTTGAGCGTCTACAGCATCTGCAACACGCTTTCCAATCGTTCCAAATCCATTTATTGCGACCTTGATTATTGACATCCGCTGACCACACATACCGTTGCCGGTAATCTGCTGCGATAGCAAACCGCCTATGAACATAGCCTATGGCTAATATCCAATAGTGATATCAGTAAAAATCAGCCAAAACACAACACCTAGAGAAAAGATAAGACCTCAAAATATGGCTATTTAGTATACTTTCTTTGCGTCAGCATCAAGAACAAGTGCTCGCGCAAGGGGGTTGAGGTAGTACCATGCGAGAGATGGTTGAGAAGAGCATACAATTGAATCGGGAACTCTCATCTCTATTGGTAAGAGCACTTGAATCAAACAAGGCAATCAAGATTGGCTGGGGTAAGGGCAATGACCCAAAACCCCGCAATGGAGAGATGGGAGTAGCATCCCATCTACCTGTAGGGGCGCGTGTCCGCTTGCTTGGAGACATTGGTGATTTAGCTGCTATTTGTGCCACTGGAGGAAATTTCACACTTGAAGGTGAATCTGGTGGTTGGTTTGGTGCATGGAATAGAGGTGCTAAACTAGTCGTAGAAAAAGAGTGTGGCGCTCGTATTGGCTTGAAAATGGAAGATGGCCAGATTGTATGTCACGGCTCTGCTGGAGCAGAGGCTGGTGCTGGAATGTCTGGCGGATTAATTGTAGTCCGAGGTTCTGCTGGAAAGCGGGCTGGAGCAGGGATGAAAGGAGGTTTACTCATCATCATGGGTGATGCTGCATCAGACATTGGTACAAATATGCAAGGTGGAGAAATCATCGTCAACGGACGCTGCCCACCACCAGGCGAAGGTGCAGAAAGTATTCCACTAAGCAGCAAACGATTCGCAGAAATCAATGAGATACTATCAGAACACAATTTCAAAATTGACTCTGATGCTGCTGTCATAGTCTCAGATTCAGAACACCCCACGGTAGTTCAAACACCAACCAAGGGAATTGACTCGCAATATGAATCAATCACTATGGTCTCAGCAGGAAATCCTAGGCTCCATGACCACGCTCCTCTAGATTTGTTAACCCTCGTACCACTAAGAGGGCAAGAAAAGGGAATGCTACTACCATTGCCAATTATCCCAATAGTCGATAGTGGCAAAGGCCTTGTTGGTGACTTCCTTAATCGCCAACCCTGTATGGTAAACTCAAAACCTAGGTCAATTGATCTACTACGAATTACAGAATCAAATATTCATACCTGCACCGATGACCTTGACGATGCGGCTGGTGTAGTCATCTGTCTTGAAGAACTTCCACGCATGAATGATGCTGAATTAGATGCGTTGATTTCGTTGCTGAAATCTAGACTTGCTGATGAAAAATTCGTGCTACTTGGCGGCGGAGTTGACCGAATATCTCTGATTCACCGTCTTGCTGCCGCACTCGACTGCGATGGTGCGATTGCTAATGCTGCCACTGCAGCAAACCTTCCTGCTTGTGCAACCTTACCAATGGTTGGACTCTCTGCAAGAGAACATCAATTAACTCGAAAAGGTGTTTCACAAGGAGTTGTTATTTCTTGGGCTGCTGACGCTAGTGACGCTCTAATTACCGCAGCAGCGGGTGCTCAATTCATCGTATCAAATCCATTTGCTAATAGTGAAGTGCCAAAAACCAGCAAAGCAATAACTGCTGCAATCGAGGATTGGCTTGCTAACATAGATGCTGAGATTCGTGGCCATCTAATTGAAATCGGTGAAGATGGAATTGACCAACTTAACCGCCGACATCTTAGAGCACTAGACTCTGATACAGCAAATATGACTGGCATCCGTCTAGCAGGATATGACAGACCAATGCCACAATGGCTTGGACAGTGAAGGGGGAAGCGGGATGCCAACCGTCAAATTTGAACACGATGTTCTAAAAATTATCCAACTAGGTGGAGATGTTACTCACGACCCTAAACTTTGGAATGACCATCTCAGCCAGATAGGATGCGTCGTTGAAGAATGCAATGAAGAAAGCGTTGAAATTGAGGTCTTTCCTGACCGACCTGACCTACTCAGTGCTGAAACCATGGCTTATGCAGCAAGGACCTTCTTGCATGGGAAGGCGGCACAACCTGAATTGCCCGTTACAAGTGGTAGTATCACTATGGCAGTTGACCCCTCTTTGGAAAATGTACGCCCAATCATCTACGGAGCGGTTGTTCGTGGAGTTGACCAAGGGCACACAGCAGAGGCTAGAGATAACTTCATCCAGGGTTTGATGGACCATCAAGAAAAACTCCATTTCGCCCTTGGGCGAGGGAGAAAACGGTCATCGATTGGAGTGCACGACCTATCAAGACTCAAACCTCCTTTTAGAGTGATTACTGTTGATTCCAAATACAAATTCACACCTCTAGCAATGGTGGAAAAAATGAGTATTGAAGAGATTCTTACAAGCCATCCAAAAGGTGTTGATTATGCACACCTACTAGATGGATTTGATAGATTCCCAGTAATTCTTGACGCTTCAGAAGATGTCATATCTTTCCCTCCAATAATTAACGGAGCACATACGACAGTGACTGAAAACACCACCGATTTCTTCATTGATGTAACGGGTTGGGACCAACGTTCTTGTGAATCATCACTGCTTCTAGTATGCCTATCTCTTGCCCTTCACGGTGGAACTGTTGAAAGTATTGAATTGACTGATTGGCAAGGTAATACTACTACCTGCCCGAATGGGTCTGCGCAGACACATTCACTACCTCAAGTTCTTCTTGAAGATGTTCTTGGGCGACAATTTAGTGACAGTGAGGTTGCTGAAGCGATAAATCGCATGGGTGGTAAATTACTACGCCGTCGCGTCATTACTGATGGACCACGTACACGTGAACGTTGGGCTGATGGGGCAGCGGGTAGCGATGAATATCTAATTGAAATGCCCCGCTGGCGAGCTGATATCTTGCATCCAATTGATTTGGTTGAAGAGGTTGCTACTGGGATTGGATTTGAAGACTTAGGTGTTGCAACATCAACACAAAGCATTGCTGGGAAACCGCTGACGAAAATGACACTAAACCGCAGAATTAGAGAATGCATGCAAGGCTGTGGGATGCAACAGATTCAATCACTAACGCTTTCAAACGAAAGTGATCAATTCACCAAAATGAGAAATGCAACCAAGGGCGATGTTACTCAATTGCATAATCCGATTACAACTGAGCACACGATAATGAGACAATATCTTCTACCAAGTTTACTCAGACTTTTAGCAGCAAATCGCCATCATGAATTACCTCAAAGAGTGTATGAGATGGGTACTGTCGTGCACGACCATCACAACCGAGATAGAGTCGCTTGGGCATGTGCCGAAGTTGGCACCGGATTTACCGGAGCCAAAGGAATTGCCGAAGCACTACTTCGTGACTTGGGTGCTGTCAGTGAAAATTTGGATGTGACTTACCGAGCCACTAAAGATGGACGCGGACCGTGGCTAACTGGCCGTGGTGCCGAAGTCAGAATTTCAGGAGAGTTAGTTGGCACAATTGGTGAAATCGACCCTGCTGTTGCCGATTTATTCGAGTTGCGAGTTCCTATTCAGGCGGGAGAATTCAATGTGGAGAAATTGAATAAACTCATCTCGGACCCTGTCCATTAATCAAGCCGAATAAGGTGCGAAAGAACCGTCATCTCCCTTGATATAGGCAGTGGGTTCAAAGGAGCCATCTGAATTTTTCATGTACCAATATCCATCAGTGCCCTGTTGGTAATCCATTTCGGCCTCATTATCATCATCACTCTCAATTACGGTTTGTGAAATTATCTCTTTCCCTGCCTCACCGCCCAGATGAGGTTTTGTCAATAGGTCAAGCGCTGCCTTGTAATCATCATCCTCCACATGACTTCTATCAGACAATACCCCTTCAGCATGTGAATCATCTCTGTTGTATGTTACAACTTTTTGTCCTTCGGGCTCCGCCGCCTTTTTCTTGAATGGCCACAATCTTCTCATCGTACTGCGAACTGGGTATTTCCCCTTAGAATGAACGTATGGAAAGGCTGTTTTTAGCATATTTTCTCAATATCAACACACAACCCATAGCAACTATTCAAGAACCAAAACAACTCGGAGAGCCATGCGAAGGTGGCAACTTCTCCACTTTCTGATCATATTATTCTTAGTCACATCAACAGTCCTACCTGCATTTATCCAACTGAATAACTTCGAAGACGAAGGTTTCACTTTTTCTACAGAGTTAATTGAATCAGATACAACGAGTTGGACGGGGAACTCCTCAAATTATTCTAGCAACCTATCATGGGGGCCAAATTCAGGCCTCAATGCCTACGCTTCAGTTGGCATGCCAATCACAATGTCTGTCAACATCTCAAATGGAGCAAACATTACTGATACCGTTGATTTCAAATTAACGAGTATTGTTGGTTGGGATTGTATCTGGTTTGCAACAGTCATCCCCTGCCACCAACCTACTCAAATCATCATCGCCCCAGGTGAATTGGGTTGGCCAAAATACACAATTACAGTCCCTGAAGTTGTTGATGGTGTGCCACTTGCATTCGTACGTCACGATTTTCAATTAACTGCTACGTCAAGTATTGATGGCGCCCAAATACCTTACAATTTCACCCTAGAGCCTGACGAGTTCTACCAAGCCGAATTTGACTCACCGAGCATAAACATAACACTTGATCCCGGCAACAAAGAGAGACGAACATTTACTGCCAGAAATAGTGGTAATTCACCTGCATCCTTGGTCGCACGCGTGGTTCCGTTAGCAAATGATGGGCAACCCATCAACGGGTTCCCTCCCGACCTTTCATTCCAACACAATGGTTGGTTAGTAGGTCTATTCAATTATCACAACCTCAATGGATTAGGCGGAAATGGAATGGCAGCAAACGCTCAAGCAACTATTGATGTTGAAGTTCAACCTCCCTCCTTAACAACTGGCGAAATTAGAATTGGAATCATATTATGGAGTGCTAATAACCCATCAGATACCAAATTAATTGAAATTAATTCAAGTATTCAATGGCAACGTAATGGTAGCCTATCGATTGATGACAATTGTGATGATAATGATGTGATGCCTGACGCAAGTTGTTTAGTTGAAATTTCAATTACAAATCTTGGAAATTTTGAAGATGCCTTTGAACTAACGGTTGATTCAACAGAGTGGTTAACACCTATTCTATCGCGTGCAACAACAGTTGTTGCCAAAGGAGAGACTCAAGAAACTGCCACCTTGATTCTTATCGTAAATGGTATGGTTCCTGCTTTCAGCCATGGTCAAGCGACAATCACGCTGAAACTCAACAATGGCGAAATATTGGGGAGTGAAACTGTTGAAATGCGTGTCGCACCCTTAGTGGCATGGGAACTAAATGCGGTTGAGAGTAGCACTGACGCACTAGACAATGTTTCAGTCGCGTTTACGATGCGTAATCTAGGGAATGGTGATGATGGACTACAAGTCACCTTACATGTAGACATGAATGTTGAGCACGGTTTCATCCCTCCTGAACAAGCCCAGCATGGGTCAACCGTTGGAGCTCCACGATACTTTGAAATTGAGCAAATACCGCCTAGCGTAAACCTAACTTTTCGGGCTTGGATGCACATCCCTCGCGACACGGATGCTAATGGGACAATTACGATGACTGTTGAGATGCAGAGCACCCTGATCCCTACAACCGTATTCAGTAATGTGACTCAAGCCAATTATTTAGCAGAAGAATGGCGTCCAGAAAACATACCTGAAGAAACATTTTGGTTGGATATTGAAATTGCGGCCGCAGAGTTTTGGAACGAATATAATGGATTATTTCTGACAATTCTTGTCGTGCTTGCTGGGGCGCTTGGGCTCTTACAAGCACTGAAACACCGTGAAGCAAAAGATACTGCATGGAGAGCGAAGTTGGCTGCTGCCGAGCCACCATTGCCAGAAAAACCAGAAGATTGGATGCTGAAATTCAGCCACAATGCAGCTGCTGCACCAAAGGCGGTAGTAGGGGCAGTGATTGAAGCGCCAAAAATGGCTGCCAAAGTCTTTACAGACATATTTGCTTCAAAGTCGCCTCCAAAGCGGGAAGAAAAAGTGAAGCCATCTGAGGAATTGCTAGATGCAGCAAATACAGTACTTGTCCATCATGAAACTACCAAAGAGGGTGATTTACTAGATGACTTAGCCAGTTCCTTAGTGGTTGAGAAAGCATCTCATCCAGCCAACGATCTATTTCCAGAAGTGGAAGCCGATTCTGGTCGAACAGTAAGAAAACCAAAGCGAGCCGCTCGCCAAATAAAAGACGCAAATAGCAAGAAAGCAGTGAAAAAGGACATTCCTCAAAAAGAGGATGAATTTGACCTCGACCTCTGAAGTGACATTATGCTGAGCGAAAACCTCTCAACAATAGAGCAAATGTGCGTCATGTAGGGAGGTGTCTGAATGTGGCTTGCAGGAATTGATGAAGCAGGCCGAGGACCATGTATTGGGCCACTTGTAGTCGCCATAGTAGCAATCCCTCATTCAGACTTACATCTTCTAGATGAGCAAGGAATTGATGATTCAAAGAAGATGACATATCACCAACGATTGGATTCTTACAATTGGTTGCAACAACAAGCGAAGGAAAGGGGCTGGGTAATACAATCATTCAGTGCAGCCCCTGGCCAAATTGACAACTGGATGGAATCGCATTCACTAAACGAATTAGAAGTTGAAATGTTTGCTAACTTGGCAAACAAAATGCAAGATGATATCAAATCACATGGGAATGACAGCACAAAAAGTTCAGATAGCAATGAAAATAGTATTCTTCATCTTGATGCTTGCGATGTTAACGAACAACGATTTGGCGACAACATCGCAACAAGACTTGATAGTTGGCCGTGGAAGAATTGGGAAATATTGAGTGAACATGGTGCTGATGCCAACTACAAAATAGTCGGTGCGGCATCAATAATTGCCAAACATGAACGCGACCTAGAAATTGACAAACTGAAAGAAAAAAGTGGTTTAGATATTGGTTCGGGCTACCCATCCGACCCAAAGACAATTGCAGTATTGCCTAAATTGGTCAGTGGCAGTGAACCTCACGAAATGTTACGTTGGGCTTGGAAAACTACTGAACGCTCTTGGCAAGAAATACATGACGGGAATATTCCTATCCGCCCACATCAAACACCCCTCTTCAAAAAGAAGAACCTCTTTGATTTTTGACATTTTGACTATCTATATGCGGGTTAGGCTCAAGAGTCTTGAGCAATGCCGCAACTACATGAGTGAGTGGGTCCCTGACGAAGCGACCACTCGCTTGATTCGCAAGTATGCAATGCAAAATGCCCTTGAATACGATGGCAAAGGCCAAGCAGGTTCAGTGCAAGGAAGGATTCTAGGAGAAGTGGAAGCACTTCGCCCACACGCAAAATATCTGTTCGGTATTCTTGGACCTGCCGTTGAAGAAGCAAATTTGTTGTGGCACACCGAAGGTGCTGAAGCAGTAAAATCTGTTTTGGAATCCGAAGCACCTGAAGCTCTTGAAAAGCGTGTAAAAGAAAGACGTATTGGATTACCTGAATTACCTAATGCAGTCGATGGAGAGGTTGTGCTTCGTTTTGCTCCTAATCCAAACGGCCCACTTACATTAGGCCACAGTCGTGGAGTCATCATCAATTCACAATACGCTGAAATGTACAATGGAAAAATGATTCTTAGATTTGATGACACCGATACTAAAATTAAACGACCAGATTTGAAAGCGTATGATTGGATAATACAGGATTTTACCTGGCTTTCTGGAAAAGAACCCGACCTAATTCTTGAAGCATCAGCAAGAATGCCGGAATATCTGACTCATGCCAATGAGTTCATCGCTGCTAATCACATGTATGTCTGCACCTGCACTGCTGAGGATTTCAGAGAGTTGAGAGTAGCAAAATCTGAATGCCCATGTCGCGCCAATACCGCTGAAAAGAATAGCGAATTGTGGAGACAAATGAATGATTCAGATGGCAGCCTTGTTGAAGGCGATGCTGTAGTTAGAGTACGCACCGGTATGGACAACAAGAACCCCGCCTTACGTGACTGGCCGGCGTGGAGAATACAAAGAGCGCCTCATCCAAAGGTTGGAGAAAAGTATCGAGTTTGGCCACTTCTTGACTTTCAAAGTGCGGTTGAAGACCACCTTCAAGGCGTCACTCACATCATCCGCGGCAAGGATTTGATGGACTCTACTAGAAAACAAAAATTGCTCTATGATATGGTTGGCTGGAAATACCCTGAAACGCTATACTGGGGGCGTGTCAAAGTGCATGAGTTCGGTGGTTTCAGCACATCACAGATGAAAAAAGATATTCAATCAGGCCAATTTTCGGGATGGGATGACCCTCGATTACCGACCATCAGTGCATTGCGGCGCCGAGGATATGATGCTGGAGCCATGACGAAATTCTGGATAGATATGGGCCTGACTCAGAAGGACATCTCAGTCCCTATGTCTACGCTGAACAGTCTCAACGCCAAGGCGGTCAATGCAGAGGCACCACGGCTAACATTTGTGCGCGAACCAGTGAGCATCAGGCTAGATTTAGGAGATGGGTTCGAAAGTCCTGCCAAAGTCACCTTGCCCATCCACCCTGAACATCTAGACAAGGGAGTACGAGAATGGCCACTTGGAGAAGGGGTCATCAAGGTGAAGATTGCTAAAGAAGATTTTACATCACGTGAAGAAAGGCGTTTGAAGGATTTTGCAGACATAGGAATCAAGCATCAAAAAACGATTCACGGATGGGAGAGTGAAATCATACGAACCGAACGCGTTGGCAACACCCCGATTATTCATTGGCTACCTAGCAATATGGCAAAACCTGCAGTATTGCTGCTTGAAGAAGAAGGCGAATTGATTGCAGCTGAAGGTTTGCTAGAGATCAATGATTACCCTGTCGGAACGGTGGTTCAACTGGAAAGGATGGGTTTTGCTCGGATAGAAAGCAATGAAATCATGATATGGACTCACTCTTGAATAATTTGACTGATTGTAGAGGTTGCATACAGAAATTACAAAACCTAAACCCACATAGAGTCAAATATGAATACAGGTGCTAAAATTACCTTGGCAATCGGTGGAATTATTGTTTTACTAGGCGTCATTACGATTGTGATGGCTGGACCTTCTGCAAAGCAATATTATGTCAATCCATCAGATGAGGTACAATGGAGAACTGATTCAACAACAAATGAAACAATTCCTCTTTCAGATGAGACTTACGAATTATTTGTCAAAAATGGGGCAGAATATCATAATCTATCAATTACAGACTCTAGTGGCAATGAATTGTTTCTAGGCGAACACTGTGAAGAATATGATGGTGAAGAAGCATCTTGTGAATATGAATGGATTGAAATCGGATATTTTGATGCCTACGATTGCCCTTGTAAAATTACTGTTAACTCAACAGAAGACATCATCTTTACAGTCTATGGAGAGGCTGGAGAAAAAACCGATGTTGATGGATATTTCATGTCCTTTTGTGGCGGAATTATTGCAATACTATCGGGAATTGTTCTCCTAGCTGTTGGTGGAGGAATCTCTCTATTCAGCAAAAAAACCAATGTTAACATTGCACCAGCAATTCAACAACAATACCCACCACAATGAATCATTCATGCTGTGCTAAACGCTTGATAGCAGGCCTTGATTCAATGTGAGCAAGTGCTTCACGGTAATCATTAGGAGAGAAATATCCGGCAAAGGCGCCATCAGAATCTACAGCAACAACTGCATGTGGTTTACGTTCATTCATTTGAGTAATAATGTCGTCAACACTGTCGTGCTGACCTACTTCCATGACATCAGCATCCATGTGTGCACCAACGGTTTCACTAGATGTATCCGCACCACTAGCAACTGCAGCAAGAACTTGATTAGGAGTCAAAATACCCTTTACTTTCTTATCATCTCCAAGAACGACAAGTATTCCACGTCCAAGTTCTAACAACTTCCCAGCAGCGTCAGTTATTGACGCATCCATATCTACAACATCGTGCTCATCTGTCAAAATTAAATCTGATACCTTCACATCATCCATAATAGACCACTAACACCGAGGCGGGCCTTCAGGTTCATGAATCTGTTGGACTTACAATCACAGCCATACATAGTAACTACGGTGATTTTGACATACCCAAGAAGTAGCATAAAATGAGCCCTTTGACCCGTTCCCTTCAAAGAGTCAACAATACCCACAAGTGCTGGGGATGTAATATGGCCAACCGCACAACTGCTATTCTCATACTACTTTCTATGCTCGCCATGTGTATCCCTAATAGCCAAATTATCGGCGAGGCTGATGCACAAGTCACCTGTTGCGACTCTGCTGAAGTGGATTATTATCTGCTAGGAAAGGGCGATGAGGCCGGAGAAGGAACTTTGAGTCCTTTTTCAGTTGACCTAGGAGCAGAACATGAAGTATGGGTGACATCATCAGTCAGCCAACTCACAGAGATTGCGCGGTGGCGTCTACCACAAGCAACTTCTGGAAATTATCCAAGTTCAACTTGGACCCTATCTGTTGACTACGAAGTAGTTGATGCAACTGGAATCCAAGCCAATGTTTCAGCAGAAGTGAAAATTGGAGGGAAATCATGGACTGGTTATTCAAATACCAATCCTGCTTACACACCAGGAGAAAACACAATTCAAATTCAAATTGATATTGATGAAGAGGGAAATATCTTCTCAAGTGGAGAATTAATCGTAGTGGTTTTGAGCGTTCATTCAATTATTTTCAACTCAGCAGGAGATGATGCGGGTGTGCGTTTTGTATGGGGGACAGAAGACCACCCATCAAATCTTGAAGCAACAATACCTATTGTCAAAATGGATTGGCAACCGGCAATAGTCAACGGCCATTCTGTCCAAATCCCTGTTGTCCTAAACTCAGGTCACGGTTCTGCAATTTGGGAGAAATCAATTACTGAGTTCAAGGTTGATGGATTAGTCGTTGATACTGTTGTAGCGACAACACACAATGATGGCGCTCAAATCTATCTGAATTGGGAGGCGCCTATTAGTGCATCAGATGGAGTCTATGAGGTGAATCTCTCACTAACAGTTTCCGATTCACAAATTCAACCGCTTGAAGGTGGATTTTCTTATGCCATCGTCTTTGGCTCTGGCGGCAGTAGTGGTGGTATTTTCCCAGCGGATGAACCATTGCGAAGTGGTGGAAGTCAACTGAGTGTTACTATTGATGCTAAAGTAGAGGCGGGAGACCGCATTCGAAGAACTACTCAAATTGATTTTGAAGGACCTATGGCAACATGGATGCGATGGGGATTTGATAACATAGGAAATGAATCACTAGATTCGCTTTCACAATGGAAGCAAGTGCAAGGCACTACATCAACAGAAGCAACTCGCAACAACCACCAAGTTGACTCTGCAGAAGTACAAGCATTAGAGACTCACCTTTCTGGTAAAGCGTCCTCTCTGAAGCGGTTCATGTTTGATGGCTTGATGATTGATTGTGGGCGCCTTATTGGTGTGGAACCAATTGCAGCTGCTGCTGCGCCAACAGTAGAGATCACTGTCCACGACGATTTCGGATTTAGCGATTCAAAAATCACCATCACAATAGAATCGCTTGAAAACATCAAAGTCGGTGAAAAGAAAGTCTTGTTCGATAATTTTGTTCGGCCTCAACCTTCTGCAACACCATTTTGGACAGATTTGACCATTGATGCGAAATTTACAACTTCGTTAATGGTTGGAACATCAGCGGTTGACGGTAGTGGAATAGGTTACTCCCACAATAGATTCATCATCACAGAATCAATTGGAGTAAGTGGCACAACACTTTCTGGAGAGGAGGATATGAAGGACTATCGCGTTGCCTTTGTGATAGGTGACATTACCCACGCCCCACTAATCACTCTATTCGAATCGTTTGCAATTGTCGTATTGTTTTCCATGTTGGCTCGCCGCCTAACTGAAAATAAACCTAGAACGGGTTACTGGCTTACCTCTCTCCTCTTTACAGCCGTATGGGGTTACGCCTACTTCTTTGCCCTCCCATTATTCTTCATGTTAGCCGCATTGGTTGCTGCTGGAATAATGATGTTAGCAGTCGCCGTAGTGACGCCCAAAATTAGTTTAGAAGATTCTCTTGCAGACGAAGCCGCATATCTTTCCATCATGCCAACCATTGGTAAGCGCAAAAGAAAAGTGGCCAATCCAGTAGTAGAATGTCCAGTCTGCCTTGAAGCAATAGAAATTAAATCGAAACAGAGACCTGTAAGAGTAAGGTGTGATATCTGTGATACTAAACTAAAAATTTCCTGAATAATGATGAATGACTTTTAGCAGATGGTCTTTGTCGGGTGGCTATGCGCTCACTGTTAGAGTTGGAGGCATTTGCCACAATTTCTGACAATCTGCAAGCTATAGCAAAATCAATAGACAAATCTGAGCATCTTACTCTACTTGTACCACCATCACCAACTGGTGCAGCGGCATCCGCACAATTGGAAGCGGCTCTACTTGATTCTGAAATCCCCTATCGCCGCCAGTTTACACCGCGGGAGGCATCGCCACCTTGTATCGAAATTACTGAGGGCGAGGCAAAAGACGGGCCTGTCCCCTTTTCTAATGAATCAATGAATGCAAAACTATCACCTATGTTCGCAATAGGAGTTAGAGGACACGATGGGGCTGCTCATCGGGGCGTCCTCTCACCTGTAGCACAAGCGGCTGCTTTAGCCGAGTTGATCTCACCTGATGGCAAACGTATGCGAAAGATTAGGCCATGGCTACTTGCAGGCAATTGGTGGGCTTCAGGGCTAGACCAAGGCTATGACCCCATATACAGTGCATTAAGAGACCACTTGAAGGAGGAAGGCGGGGTACGAATATTACCATTGCCAGAAGTTGACAATCCTGACATGACTAGGCTCTCAAAAATAGATTCAGAGAGAGATACAACAACACGAGAGGCGTGGCCTGCCATGGACCTTGATGACAAAGCAAATGCCCTCAGCACACTAATTCTACCCCAAGTAGTTAGTGAAAATCCTTCAACCGCCCGACTTGAAGAATTAATTTGGCATCGGGTCAAAATATCTAGTTCCGGCAAAGACCTGCATTCAAGCATGGTTGCTGCAAGGTCAATGTGGGATGGTTCGCCAAAATCAACTGCTGATTTAGTAGACGCAATTGTATCTGATTCTATCTGATACCAAATAATTGAGAATGATTTGCTGAGCAAATCAATAATCATTCTACCATTAGACGTAGTTGGTCACGCTTGTAATTCCAATCACCGTCTAACATTCCGTTACCCTTGTAGTAACGTGCTGAGCGACGAATCTTTGATTCGATGAGATTGAGTTGACGACTATTGTGCAAATCCTTTCGGTTACTCTCTAAATGGTCGATGATTCCCTGCGCCTTGCGCATCATGTTCATCAATTCTTCAGGAACTTTGCGAGTCTTACCTGCTTCGTTGAGTACATCACTGACTGATTTGCCAAGAAGAAGTTTTACGCTTGGTACTGAATGCTGGTCACGAAGAATTGTGCCAATCATCGCATTGGAATGGCCTGCATCGTGCATTTCAACGATTAATGATTCAACCATTGATGCATCTTTTTCTGACCACTCAGGTACTTCACTAGAATCAGGACGCTTGGAGCCTGACTTACCCTTTCCACCACTGTGCATTCGAGCCATATGTACACCTTGAGCGAGCCGCCGACCTACTCCCCATTCATAACCGCTCCGCCTCTCTAAGAGAGGCTTCACAGCCTGTGTTTGGTCTTTGCAACTCTTCCAGGGCTACCAAAATACTCCCACTTTGAAGTCACGCTTCTAGCGCTTCCAAGAAGTTTACCGGACCTGAAAATAAGAACCTCATCGCCCTCTCTTAAATCGCCTACGACCTTGTCAACCATTGGTGAAAATATGTCACCTTCTAATTTTGGACCGTCCACTAAATGAACCTCTCCAAGAGTTTTACATTCAGATAAATTGGGCAATGTTGATTTTGCAAATGCAAACCTTCCATCGTTTGGATGCCACATTGCCAACTGCTCTTTTCCTTGCAAAATCTTCCATCTAGGGGGTTTTCCACCCACATGTGCTTTAGCAAGCCAGTCATCATTTGCATGAAGCCAACGCGAAATGGCTCGCATTTTGATGAGCAAATGTTGTTTCTCACCAATACGATATTCTGGATGGAATTGTTTTGCCGCAGCATCAGATGCTTCCTTCAAACGGTCAAGTGCATCTGCAGAACCTGCCCCTTCACCTTGACGTGTATCAATTATTTCAGCGGGGATTTCATCGCCATCTAAACTAATTCCGCTGTGGTTAATGACCTGCTTGTATCCATTGTTTTGAACGAACGATTTTACCAACTTTTGGATCATTTCTATTTCTTCGCCATCCCAGTCGCCGGTGACCGGAATATCGTAGTGACCAGCCGGCCATAATTCCTCTAATTCCCTTGGCACTAATCCAAGTGGAGAGGTGACCATAACTTCGTGAATTGGTCGGTGACGAAGCACTCTTCGGAAACGTCTGTGAGATTGAGACATTGAGTATGGTTTACGAGCACTACATGGGAGTAATACTAGAACTTCTGATTGCTCTGCAGGTGCACGGTATTCAGTAGCCATGCGATTAATCCAATCAACTATCAATGGGTCTTGACGACTGACTGCGCTATTACAACGCCATTTAGTCCCCTCTTTGACGAAGCGGCGCAACGGGGCACCATGAATTTCAATATTATTCAGGCCGTGCAATTCATCCTTCATCATTCGGTCATGGAAACGAAGATGTTCGACCAATTTAGGAGAATTTAGAGAACGCTTTTCAACCAATTGTCTCAATGTACCACCTGTGATAGCTGACTTTACTGCAGAAAGTTCTCTCTTCCACTCGACTACCTGTTCGGAGAAGACTGAATCCTCATCAAATTCAGCATTCGGCTTTCTAGCACCATCTGCTGTCAGAAGGTAGCCAAGTGATTCCGCTTGTCGTGAACGGGTGAAATCATGTAAATCTGCACCAAACCATGTGAGAAGTGCGAGATTGTCTGGCCCTGACAGTCCTGGGCACCAGAGTAGCGCACCGGGAAAACGTGTCCTCAATACGGCCAAAGCAGTAGCCAATTTACCAGGGTGGTTCGCTAATTGCAATGAATCAACCAATGCAATAATTTCGGGCTGCTCACCAAGTTCCGCTAATTCAGAATCATGAATCATCGCTTGCCAAGATATTGCTAGCAACCCACCGAAGGCGCGGCTTTTCAAGCCGCTGTCAGCATCTTCTAACGACGGTGGCAACACATGATTCATCTGACAATGCCATTCAGGGCTATCATTGTCAAATGGCATTGCCAAAGCCCCCCGTCCAGTTACTTTCATTGATGCTGGCAAAGAAGTGCTATCGTATTCGACGATAAAAGGCATAATTCCAGCTGACAATTCGACTTCATCAACATCTTTCTTGGTTCCAACAAGAGCCGGTGTGCGGCAGATGGGAGATTTGCGGTCTCCAAGCGCAATAATGCGCGAATGGCGCAATCTTTGGACGACTGTGCGCCCCAAGGTGGAATCAATCACGAAGGGCGCCACCTGTGCGCCATAATTGAATGATTCTAAATGCCTCGGAGGTTGCCAAGCAGATGTGAGCAGGCTAGCACTACCCACCGCACTAGCAATTTTGCTGCTCTTCGCAGCCATCCCAATGGCCAATGAAGAGCCATTTCAACTTGCAGAAAATAGTCAGCCACAACAATCTTCCACCCATTCTCTAGGCGAAGGGGAGACAAATTGGTCGAATACGGTCATGACTCGCCAGAGTTCATTTTGGGTTGCTATTGATTGCCCGTCAGAAACCGCCTGCGAAGAATTGAATTTGACAGTGACTGATTCGGCAGGCACAGAATACACAGAAACAGGGCGTTTTCACCTTGAACTTACTGGAAACCTCTCCTTTGGAGAAACCACTGTTCGCATCACTCGCCTAGGAAATACCGCACAAGATTTAGTCATTCAACAGATATTCTTTGATACATACTCGGGTGAGTTTGGTGATGCCCCCTCACAAATACCTAATCCTGGAGAAAACAGTTCTAATTGGCCCCTTGCTGAACTTGATGGTTGCAATGGAGTAGTCACTTGTGGACTGATTGACCGAACGATGATTGACCCCGCAGCAGTCTGGTTGAACGGCAGTTTGGATTCCCTCGAAGATGCGGATACATTCAAACTCAATAGTAGTTCAAATGAATTGATTGAATTGGAAGTTGTTGCTGTTTCCACCGATATTACAATTGAAGTCTGGAATCTTACAGATGAAGATCTCTTCCTTATGGGGCAGTGGCAATTTATGGCTGGTAGCAGTTTTGTACCAACTCGGCTAATTCTTGAACAAACAAATGGAGAAACTTGGATTTCAATCAACAACGCCGGAGGCGTTGGTCTTTATTCGCTAAGATTGGCAAACCATTCTCAATACTATGAACTACAAAACACAACGAGTGATTTTGATTTACCAACCCATCCATATTTTGGATATAGTGGGAATATGACACTTTCTGGCCACATCATTACAGGCGACTTAGGTGATGCTCTTACCATCCAAATGGGGTCGCGTAGTACTGTGACGATTGAATGGTATTTCAGCGATGATGCTGAAATCCAAATCCTTGCAAGAGATGGGAATTGGCAGACAATTCACACACTAACCAATAGAACTGGAAGTATTGATTTCACCGCCCCTGAAAATTCTGACAGAGGCGGTTTTGTAATCACGAATGCTAGCGGGCCCCTAATTTGGTCTGTCAAAATAATTGAGTGGGGGCCGTGGGATGGAGGATGGGTTGGAGATGCACTTGACCAGCCACCAAATGGCATGGCTGATGCTAACGATATGGCAGCCTTCACAGGGGCTAGCGGCAGTATTTCAGGCGAGATTGGTGGAGATGATATTCGCGATGTGTATCTCATTGAGAGAGAAGTTGGTTTCCCCTATCGCTCCCTGCTAAGTGCAACTATTGAAGGAGACCCTGGCACCTGTACATTGAAACTTGTTCAACTCAACACAACGGCATACAGTTCGTGGAGTACTGTGTCATGGAATCTTACAGATATGACTGGCCAACAAGCAAGCACCACACTTGATTTACCACACGGAACCCACCTATTAATTATAGAATCGAGAACTACAACTGAGGTCGGTTATTCAGTAAACTGGGCTTGGTTGACACCTGAAGGAGCAGAGCCAATTGAAGAAGAATGGGTTGATTATTCTGATGGGATGAAAGGGTTTTACATCTTGATTGGAATCATTCTATTATTGCCAATGATGGTAGCAATATACTGGAAATTCAATGAGGATGACGAAATTGAAATTGAAGTACATGAAAAGAAACGACTTGAACGCTTGCGTCAGAGATTGATAAGTGCAGACCCGAATGATTCAATGGACCCAAATGCCTTACTGCACGCATTGGAATCGCTAGCAGACACCGATTGGGAGGCATTGACTAAACAATGGGGTGAACCAATGACTAGACACACCACCGAATCTTTAGATCTAGCCATTTGGCAACTTGCCGAATTAGATGGTGCAAAATCAGTCACGGTAGGCCTAACTGTTGGCGATGAGAATTGGACACTAGCGGGAATTAGATTCCAAGCAATACAAGGAAGTGAATGGGAAATTATTGCTGTAACACCAGAGAGTATGTTTGATGGTGATGAAGTATTCTTAGGTGACTTAAAATCACAAAGCAGCCAATTCTACCGCATTGACCTAGCTGGTAAAGCGGAGGGCTTTGATTTAATTTTATCAGGACTTGTCGGAGGAAACCCTGTTGCAGCAGTCCCTACAAAAGCCGCTTTACTAGAAGAAGAATAATTTATTATTCCCAAACATATTATCCAATTAGTAAATTAATTATTGAATTGTTATCATGACACCTTTGGTGTCATTATGAAAGATAAGGCACCAATATAATAACGGCTGCCGAGTATACAAATAATAGGATTTATTAAAAAATTAGAATATAACAAATAAAAAAGTTAAAATTTGTTAAAAACCGGTTTTGAATCGTAACATTTTTATACCCCCGCCACATCTGACCCTATATAGCAATATTATGGTGATTATTATGTGCCAAGAAAAATTCATCCGGGGGGGTCGTCTTCGCAGACGAGTTCGATTTAATGAATGTACATTTGAAGCCTTGTAATTATTCGGCGCCTCTCATTCTATTAATTAGGCTGAGAAGCGTCTTTAGACAAAATTTGCCGGCACCTTGGAGGTGTGGTGTAATGGATAGCATCGGGGGTTTCGAACCCCTGGATCCCGGTTCAATCCCGGGCACCTTCGCCGGCATTAATTCGCTATACGGGTGTGTGACTGTAGCGGATATCACTTGGGACTGCGACTCCCTCGACCTGGGTTCAATTCCCAGCACGCCCACCAAATCAAAACAAAATAAAAAGGAGAAACAAAACAAAAAAGGAAGTAATAATATGATGAAAAATATAAGAAAAATTGCGATAAAAACAATCGGTAGAATATCGGATAACGGTCCGCCAATCGTTTCAATCAACGGCATCCTTGGATTCAGGGAGTACACCAGATACGAGAATTCATGGTTCTACATAGGTAGGTCGCCCATTAGTAGATGCATTGTCATTATGCAGGACGACTGGGTTGAGATTCACAATGTGTGCGTAAATGAGCCTGAAGATAGAAGCAAGGGTCACGGCACTGCTATGATTGCAGATATTAGACAAGCTTTCCCAAACCATCACATCTGGGTCAACACGGCCGAATGCTCGAGAGCGTTCTGGGAAAAGATGGTCGATAGGGGTCACATTGACTCCATCGAAAATGAATACTGGTGGCCTTGCTGGGATACAACCTGCACTATTTGTCACCCGACAAGAACAACAGGAAAAAGGAGGTGTGGCTCATGGTGAGACCAAACGACAAAAGTATCATCCCCCCAGATGATATGATAGACCACAACAATGCGAACTTCTCACAGATTGAGAACATCATGACCATCTTTGTTGCCTACAATCAAGTCAACATCCAACAAGGAACACCTTGGGATAACTGGCCTGAATGGGAACTTTGCTTGACAGCGATAAATCCAGATATCCACTTTGAAGTTGAGGAGGATTCGAATGAAATCAAAGCCGTAAGAGAGCACTGGTTGGCTGTGATGCAGTTCATACACGACTCAGAGCACATCGAGTTCGATGGCTATGCCATCACTGTAAATGGTGTCCATGGGAACACTTTCAACTTCGTTATCTGCTTTCAAACCGAAATGTGGGGTGACCCTATAATGACAAAAGATGGTGAAGAGGAATGTTTCAGTGGCATTGGATTGGTCCCCATGCCTTTCCCGCATATCATGCCTAGCGAAATCGGGCATAGCCTTGGGCCCCTTTGGGTGTGCCCAGAACACGTACCAAAGTACGGTGGTGAGCAATTCTATTGTTCAGAGGGTTCAATTTGCATTAGCAAGGATATTGATGGGGCATTTCCATTAGCACTATACTCCCTACTGAATCTCTGTATTGATGATACTAAAATATGGGCAGATGCTTGTGCAAGAGACCTTGAGTTACATGATAATTTGCACAGGATGAATGAAAAATGGCCCGGCGGAATACCGGAAGATTGGGAGTACCAATGAGGTGAAAAAATGTTAGAAAAAGAACTGAAAGAACTGATAATAGCAATGAAAATGTTGATTGATGCGAAAACTGCAAACTTGGCAGTTGAAACTGAATTCGACAAAATCAGACTAAAAGATTTTGTCAAGCACGCAGAGAGACAAGGACTCAATATGAATGAAAATGACAACCCTTCGTGGCCAGATGATTTTGAGGAGGACTGGGAATGAGCCTTCTTTGGAAGCCAAACGCGAACGCACCTTTGTGGGATGCTGCAGATGAGGATGAGTCCGACGGGCCATTCTTTGACTACCTTGAGTTGGCGCACATCAGGCAATCAGGTCCAACCTGTGTGCCAACTACATTGGCGATGTTGGCTAGAGCCACGGGAGCAAATGTAGAGCCTGAGGATTTCATGCCTCTCATCAATTCACAATCACCACATTCGTGGTCGAAAGCACTAGCACCCTACGGATTGCAATTGGCGTACTGTAACAACGATTTGAGGAGACTTGAGTACTATATTGACGAGCTCACCGATTACGATGACTTGTTCTTGCTGTGCTTCTACTCTCAAGACCCACCTTATGAGCCAGATGAGAATGGGAAATTGTGTACTGCACACATAGTGACACTGCACAAAGATAGAATCATTGATACAGCCAAATCGGACCAATATGCAAATGGCAAGGCGAGCGATTATCACAGGCTCGCAAGACAGACGAAGAGAATCTTCAGAGTGGTTCCGAAGGGACATGCGAGGTGTGTGTGATGCTATGGAAGGGCAATCACTTATTCTGCAACGTACCGTTGCCGAAAGCCGACGATAGGCCTCTCATTGTGTCGCACCCTGGTGCCCACATGAACTACCTCGCATCGTGGAACGTGATGGTCGAACACGGCGAGCCATTCGTGCTCGTTTGTGATGACCTTGGACCCGCGTACCCCGACGGATGGTGGGCACAGCACAGCAAAGATGGGATGGAATACTTCGCAAGACTCCAAAACCCACAAGGGGTTGGGCAAGCCTACAGAAATCCCGACCTATCATTTCAGAATTTGCTGGTGCACAGAGGGTTGGATGCCAACAAAGGAATGGAAGATTTCCCCTTAATTGACATCATGTATGTCGATTTCATCGAAATCTTCCTGAAGTACAATGGTGAAGTTGACTGGAGACCAACTTTCATGGCAGCTGCTCCCAAAATGGTGGAGAAGGTCAGAGATGGCGGTGTGCTCATCATCGACAGGAAAAACGTGCACGAGGATTACGACCAATGGTTGGAATTCCCTCAAGGCGAATTCGAGGTCTCGCCTGGGATCACGTTGGAACATGTCGGCAAAGGTGAGTGGCTCATACTCGACATGCCATTGAATGGAGGCGGCAGAGATGAAATCCATGCTGAAGTCTTCAGGGTGTCCAACAGCAACCCCCCAGGAAATCCCGATGATTTCCTAGCGACTCTAATGAAAGAGAGGAGATTAGCCCCTAAAGATTTGGAGGGTTTCAAGGGAACCTTACCTACAAGATGGCCAGGGCACCCTACATTGGATGATTACACTGAGAGACTATTCAATCATTATGATCACCCTGACGCCTTCGATAGGCCCGATTATCCAGAACCGCTGGAGAGTTCTTGGAAGAGTGAAAAGTACGACGAATGGCTACAGTGGTTGATTAACCACCCAGAGTCGTTGAGACCCATTGAGAGAAACGAGAGAATCATGCAGATGGGCAGCACAACAGTGAGGTTGGTCCATGGCACCATTTTGGCACATCTCGATTGGTTGCAAACCAAAGACGCGAGTCTCGTGGTGAGAGATGCTCTAAGGGAGAGTTGTCTTGCAGAGAATCTCTTCTTGGGGAAAAATGCGGCCAATTTACAGCCGTTCATGAGATGGAAGAAACCCATCAGACACATGAGGTGGTCTGGACCCGATGCCACACCGAATTTGACCAGAGAGTTACTGAAACTTTCGAAGAGTAACGTGATGGCCACCATCTCGCATGGTATTGCAACTTTGGAAGAACTTGAAGCCGCCCTTACCGACTACGATGGCGAGGTTGAGGAATTGGTGATTTTCCACTTGGATGAGGAGGACTACAGATGAGTGACAGCAAGTATCTGGATGCTTATCTCAAATTGAATGAAGAGCACGGTCAGAACCAGTGGCCCTCAAAGTTGAGGTTGATGGGTGTTGAGAAGTACGATCCAATGTATACCTCAAGTCATCTGTTTGTCATTTACTTCCCTGAGAAAAAACATGAGGATTTCATCGCTTGGAGACATCACAGATTACAAAATGGCTGGCAAGATGACATCTATTGGATGAGTGAAGCCGAATTCAAATATCATTGGCCGATGCTTGCAGGCTTGTTTACGTGGGAGTGGGTGGAATAATGAGTGACTGCAAACAGTGCGGTAATGCGTGGGATACACTACGCGAAGCCATAACCAAGGATTTTGGGAATTGGAGATGATGGATTATCCCACATAGATAAGATAATAATATGAAAAATTGTTTAGGAGTTGCTGAAAACAGTGTGGGAATGCATTATGTTCATCATCTAGTACGACGACGATTCTTTGCCTCATTGCGCACCATGTCAGCCATTGAATCTGGCGCTATGCCAATTTCACTTCGCAAATCTTCAATCTGCTTTTTTACATTCTTTGATAATTTTTCAGGAACAAACAGTTTCAACAACACTGTGACATTTCCGCGGCCTCTTCCACGTCTATGAGGGAAACCACGCCCTTTCACTTCTAATGTATCACCGGGTGTAGAACTTGCTGGAACATCAATTGTAATGTCCTTGCCATCAATATGAGGTAGTGTCACAGAAGTACCCAAAATTAACTCTGAGTAACCAACTGGCATTGCCATTAGAAGATCGGAACCGTCCCTTTCATACCACTCGTGCTCTAGAATATTAACTTGGATATACAGGTCACCTGCACGCCCTCCACCGCCACGTATTGGCTCTCCACGCTCAGCCATTCGTAAACGTATGCCGTCGGAAATACCGGCAGGAATAGTGAACTTGATGGTCTGCTTTTTTCTCTCACGCCCTTCGCCTTTACAAGCCTTACAAGGGTCAGTGATTTTTCGACCTGTACCGCCACAATCTGGACAGTCAGTAACCATCTGTTGAATGAATGGGCCGATTTTTCTATTCTGGGTAACTTGCCCTTGGCCCGAACAAGTGTCGCAAGTTCTGACACCATCTGGTGTAGCTGCTGCTCGGCCATCACATTCATCACAGGCGACGAGTGATTTGACTTCAAGTTCAGTTTCTCCGCCAACCATGGCCATATCCATAGAAATTGAATGGCGGATTAGTACATCGTTGCCACGGAAACTTCTGCGACTAGAACTACTTCCACCACCTCCAAAAAATTGTGAAAAGACTGAATCAAAACCCCCGCTGAAAATATCATCCATTGAAATGTTGACGCCTTGGAATCCACCGCTTCCAAAGGGATTGCCGCCAGGCGAATCGTGCCCAAACATGTCGTAATTTTGACGCTGTTGGGGGTTGGAAAGCACTGCATACGCTTCTTGAATTTCTTTAAAACGGTCTTCAGCAGTAGGGTCGTCAGGATTTTTATCGGGGTGGTTGCGTCGAGCAAGAGTACGGAATGCCTTTTTTAATTCTGCATCGTCAGCATTGCGACTTACTCCGAGAATTTCGTAGTAGTCTCTCTTCGCCATCATGACCCCTCTGTGAGTTGCCGCTGACAGCCCGCCTGTTTTGAATCTGACCCGTGCCCTGAATGGCAATTAGATATCTATTTTCACAAGCAAGACAACGAGAAAACATTTCTCAAACAGTTAGCACTCAAGTTAATGAAGCACCACAATTTTGGCAATTGCCTCTTCCTATTTGGTTACGTACACCACAATCTAGACAAATCTTGGTCTCTTTGCTGACGCTCTTCCCTCCGCCTATTGACGCCCCTAAGTCATCAAACAAATCGTCAACAGTTGTTTTGCCAGCTGCTGCCATCTCCCCGCCACCAACTTCCTTTGGTTTTGGTTTTGGCTTTGGCTTTGGAGCTGGAGTTGGCTTTGGTTTTGGCGCTGGCTTCTCCTTCTTCCTCTTAGACAACCTCTCGTCTTCAGCAGCCAATTCAGCCAACATATCGTCAACATTAGTTTGGCCTGAGCCCGATTTCATCATCTCAATGGCGGCGCCTGACATTTGAGCCATTGGATCCATATCACCGGACATACGAGCAGTTGAACGCCTAACGTGTTCTTCATCGTGAAGCATTCTAACCTCTTCCTCTGGTTCATCATCGGTAATTTCACCAGTGCGCTTATCGCGCATAATTTCCCTGACTTGTTTACCTTGAATCAGATCTTTGTCAAACGCTTCATAGCCCTCGGCATCTCTCTCAAGGCCGGCCATTGCTGAATCAGCCTTACTCCATAATCCACGGTCTTCTGCCTTGTACGCCTTACTCAACTTCTTGATGTTCTTTACGCGGTGAAACTCGTGGTCTTTCTCTTTGCGTGAGTTCTTGAAAAGCAATACACCAACAATAAATGCCGCACCATAATAAGCACCGATTTGCCAATTTTCAACCAATACATAATCATTAATCGCTGGAATGATGTTACCTAGGAGTCCGGCAATAATCAATGGGACCACTAATAGTGCCCACGAATTCATGCTGTTCTTATCCTCAGCCATGCCTATCACTTGGTTGGAAAATGCCCTAAGGGTTCAATGTTACCCTACTGTGGTCGTTCAAAAAAAAACCTATTCAATAGATGAATGTGTCAAGATATACGGTCTTTTGGTGCTCTTCCGCGACGTAATAATCCGTCAAGAAGCCCCAATGAAAATGTGATGTGTAACAAAATCAACATGATTGGAAGCCCAATTATCAATGAAATTTGACTGTGAGATATTGCTTCTAAAATAGAATGAAGAATAAGTACGATTAGATAGGCCACCACAGGAATTTGCCAAGTAGGGTAGCCCAACAATTCCGTACCAGACCAACACAAACCAAGAGTTGCAAGTAGGCCTATCCAAGGAAGAAACTCTAGAATTGATGCTCTTTCAGGGGTTTTTAGGAGGTGTTTTGTGCGCCAAAAACCATAACGGTGGCCAAAGCGAAGCCAACCAGAAATAGAAGTCCGCTTCGCCATTCTGCAATATGATGAATCCGATCTAAAAAGAGACCAGCCATCGTTGACTAAGCGCATATTGAGTTCTGAATCTTGAGTAGTGATGAAATCTGTATTCCAACCTTCGGCCGCTTCAATAGCATCGCGGCGATAGATTGTGAAAGGTGGAATTATTGTCTCTTGTAGGCCACTGAATTGAGCGAATTGACCACGGCCGCTTGCTAGTGGGTTTTGCAATGATGCCTCAACCCATCTGCCGACCAACTTCAAAGGTTGGTCGCTCTCTTTGACAAGAGTCCCCACTCCTGCTAACTTTTTGCCATCTATAGCAAGTTTTGATTCAATTTCATCAAACTCATTCATGCGCGCCTCAATGTGTTGTGACGGCAACCATACATGCCCTATCATCTCAAAAATATGCGTTACTTCATCGGGCAATTGTGACAAACTAATATTTCTTGCATGTGGCACATATTTGTCAGGATTATCCAACAAGATAATTTCGGGGCCATCATTTTGTTTCGACTTCTTCTGCATTTCAGCAACAATTTCGCGCGTACCATCACTACTGCCACCATCTACAACATGAATCAAATGACGCTCTGATGGCCAAGTTTGTTCCAACAATGAACGTAAACATCGTTCAATAAATTCGCCCTCCTGAAAGGTGGGAATTACAGTGACTACAAACGGTTCAACCATCTCTAACGCAATGCGCCGGTAACTGAACTATTGTCAATCTTGTCACGAAATAAGCGGCATAGTTCATGTTGTAGGGGCTCGGCCCACAAGCCAATGGATGAACCCCACGCCATAGTTGAGACGACCATACAACCGTTTCATGACCAATCTAAGGTAAGTGAAGCATTAGTTGCTCTCTTCCCAACATTATCTCCTCTAGATGTGAAAATAGAGGTATTCCCAACCACTCAAGAAGAACAACAATGGACATTTGACAACGTGGATTTAACAAATTTTCTAGATTCAATCTCCAAACAAAGAATCCTTGATACTGCATTGGATGCTATGGGTGCCAATTTACACAATGATAATACCATTTTTTCACTATCGCGACAAGCTGCTAGTGCTGGGAAAGTTGCATTTGTTTTGAATGATGAGAAAACTCTTGGCGGCACGTTTGAAGTAACACTTTCTGGCAATAATTTAGCAGCATGGATAGAAGAAGCAACTTGGCATCAAGGGCGGGTTGATTTCCCTCGTTCCCTTAGCGATGAATATGCCATGCGGCGTAGTGGTGAAGTCAGTGAATGGGTCGACCCAAGCCAACCTAATTTGACCGACTCAGATTAATCAGCAATTACGCCGGTTTTCAGCCTCAAAGATTAGCCACGCCATGCTCTTGAATTCGCTTAACAAATTCTACATCTGGTGGAAGCCATTCAACACTCATCAATTCATCCTCGGCAAGCCAACGGTTTTCATCGTGGGAAGTCATTACTGCTGGAGGTAACTCCCCCTCGGATTCACACAAGAAAAAAGTCAGATGAACGACCATTTCGGGCCACGCATGAGAGTATTCATCACACACACGTAAAGGTTTGACTACCCAGCCGAACTCTTCGTGATACTCGCGGCTAATTGCTGCCTCTTTTGTCTCGCCTTTCTCGACCTTACCCCCAGGAAATTCCCAATAACCATTCATGTATTCTTTAGGGGCTCTTCTTGCAGCCAATAAACGGTTATTCTCATCCCTTAACATACCGCCCACAACTTGCATCTCAGGCCTTTGTACAACAATCCCAATGATTCTTTTCACATATTCAAGTTGTACATCAATTGGCATTATTTCAGCCGGAGGCAGATGTACGAAGATGACAGGTATTGCCCTTCCTATTCTCTCTTTCAAATCATTTTGTTCAACTGCTTCAAGAGTTCTGAAATAGGTCTCATTACAGACAAAACGCCCTGGGTCTATACTTTTGACAATGTTTTGGTCGCCATCAAATTCTGCCATTAGCAAGTTTATCGGAGATGTTGTATGCAAAATTGAATGCCCTGATTCAGAAACAACACTAGACTTTTCTTGGCGGCCTGAATTATCCTTGATACGGAAATCCAATTCATTGAATGCTGTTGCTTCAAGTGAAATGTGCTCACGGTTTTCAGCCAAACCAAGATGGACAATCGCTTGAGGAGTGAATTCTTCAGTATCGGCCAGCCGTTCTGCTATCATCACACTCCCATTAGCATCAACGGTCAGAATCTGTGATTCAATATCAACTTCAGATTCTCTATATTCTGCAGCAAAAGGACCTATCGCATCACCTAATGGAATTACACCACTAAACCCGCTTAATTCATTCGCTATTTGAGCAGAAATATTTTCGTTGTGCTTGCCAAACGGTTCAAATCCAGACAACCATACTTTGAGTCCCATACCCACCCCTCACAATCGCTCTGAACACAGGCGGCGGCGGGGCATCCATTATGTCACCGATTGCTCACGCAGTCAATTGTGGACGACATTGAGCGCCTCTCTCTAGAGCATTCTCGTGCCCGATTTGAAAAAATCGATGGAGAAATTACTGCTAATTTCGGCCTTTTACTTGCAGATGCAATGATCTATGCAATCGGATTCGTCTCAGTTATTGTCGCTTTAGCAGATATCGCCTTCTCAATCAATCCAACTGAGTGGTTATGGTCAGAGGGCGATTTGATTCTATTTGGTTGTGGGGCTGCCCTATGGGTTTGCTCACAATCATTAAACGACTTCAAACGATTATTGCCACTTTGGTTACGTATGGTCCTAAAATTGGGAATTGGTCCAAAACAATTCTCTGACCAATCGGAAGCGGCACAATCTCGTCGTGCCTACACCCTCATTATCGCATCCATTCTATCGGCAATAATAGGTTGGAGAATTGATAACCTTGCTGACACATTAGTGACAAGAATTGGTCTTGACTTTTACATCGTAATCTATGTAGTAGCGATTGGTCTCTTATTCTTAGCAATTCACTGGTTCCGCTTAATCGGCGATGGGGCTTCAATTGAACAATTCAACAGATAATGGAACAAATGACCGTCGGACTCAAAATGTACAACTTGGAGGAATAGGTGTGAGCGGAGGATTTTCAGAGCGCGTTGGAGAGCGCTTGCGTGAGAAATTAGAGAATTCTCCGAAATGGCACACACCCTTCTACGCTGTTCTAGTTGTCCTCAGTGAAATCACTGGAGGTGTTGGCCCTTGGGGGGCTATTCGGCCACTCATTGCCACTTCTCTAGCAATTATTCCATTCCTATTTCTTGGGCAACATTTCAACCGCCAGCATTCTAAAGCATTTGATTGGTTTGCACTGCAAATCCCATTACTATTCTGTTTACTTTGGCCACTTATTTGGCTATGGTCAATCTTTGATGCTTATCAAACTGCAATGCTTTCGGTAACAAAAACCTATTCAGCATAATCTATTCATTAT
This sequence comes from Methanobacteriota archaeon, assembly GCA_018650285.1. GTDB lineage: Archaea > Thermoplasmatota > Poseidoniia > Poseidoniales > Thalassarchaeaceae > MGIIb-Q1. The sequence goes on from JABIGF010000019.1 coordinate 42,544, forward strand.
GATTTGAATGATGCTGCAGCTTCTTCAAGTTCCTTTCCATTGAGATAATTATTGCCATCTAAATCAAATGTAATAGCATGCTCCATAAATGCTGCTTTGTCAGTAATACCATGTGTTTCCATCACTGAATCAACAACTGAATCTGAATAATTATAACCTGCGGCAGGATGATTTGCTGGCAGTTTTACATCTAATGCTGTTGGAACCAACACTTGAACGGCCTGAGTAGGTGGGTCTTCAAATCCATATTTTGAGGTTGATTCTAGTTCCACAACTGCAGCAGGCGAAGAATTGCCGTCCTGTTCTGCTCTCCAAGTATCAACTTGCCATTGAGTCCAACCTTGAGCAATCAACATCTCATCAGTCCAGCCAGAATTGACAGATGGTGCTGCTGCCACCTCTTGCTCCGCCGCGACGACTTCGCTACTTCCCGCATTCGGATCAAATCCAACTGGTGGAGGGGGTGTTGCATTAGGGTCAAAACCCGGTGGAGGTGGAGGTGAATCACCTAAATCAAAACCAGGAGGCGGTGGGGGCGAATCCAATTCGCCATCAACTTCCATCGTTTGGTCTGCAGGATCAAAGTCAATCTCGGCCTCAGATAGTTTTCTGTTCATTACAATAAGTACAACAATTGCAATCAATGCCACCATCAAAGCAATGTAAAGCAACACAGTGCCCATTTGCTCACTAAATTGTTGGGAAATTGCTTCTCCATCACGAGCAACAGGTGGTTGCAATATCAACGGGTCAAGAGACATTCTATCAAGGATAACATGGCCATCTTTGACAACTAGACGATATCTCTCAACGGTCTCTTCTTCGACTTCATCCGTTTTAATTGAAATCTCTGAAATAAATTCCCCATTAGGCCTCAATAGTGAATCTGAAGAGGCGTTGTTAACATTAATCCAATCGCCATCTTTTGTCTTTTGCTGCAGAGCAAAAGTCAAGGTACCTTCCTCACTATTCTGATTAGTACCAGCAATGTGTAAACTAACATTCTCGCCTGATACAGGCGTTGCATCGGACCAATAGACATCTAAATCTACCAAAGAAACAACTGGCCCAACTCGAATGATTCTCCATTGAGTCAGAGGTACGTTTTCGGTATTATTCTCAGAAACATAGGGGTTTCCTGCCGCATCGGCACCAGTCACCCAAACATCCACAGAATATCCAGGGAGAAGTTCGGTCACCCCTCCATCAGTGAGGTCAACAACACCTGTCCAGTGACCATACCCATACTGCTCAAGCAGTGTCCCCAACTCTTGCGAGCCACGCGAAACTTCAGACTCACCTGCCTTCACCTTGTAATGCAAAACTGCTGACCGTTGTGAGATGAAACCGTGGTCATCGCTTGAATTGATGAATACTGGAATTTCAGACGCATCTGTGATAGCAATATCACCTGAGGGACTGATGGCATTAATCTGTGGCGAGTTCCCATCCACCTCTAATAGAATCCTAGGTTGTTCTTCGCTTTCATCAGATGCTAAGCCCGGAAGATTTTCTAGCCAAGCGATCATATCTAAATGCCCACTTCTGACATTTGGAACTAAAATATCGCTAGTAAATTCACCTGTCGAACGCGGGACTGCTCGCCATTCCAATTCCAAATTACCAATTACAATATCAAAAGCACCTTCTGGCGCTGGAGTTTCATCTTCACTGAAGAGGATTCTACCATTGACCCTAACAACTTGGCCTGCGGCAATGGTTTCCTGCTCATCGCCACCAGTATACAGATTTCGCCCAGTAGCAAGATCAATTGCTGTAAAGTGACCTGGGTCCATATCGAATCGCAAATCGTTATCAAGACTCCATCGGTCATTCCCTAACCCATTACGATGCTCGTAACAAGGGTCAATAGAATCATCAATACATGGCCAATCAGTAACTTCTACAACTGGGATGAATGTGGTATCGCCATCAGTATCCCATGATTCTGAAAATAACCATGTCAACTGGAATTGAATAGCTAAATCAATCGCAGTCTCATTGAAAATTGAGAAAGAACTGTACAAATTAGAAACAGCCAAGCCAGAACCACCAGACTCTAGGTACATCGAAAGATTACCGTCTGCTTCTTTGGTAAAGTTAGCCCAAATTGCAGTATCATTTGCATCAATATCGCTACCTAGAGCCAATTTGATACTTTCAATATCATTCCAACCATTATTGTCCCAAATACGTAAACCGGCTGTATACAATGTACCAGGGTGTAATGGCTCAGAGTCATCGTGACCAATTATTGTAGTATTACCATCAATTACCAACTCAGGTTCAAATTCTTCACGGATTCTATATGTGACTAAATCAGCATCCCACTCGGCTGGACTTTGGCTAGGAAGGTCTCCACATGGTGCGTTACCATCGGGGCAAACAGGGCCACCTCCCATTGCCAATTCATTTCCTTGCGCATCAGCACCAGAGAGATAGAATGAGACAAATTCCCCATGTTTGTTCATTGAATCTGTAATCAAACCTTCAAAAATATTCAATCCACCAGGCTGCAACTCGGGTGTTCTAAGTGAAAGGGTTACGTACTCATTTTCATCAGGTATTTGGTCATAATTCAAATCGTCTTGACCTTGGCGCCAATAGTGCAATGTTAGGAGTGTGGGTGGGTCCACTGAGTCTTGAACTACAATTCTCACTGGCTGGTCGGGATTTCCTTTATGCCTCTCAGCCCCATCATTAGGGGTTGCCTCTATCACAAGTGGGCTATTTCCATCTAGGACGATACGAACAGAATTGAAATCGGGATTGATGTATGTTGAGCCGTTTTGCATGTTTACGGCTTTGATTCTAAAGAGCATGCCACCTTGAGATGACTCGATAGGTGATACCAAGGTGAACATATATTGTCCATGGCTTGGATTTGACTCAATATGAAATTGCTTTTCTGGTTCTTCTGGAAGACCATTTTGGGTCAAGTTCTGACCTGTCAGTTCAATACTAAACTGGCCGGCTTTAGGAGTATAACTTGTGCCCTCGAATACAATGGCTCCTGAAAATGTCATATCCATTCCACCTCGCATCCAATCATTGGCTTGAAGAACTCTGCCTGTTTCGTCAGTCACACCTAGGTTCATGAGAACAATATCGTTCTCAACCCTCAAGTCGAGGTCATCTGTTTGCCAACCATTGACTTGACGGCCAATGTCATCATCAACTGTGACTTTAGCTTCAACATCTGTTTCATCATCCCATTCCCATGTGGATTGAATTGGTAGAAGGATAGAAAATATACCATCTGCTCCTTCAGATGCCGTGCAATTGCCAGCGTCAAAATCAATGAGGTTATCACTATTTGACAATGTACTGCAAGTATTTCCAGTCTGCCATTGAATTACTGAATTATTGCGACCATTTGCAATGAGTTCAACTTGAACTTGATTGATACGGTCTGCTTCATCACCTTCAGCAACACGAACTAGAAGAATACGACTATCACCATCGGGAACCAGCATATTGCCTTCAACGGTAACATCTAGAGCACGAGTATTCAACCGATATGTGACATCAAGATTTGAGACCATAATTCTCCCGGGTGAACCTGCGGAAATACCGAGCGTGACGTTAGAAACACCAACTCCATTATTGGCAATGTGGGTATTGAAAGCGGAAACTAATGCCGCACCATCAATATCAATTGGAGAGTTTAGCAAGCCTGTGCCGATGAATTCGTTTGTGTTATCATCGCCGATATCCAACCTAACTGCAGTTGGATATCCCTCTTCATAATCTAGTGTGAATGAATGAAGAAGTGGAGTTATTGATGAATCATTAGTGGTGAAATCAATTTTATACATCAATTTTGAACCTTGGACTTGCAATTCAATTAATTGATTATTTGTAGCAGAATGCCAATTTGAACCATTGTCATTACTGACTTCAACACTCATTGAAGTACCTGTAGGTGTAGTTGATGTCCACTGTGGACGCATTGTTCCAACTTGCGTACCAGTTGGAATAACCGGAGATGTCCATGAACCAGATGTAGCAAATTCGGTACCATATTCCATATTCACCCACCATGAAACTGCAGTCCCACCAACTAATTGCAATTTCCAGCGTAAATGGTCACCTGGATTTGAGAAAATGACTGTTTCATTATTTGTCACTTGAACCCAATGCGTACCATTATCTGCGCTAACCCAATAATCAACTCGATCACCAGCTGATGTCGCTGTCCAAGATGTCTCAACATTAGCCATCAAGACATCGTCATTCGTGATTATTGGTTCCGATACCCATGTTGCTGTCCCTGGTTGAGGTGAAATTGGATAAGCCCAACCGCTACCATACTCACGGTAATATCGGGCTGACCACATATTATGGTCAATTAATGAGAGACGAATTCCATTGTAATACAAACCAAATCCGTTTGCGCTGATTAGACGCTCACCTGTCTGCTTAGCAAGAGTTGTTGAGGTGCCACTTACGGCATAGGCTACCAACTTGTCTTGATATGCCCAACCAGTTGTTTTACATCTAATATAGAACATATTGTTGTCTGCTACCAATCCATTCTGTTCGGGGTAACTTGAATAATAGGAATATTGTGAATCTGAATCTCTCTCAAACGACCCGTCAGAATTGAAGGTATAGGGAGTGATAGTACTGCGCGCCCCATGTAGAACCCAAACGAGGTCGCGGCTACGGTCATAGGAAATCCCAGTGTAAGGACCATACGAATTTGTTGAGATATCATAGGTGTTCAAACAAGTCCAAACATCTTCGTATCTGATATCCATTACAACAAGAACAAGTTCGTTAATTGATGAATATTGCCTATTGAGTCCAAGTATCCCATACAATTTTTCATCGTCACCAATAGTCCAATCTCTAAAACCGTAATATGCGCTCCAAGTTGAACCTGCAGGTGAAGGGATGTTACAACTTGCCTCATCAATAACTATTGAAGTCGCAGTAGTCAAATTATTAGGATAAGTTTTCTTTACTAATTGATTAAGATTTGTAGATGCGAATGTTGAGACATAAGTCCAACCGCGGTAATTTAGTGCAGCACCAGCGCCTTGATTGCCAAAGGGAGACGATATGGTGACCTGAGGGTGAAATCTTGTTTCAGATGCATTTGATGTTCGTGGTTGGCGGATGCTAAAAGAACCGTTATCAGACCAAGCAGTACCTGTTGTTGCAATTTCATCAACTCCGTGAGACGAGAAATTCAATTGTTGTGAAGCGAGGCCAAGAGAAACTGCATCAGACCTTGTTTCTGTGTCAACAGATTCGCCCGCTAACCAATTTGCTCTAGAGTTATGTTGAATCTGATTCCAACCAGTTGAAGATGCGCCACTAAGAGTCATTTCAACCGCAGTAACTTCAGCACCTTTTGGCAAAGCAACTTTGATATTTGTTGCTTTTTGGCCACTTTGATAGAGAGCAATTGATTCCGTTGAACCATCTGAAAATGTGTAAATGTGTCTAGTCCCACCAGATGCTTCAGCCACTTCAGATGAAAATTCTAGCATTGGTGCAAGAGAGCCAAGGAGGAATAACACGACGAGAAACAATGGGATTCGATTTGTGTTTAGCCCTGTTGACACCTCATCCCCTCCTTTTTTCAGACAATCTTCACACCTTTGAAATCTCCCCTGCTTGGTCACGGGTGACCATAGGTCACAATCAAGACCAAATCAACATCAACCACTGTTCGTTGTTCGGTCATCGTATCGAATCGGTGATGGCCCATTTCCTCGGATTCCATCCAACATATCATTCTCAATTTCAAACCAATCGTTTAGCCAATCGCCATCTGTATCCCAATCAAGAGGATTTGTACCATCGGCAATCATGTCACCATTGTAATCAAGTAACCACCAACCATACACATTCTCACCTAAACCAGTATTTGGCAAGTGATACTGGTCTCCGAACACACGGTCCCAATCGGCTGTCCAGTCGCCCTTGACCATAGGTGTATCATCGGCGCCGTTAATGGTCAAATAATCAACATCGTGATCATCAACAACTAGGGCATAAAGTTGGTCAGACATTTGATTTATTCGGAACATTCTGAAATAATTCCAATCATATTCGTTTGACCTACCTTTAGCAAGGAGAGCGGTTTGCAATTCCCACCATTCTTGGGCGACAATCTGAATCGGAGGATCTGAGCCAGCAATTGTCACTGGTGTCGCTCTAGCTAACATTGCAGAAGTAATTGATTGATTTGTCAATCCAAAGAATTCTTGGAAATTATTGTACGGAATATAGGTACAGCCAACATTACTACAATCCCAATTACCATCCTTATCTGGGTCTTGAAGGGCATCCGCTGGGTCGGTTGGGTCAAATGTAACCCAAGTCCAATTCAATAGTGGGCGCTCCAACAATGTACCATTTGCATGCAATGGTCGCATTGCAATGTTGCCAATAATTGAATACTGCTCCCAAACAACTTCTATCTGTTGATAGGATGACCAATTATCATTGGTCTCATTCCAACCAAATTGGAACTCATACCAATCAGGCAACATATCCCAATCAGTATCATTGTCAACCGGCGACGAACCATATTTCAAAACTTCACGTCCATCAGTTAAAGCCCAATTACGGTAGTAATCATCTGTCAACATTGGGTCTACGCCATTAGCAACACGAATCATGTTGACTGCATCTGCATCTGTATCATTAAGGTCAGGCCTTGTACCATTATCATACTCCATCCAATTGGTAAAGAATAGAGGAGAGTTACCTGGTGCATATTGGTCATCAATAGAGCCGGGCGTGAAAGAGTGACTTTCCCACCTTCCCTGTTCAGCAGGAGTATCGCCAATAGTACGGTCAAACCAACCATCAAGGTCTGGGTCATAGTGCGCATCTAGTGGGTTTACAGGATTCAATGTCCACCTATACTCATTGACCGGCATTACTTCATCATATACACCGTAACAGAATTCCCAACCATCAGGCAAACCATCCATGTCACTATCTGGATGTGTAGGGTCTGAAATTCCAAGTAAGCTGATATTGAAATTATCAGCCCACGCAGTATTGATTCTAGCCAACCTTTCCGTGCTAGTAACATCCTTGGATGAGAAAATATTGACGACTACTTGACGACTTTCTTCCCAAGTCAACGAGTTCTCACTCATTTGAGCATTAATTGCATCATCACCAAAGTCGACTAAACCCACTCCAGGCGGGAACATATATCGTAGTGATTCTTTACCATAAATACGTGCTTCATACTCTCTCAAATTAGTATATCTCTCAGACATTTGTATGACACCATCTTCGTTGCAGTCATACGAATCATCGTCGCTGTCAGCATCAATATCTGATTGAGTCAATGGATTCATTGACCAGCGATTTTCATCTAAATCCCACTCAGTAAACCAGTACTCATAACCATCAATCATACCATCATCATCAGTATCATTGTTAGTCGGGTCTGTGATACCAATTAAGGTTGAAAGAAGAGGTCTGCTAATTCCAGTAGTCACCCATTCAGAATGCTGTTCCAAAGCCAAGTAAGCGCGGCCTAATTTATTGTCTAATATAGACTGCATTCTGCTGGTAAAGTTTTGTGGCTCAAGGGCATAAGCCTCCTCCCACATCTTTGGAGCATCAGGTGGTGCAAGACCACCATTCAAGGGATTCTCATAAGTCAAATTTAATTCCTGACGGTCTGTCAAAGCATCTTGGTCTCCATCACCACCGCCATCGCCTGCAACAAGCGGATTAAGTGACCAATTTTGGAATGTTGAATTCCACTGAGTAAAGAGTAACTCAATTCCATCAAGTAACCCATCACCATCGCTGTCACCGTTATTGGGGTCGCATGTTGGACCACTCAAAGCGTATTGCTCAGGTGTCACGTATGTCCCAAAAGAGGAGGTCCCGACTGCAAGATTCCATGGCGTCAAAATCAGTACATTCCCTAACTTAAACGGATGATACTGTGGTGAAGTTTGATTCACATCGGTTTCAGTAATGGTTGCATCAATGCTATTGTATTCCTCCCAGTTCGTCATCCCATCGCCATCAGGATCATTGAAGATATCAGATTCATTTACAGGGTTCAAAGTCCATTCAGAATCAAATGTATCCCAACGAGCAAACCAAACTTCCCAACCATCTGGCATGCCATCACCATCTGTATCAGCTAACAATGGGTTTGCTGAACCTTGGTCAGTCAAAGGCATGCCTGGAACACTTGCGAGGGTGACTGCACTAGCCGTCTCTCCAAATGGCCGTGAGGCACTAGAAACCCAAGTATCATTCCATAATGATGTGGAAAAACCGGCTGGCAATTCAACACCATTTTCTGTAATGTTGCCCAGTATTTGGTCGTCTCTTATGTGGTATTCCATCCAGTTGTTGAACTCTTCTTCCGGCTGCAGAATACCATCTAAATTCGCATCATAACCATCACCATCGGGATTCGAGAAAGCATCGCTACCATTGAGTGGATTAATTCCAACATTAGTTATTGACCAAGTGCAGGAATATCTCGATTCCCAACCATCTGGGAGTGAGTCACCATCAGAATCGGGATTATTTGGATCTATTTTATGCCAATCTGCTGCTGCTTCTGCTGATTCACCAAACGCCGGCAAACCATCTTCTAATGCTGCTTGTAAGAGAAGTTCCCACTGATATTCGCAGATATTTGTCAAACCATCACTATCCGCGTCTTCATTTGCATCAGAAGGGTCACGTGGGTCAAGAGACCATTCGTTTCCACCATGGAAACTCGTGCCTATCCAACGACGGTTTTCAATTTCCCAACCATCTGGCATACCATCGCCATCAGAATCAGAGTTTGTCGGGTCAGTCGTACGGTCAGTTCCGCCACTAGCTTGAGTACCGGGATACCCTACAGCATAGACTTGAGCGGCCGCTTCGCCTTCTGCTTGGTCACATACATACTGACCTATTTCGTAATGACAAGTGAAATTCGTTTGGTCGTAAAACCAACCCCAATACTCAGAGCCATCAAGCAAACCATCGCCATCTGTATCAGATAATCTTGGGTCAGTACCATTCCACCCTTCTGGTGTGCTTGCGATGTAACGGTATTCGTCAAGATTGGTCCAGTTATGGTCAATCAAATTGTCTTCGTATGGATTTAGATTGATTCCGTCAACATCCAAATCTTCGTCGCGGTCAAATGGGTCTGTTGGGTCTAAGCCATGAGCATTTTCCCAACCATCAGGCATACCATCCAAATCTGAATCATTAGAAAATGGATTGATTAGCATCCTGTTAGAATAGCGACCAGGGTGTAATCCAGCAAAGATAGTGTCATTCCCATTAACATCCATGACTACAAGTTCAGTAACAAAACCAGGAATGCGTGTATCTTGGCTATTTACCCCAAGAGCGCGTGCATGGTCACCATCAAGAGACCATGTGCCAAACCTAGAACCAATGAGCACCTCATCACCAAGTGGCAATATTGCATGGACATCATTTGCACCTTCAATATCAAAGTCATTGTTTTGCATACGGTCACGGGAGAAAGCAATTGCCGGGTCGTCCTCATCTAATAGCGAGAATTGATGGACTCCGCCACCAGTTCCAACCCAAAGTGTCTGAGTGCTAGAAAGACTACCGTCTGGTTGTCTAGGGCCATCCAACACTAAAGTTCTAACATTAGCTGAATGAGAAATATTCTGAGCATTTGCTTGACGAACAAAATCCTCGGCATCGGTCTGATTGAAAATCCACACGACTGGAAAATCACCATTCGCATCCTCTGTGCTTGCAACAAAGAATCCTTTATCTGTTCCAACGTAGAGTTTCTTTAATCCACCATTGACTGATGTGTGCGCTACTGCCTGAACGGTAGCGTTCTCCATGCTGAGTGCCTCATTCAGAGTTTCTGCAACCTTGAAATTAGTAATTTGACTAGAGCCATCAATTGTCATCGTCCACGCTTGAGAACCTTCTCCAGATGCCAACAAGTCAAGATTACCTGAACCAGTATCAAGTTGGTATAATCCAGTTACGGCCCCCATCTCAACTCCAGTTATTCCAGCGAGTTCATTACGGAAACCATTTCCATCTAAAGTCCAAACTTCAACACCATCATTGGTTGCTAACACAAGCCGCTGCTCCCCACCTTGGTCGGCCCAGAGAATCATATCGTTCAATTCGCCACCTGGCGGCAAAGCCAAATCCCAACTACCACCAGTATTAGGTTCGAATATTGAGACGCCGCGCTTTGTGCCAACGTATAGTAAGCCAAGGATATCATCTGCTTGCAAAGAACGAACATCGTGATGCATGATGTGTGGTGTCGTACCTTGGTCATACATAGAAACCGGAGCACCAGATTGACCTAGAAGGGTTGACTTCATTCCGGCTCTCACCCACGTCCCATTATCGATATAGGTGTAATATTCTTCTAAATTTGAATATGCTTCACCAAGATATATCGTTGCTCTTGAACCATCTGGCATTATCATTCCATCGCGATTCAAGTCCCAGCCATCAACATCACTGTCAAGTAAACTATCAGATTCATTCAATGGATCTAAGCCGAAGAAAACTTCCCATCCATCTAGAATAGCATCGCCACGTGAACTCTTTGCCAACTCACGGCTTCCAGACCAATAGTAATAATCACTATCATTTCGAAGAGGGTCAGTACCAAGCCAACCTGATGAGCCTGTCGGACGAGAAACATTTTCTGCACAAGCATCCATTAAGTCAAGACAGCGCAATCCGTGAATTTCAGTAGTCCAATTATCTGGGGCTGCGTAATTATATTCCTCTGCATTTGTATACCATTCATGGACTTCTATTATTCCATCACGGTCAACGTCAAATCCATCACCACAACCGAGTTCACCATCCCAACAACGGTCTGAATCATTGAAACCGTCATTTGCATTCAAGGGGTCGAAATCGTCACACTCCCAAGCCATAGATTCATTTTTGGAACCCGTCTCCCTCATACACATCCAAATTTCATATCCATCAGGTAATCCGTCACCGTCAGTATCACTTAGACGAGGGTCAAGGAACTCTCGCATTCCTGACTCCGTCATTTCTGGAGGAACTCCAGTGAGTGACTTACGATCTGTGAAACAATGTTCCAAATCATATGGCCAACAATACTCTTCTAAGGAATTGAGCCCGTCCTTATCAAAATCAGATTCATTATCGGATGCATTTTCATAATCTAAACCATTGATAGTGTAAATTACTTCATCCAATGTGATGTTTCTTGCAATACCAAACATCTGCTCGTGCAGGTCAGGAATCATGTCCTTGTCAGTATCTGTAATTGGTGGACCTTCACCTGTTGTATCATCAGGGTGAACTGAATCCACATTTGATGCCGGCCTTGTCATTGAGACAAAGGCAAGGCTTCCAATCAATAGTAAAGTGATGAAGAGAACTGTCTGTTTTCTGCGCATAGGTATCACCCACAGCATACGCTGCTATTGTAACAACCCTACGGGTTGCCTTATGATGCTGATGGAGCACAGTTCATACAGGCAAAATTGAATATATTCCGATTTGGTGAAAAAATAATGAAATGGACCTAAATAATAAACTAACTTTGATGCTGAGTAAAAAGAATGGTGAACAGCAGACAGCGAGACCGTTTTTCAACAAAATTTACTATTTCGAATAATTTCAAAGCAGAGTAAAATGGGCTTTTCTTTGTTGTACCGAGGGTGAGTTTCAAGGGGTGACCGCGCTCCGCTCAAAATTAGATGACGCTCTCTATCACTCATCTCGGCACAGGCTCCAAAGGAAATGCCACACTCCTAGCCACCGATGAGACAAAAATTCTGTTAGATTGTGGTTTCTCAGGGCGCCAGTTAGAGAAGCGTCTCGCCCTCTTAGAAATATGTCCTAGCGAGATTGATGCCATCCTCATCAGCCACCACCATTCAGACCATTCTAAAGGTGCGACGATCGCCCAGAGGAGATGGGATATTCCAGTATTTGCCAATTTTGAGACTTGTGCACGTATGGGAATGGACCCAGTCAATGAGTGCAAATTATTTGAGTCGTTAGAGCGAATTAATTTAGGAGGAGATTTGAGTATATTACCTGTCTCCGTCAATCATGATAGGTCGGACAATGTTGGATTCATTGCAAGCCACCGTGGAGAGCGTGCTGCGGTTGTTACAGACCTAGGCTCATGGAACGATGAATTAATTCGATATATGTCTGATTGTGTGCACATTTCTATTGAAGCAAATTACGACTCTGAACGCTTGTGGGAGGGGCCCTATCCTAGCCAATTAAAACAACGTATTTCTGGGCGCGGGGGTCACTTGTCAAACCGCCAGACTGCGGAGTTGTTAGCAAATGTCGTAGGCAGCCATACTAGAAGCATTGTACTAACTCATTTGAGTGAACAAAATAACGCCCCGCATATGGCTGAAAGTGAAGTACTATTGGAGATAGATGATTTGTTCTCTGGAGACCTTTCAATCAGCACCCAAGAGGGGCCTGATTTTTCACACTATCTCGGGCAATCTGAATCAGAAAAAATAGTGATTTGATTCCGCTAAAATTTTTGCTTTTTAGCCCAATAATTGCGAGTGGTGCGATTTCAATCTGAGTTAAGGAATCTGGAAGAACTGAATTTGAGGAAATATCGCCGTAGGCGATGGTTACCTCGGCGAAGTCATAAGAACACAAAGGACTAGTCGCCTCTATGAGGCGAACTCGTGGCCACGCTGAAAACGCGGTCAGCGAAATCCTCGGAGTGACCATGCTTTTGGCAATGGTCGTCACTGTCATAGGCGGTGTTTTCGTCCTTCTTGGCCCATTTATGGACGATATCAGCGACAATCGAGAATGGTCTTCAGGCTCAGTTGCTGCTACTCAACTAAATGACCGAATATTAATTGCAGCCCAAACACCAGAGGGGAGTGGGCTTGTTCAACAAAACGCCCAAATTTCTCGCTCCATGGACTCTTTAAGAGATGCAGAAATATGGCAAGTCCAAGCCGATTTGAATGGTTTCGACCGAACCATTGTCAGCCTCTACGGCGATTCGTTGATAGTTTCAAGCCTCAACCGTACCGCTTCTATCGTTCATCTTTCAGATGCTAATTCAAACCAAACATTGAGCCTAACAAACGGCTCGGGCAACTTTACAATTTCAGGATTATCTGGAAACATTTTCATAGACATAGAAGATATTCACGGCGCTATTTCACATCGTTTTGTGGAAGTTTCTCTTGACGGGATTCGAATGAAGAATATTATGACAGACGGAGATTATTCTGTTGATCTTATCAATGGTGGAAGAATTGAAAAATTACCAAAACAACCTGTGGCAGTAAAACAATTCCCACGCCTAAACACCGACCTTCTGCTTGATGGGACCCCTAGAGTTTCACTTATCCTACTTGACTTGGATATCTCCTCCACAGCAAGCCGGCACATGACCAATGTCCACATTGATTCCAACGGCCAACAGACTCTTTTCAATGAAGAAGCACGAAATCTAATTATTGATGTCGAAATCGCAGGAGACCCATCAATCTCGCCACAATATGCGCACCACTGGACAGGAGATTACAATCTCTTTTTGACAGGTGATTCTGTTGAAGATTACCATGGATTTGGACCGTATGGACGCCTTTCAGGACTTGATGGAATGACACTATATCCTACTGACCCTCCATTCGAACTTCTAGTTAGTTTACAATCGGTGGTGATATACTGATGCGCCGACGATTTGATGATGATGCTGTTTCAGCAGCAATCGCAACGGTCCTCCTCTTTGCTGGAGTCTTAGCCATCATTTCGGGGATGATGGTAACTATCACTCCGGTCATTAATGAAAAACATGGTTCAATTGAACGTCAAGCAATGGCTGGGCAGATGGCTGATTTAGCAGAAGAGACTGTTCGCATCTCAGAAACTGGGCTCCCAGGTGATTCCGCCACCATGCAAATTCGCCCACATAGTGGCGAATTAGGTTGGGACTTTACCCGTGGAGGGACTTGGTATTCTGTCTCATTCACCGAAGAGGGGAGTTTCCGCCTTGATGATTTGCTTGATTTAGATGACCTTACTAGAATTAGATACCCAGATAGTGAAGTTTCAGCAGCGTGCTTCTCCGACCTACGTGCTAGCGAAGAATCTCTCTGGAACTACCGACTCCCATCCCTTAGTGGCACTGTTATTGCAACACCTGTAACCACCCTACAACAACCACTTTACACAACTAGTGTAACCTTGACTAGTGATGGCGACTCTACGCCATTCACTCTAACACCTGGTATGTCAATGGCTAGTACAACAAATGGAGATAGTTGGCTAACTTCAGACGGGCCTCTCAAAGTTCTCTTCTTGCGCGGTACCGCCGGCGCAACAATGGTTGAACCGGATATCAATAATCCTACAGATGGCAAAGGTCGAGCTTGGACGATCCCATTGCCGACAGGAGATGTTAGCCTCCATCTAGTCACATCAGGATTAGCAACTGTTAGTTGGGATTCTATTTCTGCATCGGGCACAGAGAGCACCAGTGATGATTCTTCTTGGAATCTTGATTTCACTGCTACTGCAGGAGATGTAATGTCTGTACAATCAAGCGCCCCTGCTCATCTGATGATGACGTGGGGTTCAGGAGCAGGGGCAACTGTTTGGCCTGATGATGGAGGTAGTGGAATTGGTGTCAGCCATACTCTACCTGCGGCGGCAGGAAGTTTACTAATTGAAAATGCAGCAACATCTTCAGTTGCTGTCCAAGTTGATGGGCTTTTCAATACCGTCCCGGCTCAAGGTTCGACTAGAATTTCTTGGCCGGCTCAATCCAAACAGGTTGTATCCACTGGCCCAGTAACAATTCATTGGCTTTCAGAAGATACCAGCAACCGTCACCGTACTGGCTCACTAGAAATGATTCCAGCACTTGACACCGGCCGTTCAAGTGGACTTGCATACTCGTATGCTACACCGACATCTGCAGGAGATGAATTAGTTCTAATTCAGCCCGCAAGCCCCGAAACATCACTGACAATACTAGGAGACCTTAGTGGCAATCAATCAGCCCAAGTCGTATTCAATGCAACAAGCCAAAACCATATAGCAACGCTTTCTTCAACTGCATCTAGTCTAGTAAGAACGGCAATCAACAGTACTGATTTCCTTGAAGATGCACCTTACCGCATCATCTCAGTCGCAGGAGATGATGGGATGATGGAAATCCGCCATGATGGGAATGAAAGATGCGTCCCTATTGGCTACCGCGCCTCAGGCTGGATTGAAATCACACTCCCGTGGAAAGATATGTCACAATCATCTGATGTGAATATCATGCTTGCATGGATTGATGGCACCCACCCACTCGGGATTGAAGTCTCACTATACGGCCCCGGAGAAGGTGCCCCTCACGACACACTTGCCTCCGCATGGGGTGCACATCTACCGCGATTGAACTACCGTTTTGAAAGTTCAATATCAGGTATGGAGATAGGATACCGAGGGGGATTTGTTGGCACCAACCACCCAGAGTATCAAGCAGATGTCCTCACCTTACCACCAGCGCGTGAGGGACCAGGCCCAAGATTAGCCGTAACAATACCTCTGACAATGCCTGACGGGAGTTCATCCCTAGGAAATAGCGGGGTTGACATGACTGTTGAATTGAACCAGCGTGAACAATTAGTATCTATACAAGCACACGAAATTCGTCGCGGTTGGGATGGGCCATATGGTGCTGCAATTGCTGCTGAATCGTCTCAAGAATTAGCATTCAGTGCTGACTGGTTGACTTTCCCCGGCCGTATTGACTTGTTAGACGATTATGTCGGCTGGGTTCAATTGACTCATTCTAGCCCAGAGGCGGTATACCACGCCTCGGGAGAGCCGATAATGTTCAACTTGCAATTGAGTCAATTGACAATCGTAACGGAGATCGTTTCATGAAACGCGAAAGAGAATTTCTTCGTGACACTGTTGCAGCGGCAACAGAAATTGGATATGTGCTAACTTTCCTTCTTGGTTTGTCATTTATGTCATTTTTCAGCGTTTGGACTTGGGAAATGCAGGATTCCCGTGGTGATGTTTGGATGGAGCAAGCGATGGAAGAGAACCTAGATTCTGTCGCAGCAGCAGTTGAAAGAGCAGATATGGCAAGTCGCCTTGATGGCAATATCACATATGCTGAACCAGTTGAATTGCTATTGTCAACCGCTGTAAATTTAGAATTCAAAATGTTACTAACCGATAGTGGAATCACTATGCAAGATAAAGGCCTAACAATGGTATCTACTAGAGATATTTCTGCTGCAGGAACTGCAGGGCATTCAGGAGAAATTGAATTGGCTGGAATAGAACAGGTTTGGGTAGTTCTGCAAAACGGAGTAATCACCCTAACTACTAGCCAACCAGGCGTCTGATTCTCAAAGAGAAATCATCCCATGAGGGCGCGATGAACTTTAGCCTGAATATCTCGCATTCTATCATTTGCTCCCAGTTCTCTAAACACTGTGAGAGAGCGTTGCAAATATTCCATGCGGCGGCTCTTATCTGGTGCCGCCTCTCCAAGACGAGCAAGCAATTCACCAATCAACATCCTGTAATCATGAGATTCTGCCAATGAGAGAGCATCACGATAGCATTCCATTGCTTCTTCACGCCGCCCAGAATCAACCAAAACCTCACCCAATAGTAGAGTAATTTCCACTTCTGCATGGTGGTCAGTTTCCTCTGATAATCCTTCAAGAGCACCGGTGTAATGGTGCAATGCAAGTTCTGGGTCACCAGTTTTTGAATAGTATCGACCTAACACACCTCTTGCCCGAGCGTGAAGAGCAGCATTCCCGCCCTCGGTGGTTACGTCATGGGCTAGGAAAGCATGTTCCTTAGCTCGGTCATTCTCACCCATTTCTAAAAAGGCAGATGCCAATTTAATACGTGATTCTACCAACTCAGGGTTATCTTCAGATTCCAGCAATTGTTCAACATTTGCATAGACTTCAAGTGCTCTTTTGTCATCTCTTTGCCTACGGTAAATGTACCCCATGTTGTTGTATGTTCTTGCCGCCCCTTTCGGGTCATTTAGTTTGATGAATGATTCAAGCGCTTCTTTGTGAAGGGTAAGTGCTTCATCGGCTTTGCCGATAGTAACGGAAATATCCGCAAGACTAGATTTAATACGCGCACGCATTAATTCTTCTTTTTTGCTTGAGCCAAGCATATCAATCGCTTCTTTGTAATTTGATTCTGCTCCAGCCCAATTACCCTGCATTGTGAGGATATTTGCCAACAATTCTAGAATAACTGTCCACGCTTTGTCACCAACATCTTCTCTCTCAACAGCATCAAGAATTGAAAACAGTTCCATGTGCCCTGCGCTAATTAGGTTGGCACCAGTAGTTGCTAGTTCATCCCCTAACTCTTTACTACCACCTGAATGTGATAGATGGAACAAAAATTCAACCTGTTCTTCGGGACGGTCTTTTCTTGTCCTATACCACTCAACTGCTCTAGCATGTAAGTCATGGTTTGTGGAAGTGTCAAGTGAACGTGTTAAAAATTCTCTAATCAAATCGTGTACATCATACATATCTGAGTCAGCCTGTCTTGCTAACCCTTTTTCGACTAAATCATCAAGTAAATTGGTTTCCAAGTCATGGCCACTTAATGCTTCAAGTGGCATCGGTTCACGGAATACTGCTAATGCGCCCAATAATCGCTTTTCAGAACCAGATAATTTACTGAAAATTTCTTTTTCAACATACATTTCAAGAGTTTCATAAAATGTCGTACCAATTGAACCCCTGTTAATTAAATTTAGAACTAGTGGATGGCCCCTTGAAAGGCCGTAAATGTGCTGATAAGTGACTTCATCAACTGGCTCAAGAGAAGGTAATAGGTTTCTACAAGCATCTCTATCTAATCCATCAAGTGGAACTACCAATGTAGTGATTTTTCCTTCCGCATCTTTTAGCGGAACTACAGACTTGAATGAACGCGAAAAGAGAATAAGACCTGTTTGATCTAAATCATCCATTCTCTGCGTTAATCCTCGAATAACAGCATAGAGGATATCGTCAGCGACTTTATGTAAATCGTCAATTACTATCAAAGTTGGAACATCTGTCAACGCATCAATAATCAAATCAACCGATAATTGAGGCGCCGGCACTGGAGTAGCTGCCAAATAATCAGACAGAGAATCATGACCTATTGCCGCTAGCCATTCTCCGCAAGCCTCCAAAAAGGCTCTAGAGCCCTCCCAATCTTGAACACGATGATAGAGCAAATTTCTCTTGTGTGTATACGATTCAACCAACTTTCCGGCCAGCGCAGTCTTACCAATTCCAGCAATACCTGGGACAAGAATTGTTGTCGAACGTGCGTCTAGCAGGTCAATCATGGTCTTTAATTCGGTATCTCTCCCGAAAAAACTACGCAAGCGTGGTAAATCTTCTAGAGATGTCACCAATTGTTTCTCAACATGTTTGGATAAATCCCTTTCAATTAATTCTGGATTTAAGGGGCGCAAATCAACTAGGCCGCTATCATCCATGTAACGAATGATATCAACTGAACGAATAGGGAACGGTGAACTCTCTATCGCCTTTGATAGTGTAGTGTTTGTTGTAGTCCCATCTTGGCCAATTAGACGTAGTGGGTGGTCTGCTAACCTCTCCCATGTCTCTTCAGCAACAATCATTCCAGAATCGGTAAGGAAGTATGCCTTTCTTTTTCTTGTCACACCTGTAACGTGAGTCTGCCTTTCTATCAGCAACCCTTGGTCCTTCAAGCCTGCAATTGCTCTAGGGACGTTACTGCGCGCTATGGCGACTGCATTTGCAATCCCCATCTGAGAAAGTGAAAAGGGTACTTCCACCTTACTAGAATAATCACCAAAATCGCGCAAATGCAGCAAAATTCTCTCTTGCACACCTGGTTTTGCAACAACCATTTACATTACCCCAATATCTCAATTTGTCCTCTAACCATTAATAAGTTCAGTATTACTGATTCAATAACTATTGGTCTGGTATCCATTGATTTGTTTCAGGATCCCACTTCCATCCAGGATAGGTTGGCTGTGGTTCTGCTACTGGCGCCGGCGCAGGCGCCGGCGTTGCTGCAACTGCTGGTGTTTGATTGGCTTGTCCCCATGCGTATGTGTCCTCTTCGACAACTTCTTCCTCAATGAAAGAAGGATCAGGTTCCTCTTCAAATTCTACAAAGAAGAACATGAAGACTGCTCCGAGTGCTGCCAAAGTAATCACTGCAAGAATTGCCCAAACAATCCATCCCAGCCCACTACTACCATCTGCTGCACCTACTTGCACATCGAGTGTTTGACCAGTATTTTCACCATCATACTCAAATTTGACAGAATTCATACCGTTCTCCAATTTAGTCCCTTGAACTTCAATAGTCCAAACGCCGTTATCTCCAACAATAGTGTTGTTAAGTCGCAAACCAGTGTTCCCTGAACGTGCAATGACCTCTACCCCAGGTCTTCCTTGTCCAGTGAAGATTACAGTTTGACTCTCGCCGAGTTCATCTATCCCATCAATTCTCTCAGCACTGAATGAAACCGCTCTTACAGTGAAATCCACATTCATTGTGTATGCTGTAGAAGAGCCATCCTTTCCAACAAACTTCATTCCATCACAAGACCATAAATCCATATCAGGAGTGTGGAAAGACATTCCTACTGGGTCATATGTTGCTTTACCATGAATATCAATTGAAATTAGGTCAGCACACAACTCGTCGTGTTGCAAATCACCATTAGCAATGATTTCAGGGTCATCGAATACATCGTAGTCAATCATATCTCCATCTTCATCACTAAAATATGGAGCAAGTTGTATGCTACCGCCATTTCCACAACGGTCCAAAGCTTGACTGCCCTCTTCACAGAAGATGATGACTTCACTTTCCCAACCTGAACTATTGAATACTGGGGCGCGATTATCTGCATCTGATGGATTATGGATAATCACCTCTACTTCGACCCAACCGCTGTATGAATGGCCATCAAACGAACGAGCGCTGATGAGGTAGTGGAAGTCATGAATCATGTTACTAGTATCCCAAGTAGTACTCCACAAACCATTTGCAGCAATTGATGTCACATATGGCGGAGCATTTGGTAACTCACGCATTCCATCCTGTGGATCACGAATACGGATTTCAACTCGGCTTACCTCGCCATCAGTATCGCGTGCGATACCGGAAATACCAGTATCTTCTGATGCCGTAATAACTTCGTCATTGTATGGTGCTAATAATGAAATCACTGGCTCTGCGTTACTGTTATCAATATCCAAAACAAGAGTCACGGACTGACAAGTATCAACTTCTTCCAAACAATAACCAGAATCAGAAGCCCAAATCACAAATGTCCAATCTTCACGTACCTTTGGCATAACAGAGAAATCCCATTCCCAAGACCATGTTGTCAGTGAACCAATAGGGTTGCCAAAACTATCAAGTGGGCGTGCAATTGATGTAGTCGTAGTAGCCCAAGTTGGACTTGACATACGGAAATGAATTTCCTGAATATCACTACCTAATGCGCCATTATACGCATCACTAGAACTACCTGAAAATACTACTTTCCCAGAATTATGCATTGAACCATTAACAGGAGATGCAATATTGATAGTTGGAGGATTGGTGTTTAACTTGATGGTCTTAGTTACAATTGGACTGTAATCTACACCATCATATGCACGGAAGTCAAATGTGTAATCACCTTCAGGTTGCTCTGACATATCATACTCAAAGTACCAATTCTTGAAAGGACGGTTATTACGAGTCACTTCACCGTTTGAACCGCTGTTGTCAGTAGCATAGCGTACATCGTTCCATGAACTAGAATCTGGAGTCTTCACTTCGATTCTTTGCACCGCGCCCTGCTGCTCCCACTGGGCTTGTTCATCTGTTCCGAATACACCTGTCCCAACATTTCCATCCCAGGCATAACCTGTGAAGTTGATATTGCGAATGAACGAATGACCATCACTTTGAGTAACCACAACAGTAGGATCCAAGTTTACCATTGATAGTGTGTCCTCGTAAGTACTTGTTAGATTAAATGAGGATTTGTGGTAACCCTTACCAAACTTGTATGCTGTAACGAAATACTTTGATAATTCACGAGTCCCTGAACCTGTTGCGCAATCGGGATCTTCAGAATCATAAAGTAAATCTCCATCATTATCCATACCGTCAGCACAAGAATCTTCACCAACATCATCGGCAAATCCATCCGGATTATTTCCGTTACCTCTGATATCTAGGTGGAAATCTGAGGGTAGAGCAACCCATGGAGCGAATCCTTGAGAATCGGTTTTCATATTATACAAGTCATTTCCGTGTGCATCTTCTAGCATTATCGTTGCACCTGGGACTCGCACACCACCAACCGTTGCCCGAATACGAACAAGAGCGGCCTCTCTAACTTGAACGGACCAGATACTTGGTGATGCACCAGTTTCAATCTTTGAAAGAGATAATCCTGACATATTTGCATAGGTAAAAACAGTAGAATTGTTTACTGCCTGTAGAGACAATGGGAAATCTTTTGGAGGCAAGATTTGTGTAGGAGGTAGAATGACCTGATTATCCCAGTTATTGTGCTCGAATGCCTCACCTTTGTCCCAAAGCAACTTAATTGGCATGCTTGCATTTCCGCCAGCGTATGGAGGAATTGTTTCAGATTGAACAGTCACAGAACTCTTTGTCACATTGTAAACAATGTCTGCAACACCAAGCCATTGGTTTCCAGAAAAGAACGCTAGAGAAGCATAACCATTTGCATGGTCATTAATTTTTGCACCTTCTCCGCCGACTGTAAATTGATTGTCTTGCACATTTAGAAGTGCTCCTTGAGCACGAATTGCATCTCCTGCAACATTTGACACAACATTTCTCTGAATTGTTGCACTAGCACGGAAAACATGGAAAACAGGGCAAGGGAATGATTCATCCCAAGCAGTTTCTGATTCACAAGTTCCTGAAACATTGTTGATGATGTTATCATTAATTGTCGCCCTTGCTACTGAAGGTGCACTGACAGACCAGCCGCTATCTTGGTAGTGGTATTCTCCAATAATGAATGGTTCTCGATTGATTTCTTGGAAGGTGTTGTTGTCAACTTCAATATCAAAAGTACCAACGCCCCAAATTCCATTGTAGCCAGTAATTGGTCCAATTACATTGTTAGTAATTCTTGCTTCAGTTTTAATCACGGAAGATGAACAACATACTACTTGTATCCCTGAACCTTCAGCAGCACCGCTCATTACATTTCCTTCAACAAGAGCGAGTGCACCGTTGTATATAGTGACTGGAGAGTTATCACCAGTAGTGATAGTATTGTTAGACACCGTTAGATCATAATCGTTGTTTATGACTGTACGACGGCCATTAATGTCAATACCTGTACAATCGGATTGAATTGTGTTCGCATTTACAACACCTGCAGAATCTGTGTACCTGTAGCCATAATCTGAACTCGCTACAACACCGTGGTCAATATTTGTGAATGACTTCTGAGCCCATAATACGTGACGACCATTATCTTGAGATGTACAGCCATTTTGAGTACCAGTAAAGACTGGACTCATGAAACGAACAGGACCGCTAGGGCTTCCAGCACCGTATGTTTGAACTGCATTTCCAGCCAATGCCTCAATAGCAGCTTCTACACCAACTTGGAAAGTACCACCATTGAAGGTCGGTGCTGCCAAATCGAGAACTAGAACACTTGAAGTATTGATATTATTGAAATTTATCTCAGTCACTGTTGGACTTGCTCCATCAAGAATAAACGAGGCCCAGCGAACTTCACCAAGATCTGAAACATAGCGTGGCATGCCGTATGCGTTTTCAATAGTTAGATGATTAATTTTTGTTTGAGCGATGTCGATTGTATCTCGGACAAGAACGCCCTCAAAACAAGAAGGGTCAGGATTCCATAGTGGCTGACCACTTGAAGGATTAATCATCTTGTAACAGCGACCAGTTGCCGATTGATTTGCAGGGGTCGCCCATTGGAATTTAATTCTACTAGCATTACTTCCCATTCCACTTGCTCCACAAGTTGTGTCTCCCGCACATAGATTTCCCTTCACATCTAGATATGTGCCGTTTTGAAAAGTCACGGTAGTCCCTGGTTGAATAATCAATTTCGCACCCGGTGCGATTTCAACATCTCCAGTCAAGGTGTGGCCACCTTGCCATATCTCAGTTCCAGTAATTACACCACTAGTAGTCTCGTTACTTGCTGCTGCTGTTGGTGTCAAAGTCATTAGCGCAGTCATTGTACTCATCACAAATAATGCGACGAGAAGAAAACTTGTGGTTCGATTGTTCATCTCCATGGGTTCAAACTCCTTGTTAATCCATCGAAATTGCCCATCGGTTATAATAAAACGCCTCAATGCAATTGAAAATGTATCAAACAATAGTAAATAGTATCATTAAAAAATGGCGCCATTTGTGGCGTTTTGTATCAAATGATAGGCGAAAGTATCAACTTAGGACGGTTGAAACATGTATTATCATCTCTCAATATGTTGTGCAAGAATAGAATAATGTATGCAAATAATACAAGGTATTCTTTTGTCACGATGACAAGTGCTCGCCAACCGCATCAGACCACGCTTCGGCATCAAGTGAACCGTAACCATAGCGAAGATGATGCTCGCCTTGATTTTGAAATGTTCCTGCTTGAGAAGATTCGGCCAACGCTTCTTTGATCAACTCTATTGGAGAGCGGTCACCTTGGTGCGTGGGTGTAAGTTTTGGATTGCCATCATACCTCTCCAAGATTAGCGCCAAAGAAGCGGTTACAAAGACAGTTGCATCGCTAGTACCATCACTCCTAGACCATGTAGCACCTGTTCTCTCTGAAACAAAGGTAGAATGGATTTCAACACCTGGCGCTACCACCTCTGGTTTTTGATTCGGCCAAGACCTCATCTCACCAGATGAATTAGTCGAAGAACCTGAACTAGAATGCTCCCAAAGTGAGCCGTTACGATGGATTGCTCCTACTGAAATGACGCCGTCAACATTTGCAGGAACTGTGACATCAGGGTAATCCTGCCCTGCACCTCCATGATTACCTGCTGCGGCTACGACAAAGACGCCATTGTCTAATGCATCTTTCACAGCAGATTCGGTAACCCCTCCAAATGTTGAGACAAGATCTGGTTTGCCTCCCAAACTAAGACTAATGATATCAGCACCCATTGTTGTCCAACACCAATCAATGGCATTGGCAACTGCTGCTTCAGAACCAGAGCCACCATCAGCTCCTAGGGCAGCAGCCACAATCAACTGAACCTTTGGGGCGCCCCCCTCAAATGTGCCATTTGCGGCTAATATCCCAGCCATCATGGTACCATGAGATTGGGTCAAATCATTATCGTGTGGATTGACTTCATTCTCATGAATAAAATCTTTGAACCCAACTAAATTGACGGCTATCAAATCAGGATGTGTATTATCAATTCCTGTGTCAACAATACAAACACGAACTCCAGCGCCACTAAATCCATCTTCGTTTAATTCACGGATACCAGTATTGACATAAGCCCACTCAGATTCAGGAATAAATTCTTCAAGATATCCTACAAGTGAACTGTAAGTCAACAGTAAAGCAACTACCACCATTACTGCCACCCATAACCCCCAAGGGAGATTAAATGGTGTTTTACGGGGTTTCACAGCATCTGCTTCTTTCCATGCTTGTGGGTCCATTTCACTTGACATACCATAAGCTTCTGCAGAATAACCCGGTGCGCCTGGGTCAATTGTTGAAAGCATTCGCGGGTCTTCTGGTTCTGGCAGAAATTCCACCCCCTCCAATCCCGGTATCATCGTCTCACCATACTGTCGGCAGAGCATCCGCTAAATGCACTCTTCGGCTTGTAGAGCCACTTGATTACATTTGTAACCAAGTTATCCAATAACATTGTCATCAGAATGGCATTTGTCCGGAAAGCGATTCCTTGATTCTTCGGAATCCTAAGAATCCGATGATGAATGCTGCAATAATAATTAATGGAACCCAGATATTAACTGAATCTGGTGCTGGTGTTGACACCTGCAATTTACGAGTAATACTCTCATCAGATTCACTATCTAAGTCCAAACCAAACTCGCTCTCTAATGAGAAGACGAAGTTCTGCTTACCAATTCCAACACCATCTAAATCAATGAACATGATATATTCGGCTGTTGAATCCGGACTGATATCTTGTGCTTCAGAAACAATGTAGACATCATGTCCTTCAATTGTAATGTTTACACGGATATGTGACGCCTTGACCAAACCGCTGTTCTCAATTCGAACAATCATCTTGTTGCTTCCACCTGAAACAGCATCATTGTCATCGAAAGTTCCTGTATCTTCAACAATGAAATTCAAGATTGGCTTTGCAGCCTTCACATTCAGTTCAATCGGGTCATATGATGTACCATCTGAACTATTCACATTGAGATATAGTGTGAAAGGTGTGGTATCCGCATCTGCAGGAGCAAATATGGTGAATGAGTATGTTTTCTCTTCTCCATGCGCCCAAGGTGATTCGCTTGGACCTGTTGCACTCCACCCATCAGGCAACCATGATTTATCAATTACAAAACCAAGCATATCTTGCCCGTTACCTGTGTTGCTGATTGTAAACTCAACTCTCTCCTCTTCACCAGGGAATACTCCAATGGTACCTTCAGGAGAGGATGTGACTTCAACAGAGAATATCTGAGGGATGTGAATCTTCAATACATGTTCACTGAATGTGCCAGTTGAATGAGTTGTTCTCAATTTAATGATATGTCCTCCTGCAATAGATTGTGCATCCTCAACACTCGCTGCTGTTACTCGCATGCGAATTGTTTCTGAATCCCCACCATCAATACCAAGTGTGACTGGGATTTCTTCATCCCATACGTCAACGCCTTCTGCATCTGTTCCATTGTAAAACTCAACAGCCCAATGTTCAACATCTTCAGCATCAAACACGACTCCAACAGTATATTCGTCAAATGCCTCATTACCGTTATACTCCAAATCAATGGAGAATTCCATTACTTCGTATGCAGTAGAGTTGGCATAAAGTGCATCAACCTCATCGTTTGACTCGTCAGTTTGATTTGCACCGATAACTGAAGTGATATTGAAATCAATTGAGTGTTCCAAGATTCTATTGTATCGGAAAGTCACTGGTGGCGCTTCTTGCTGCGCTGAAATTGAACTTGTTAGCCCAGCACGGTATTCCATTACCATCTCACGCTCTGTAGTTTCAAAGATACCCTCTAAGTAGAGATCTCCGGCAGGCAATAAGAAGTGAATTTCCCCATTTGAATCAACAGTTTCATTCCAACTAATTACTCCCTGAATTGTCACCTGAATTTCAGGAGTGCCTATAATTTCAGCACCTGAAACAGAAGTATCACTCAAATCATGGCTTTCACCTTCAAAATCAATCCAGTTCGTTGTGAGTACAATTGTTCCACCTTGAACCATTGTCATATTGACTTCAGCGCCGTCATGAACGTCTGCGTTGATATTTACTAAGCCAACAATCCCATCTTCAACGACTGTTGCAGAAAGAACCCAATCACCTGGTTCAACATCTGCTGTCCAAGCACCATCCCATGAACTATCATTAGCCATTATCTTGGTTGGTGTACGAGATTCTCTCTCCATTCCAGATGCAGGTATCAATGTGATTACTACATCATCAGAGAAATCATCCCACAACTGCATTTGCACATAATCAATGACACCAAAGATAGTGACATTTCCGGCATCCAATTCTAAATCAGTTGAATTTGATACTGTTGAAACTTCTGCAATGGTTGATACTGGACTAAAGCCAAGCTTAGATGCTTCAATAGTGTAATTATTCTGTGATGGCACAAATAATAGCCATGTACCAGTTTCTGAACTAGTTAAGTTGACTGCTTCATCTAATCCGCCACCTGAAACAGTGACATTGACATCTTCAACACCCTCGTTGAAATCGTATTCATCATCAGAATCTAAATCCCAGAAGAGATTTCCTCCAAGAGTGACCCAATGGTCTACTGAGAAGTTGTATGAATCATTTTGTCCTGCTGATGTAGTATTGAGTTGTTGCTCCTCCAACACCCATCTGTCCATTGACTCTGTACGATTTAGTGACACAGACCAATCACCAGGATATAGGTAGCCTACAAGGTCACCATATTCATCACTGTATGGCAAGATAATTTCTCCCAAACCATTTGCATTAGTTGCGGTTAATGAGAATCCAGTTAATGGGTCATCAGAATCACCTTCGGAAAGGTGGAATGCCACTTCTGCAGATTCTACGCTACGCCAATCCAAACCTGTGCGTGTTGATGTTTGGTTGACTGACAATAGGCCGCGGAATTCTTCAAACGAATCGGCAACCATTGTTCTATCAATTATCACTAACCATTCACCCTCAGGGATATAATCAGAAATTGTGCCATTTTCATCTGCGAAGATGCCGAATGCATCATCGGAGTCTATTGCTTCAAAGCGAACAGTACGATTATCCAAGATACCTCCTGATTGATTGATTAGACTTGCCTCGACCTTCCAAAGTGGCTCTAATGCCAATTCTATGAATTCAGTAGTAGTATTATCTAATCCAATTTCTAAGACGTATTCTGTGTTTTTTATGACTGTATCGTGGTCTGTACCGTTAATCTTGTCTTGTGGGTCAATTGAAAATATGTAAGCACCTGGTTCAAGTGAAACTAGGATATTACCATTAGACATTTCATCGGCTGACACATTGAGTCTCGTCCCAACACCACCGCCTGAAACAGGCATTAATGCAAAGTCTATGTCAACTACAGTTCCGTTACTACTGTTAAAGTCGTGAGTACGGTCTAAGAAAACCGTGATATCAACAGAAATGTTTGCAGGCATAGCAATGAACTCAAGATTACTGAGGCCCATCGCATTTTCATTAGACACTTCCAACTCCATCGATGAAACATTCATTCTTGTATCATCTACAGTAATTGTCCAATTACCTTCTAACAACTTGTGAGAAAATCGTCCAGTTTCAACATCAACATCAAAGTACCAATGAACCTCACGCGTCTGGTCATATGCATGTAATTGAACCAAGTCAAAACCAGGCACATGAGGAGAAAATACAGTGTTATTATCATACAAGTAAACTGTACCTTCAACAGACATCCCCTCTTCCAAAGTAAGGATTACTGGAGAAACATCATCTCCTACAACGAAGTTTGTACCATTAGACATCTGATTAGCTATGGATGTAGTAGTCATGTTGACTGCAATTCCTTCTGGCAAAAAGACTGAGAAATTTCCAGCCTCACTACCGAATCCTGTCTGAACGGATGTGGTAATTCCACTCCATTGGAAAATCACTTCAATATTTGGCACACCTTCTTGTGGTGCTTCTAATTTACCAGTGTGGACAAGAATTTGTCCTGTAACATTGATGCTTCTACGTAGTGTCCAACTGAAATCAGTCATATCTTCCATCAACTCAAACTCTTCCCAAAGCATGAGATCGCCATCTGCAGTAGCATTGGCAACCCATTCACCTTGTGGCAATTCAACACGGTAAGTTCCAGTTTGGTTGTCATAAACTGCTTGTACCGTTTCACCATCAGACAACATGTCGCCTCTGAAATTGATTTCGACATCACCTATTGGCTCTACTGTTCCTCCACCTAGTTCCTTGAACAGAG
This sequence comes from Methanobacteriota archaeon, assembly GCA_018650285.1. Lineage (GTDB taxonomy): Archaea > Thermoplasmatota > Poseidoniia > Poseidoniales > Thalassarchaeaceae > MGIIb-Q1. The sequence continues at coordinate 71,245 of JABIGF010000019.1, forward strand.
TGAACTCCATATCGTAATGAATTGGTACAAGGCCATCATTACTTGCCATTGTGAAATTCATCGGGTCAATTGTTGCAGTAATTGCAGCACGACCATCGCAGAAATTAGTTGTAGCAGGGGTCATCCATGGAACACATTCGTAGAAACCATCGCCGTCCGCATCCATTGTCATCTCAAATGACCCGTCAGGAAGTGGCCCATATCCAAACGAACCATTCTCATCAGTATAGAGAATACATGGTGCGAAAAGAACATCTTCACAAGATTGTGTTGGTTCTTCATCAATACTAACCTCGCGCAGCATCAATGCTGTATCAGCAATAGGGTCACCATTGAACCATTTCAATTCTCCATCAATCCATGAACCTGGCAACTTGAGTTCAATGTCACTAGTTGGTGTTGAGTCTACTTCTAATGGTGTGCTCAAACGTGTAATATTACCATTTGGAAGAATAACGAATGCACGGTATGAACCCGGCAGGGCATCTACTAGATGGAAAGTTCCTGGAGTAACCATTGGCCCAGTAAATGTGCCAGCGCCACTAAATGTACCAGTACCATTTATTGTACCAAATGTTTCCAAATTCTCATCTGTTGCGTCAACAATGAAAATTCCATTTCCAACAAGTGTTTCTCGGTATAGAGTTGCAGTATAGTCAACAGTTCCATTGGCAATTACCTTTCCACTACCATCAAAGACACCTGAGAAAAGATACGATGGAGGATTTGATCCAGCCAGCGAGCAAATTTCAACAGTCTCTGGCAATGATTCATTAACACAAGATGTCACCGTTTCATTGCTAGTAATTGTGCCAATAAATTCACCAGCACCAGAGAATAATCCTTCACCAGTGAAGGAATGATTGTTGGCAATTTGACGGGTATAATTACCTGTGAAATCAGAAACAAGTACTTCTCCATCGCTTATCATTAGACCAGCACCTGAGAAAGTTACCTCACCCTCTCCACGGAAAATTCGCGGATAATCCTCATCAGAAACCACAGTACCATTGGTGGTCCAAATGTGTGGAGTTTCCTCCTCAGTCCAAATGTCTGTGAAATATATTTCATGAGATGTTAGTGGTTTGCCATCAAACGAATCGTGACCTTGCCAACTAACAATTCCAGTAGCACTTGATGCTTCAATCGTCAATGACTTGGAGATTACTGCTCCACCGTCTGTATCTGCTTGTGCACCAGTGACGTTGAATTCAAGTTCACCTAGTAGTTTACCACCACTAACATTCCCTAGAATGCCAGTAACTGGATTAACTGTCCTTACACTACTGTCTCCATTTTCACCAAGAACATCTGCAAACCAAGTCTGCCATGTTTGGAAATTCTGCTGTGCGGCAACAATATCGTCACGGTCTACAGTCAGATGCTCTTCTGGGTCTTCAGAGAATCCAGAAAATGCAGTAACTCGTATGTGTCCTGCTGGAACACGGAATTCGAAACGACCTTCTTCGTCAGCATCTACAGTACCTAGAGGAATCCAATATTCTCTTGGGTCTTCATCAAAAATATCCTCGCCACTGTATGCGTCGCGCTCAATCAATAATCGAGCCTTTGGAACTGTTCCAAAGTCACCGAGTTTGACATCTCCACTCAATGTTGCACCACTGTAATACTTGAGAATTTTTACTCCAGTATTTGCATCATACCAAGGGGTTTGTTCGGTAGCATCTGGGTTGTACCAATTAGCTAACACGAAATTTGGCATCAAAGCACCGGGTAGCGGGAAAGCGTACTGCAAACTACTGTTTGTAGTGCCACGTAGATCAAAATGCTGCCCTGGCTGAGATATATCTCCAGGTAGACCAAGTTGAGGCGAACCATAGCCAACATAAGCACGTGCAATCATTGTATCAAAGAATTCAGGCTGTTGGTCAACTCTCAAATCGACCGCTTGAATCACATCAGCACTATTTTGAGACTGACTATTGATGATGTCATTACGATACTGCTCCTCGTATTCTGCTTGAGTCATGTCAACATAGAAGTTTGAACTTCCTCTCTGAGTAACATACCAAGTCTCCATGTATGTCTCTGGGTCTAGGCCAGAAAGAGTAGTTGGTGCATAGAAAATACCAGTTGGGTTTCCACCACTGCTTTGGTAAGAACCACCAGTTGGGTAGAGTCTGTTATCAATTGCGAAATACCGAATGTCATGGTTTCGAGTGATTTTATCACCAGGATTACCTTCTGAATTTTCAACAATGTAAGTGACATCAGTGGTCAACTTATGATAAAGTGAAACCATTTCAGTCATGTCCAAATTTGTCATCAAGAATGCACGACCTAATGCTAGACGAGCGTTTTGGCGGTGAATAGATGTTGAAACATCGTCAAAATCCTTGACGATATCACTGGTATACCAGTAATTTCCAATGACTTGGTGTGAAAATTCATTGACAATGTCATCATTGCGGTCCTTTGATTGATTGAATTGCACCATAGCATCAGTTTCACTGTTAAAGTCTATTCCAACTTGCACTTCACTAACATAAACTCGGTATATCTTAGATGATGTTGGCATTCCATTGTAATCAAGAACGTATCCTTCACCGTAGGAAACATCGCCTGCATGTTTAAGGATTGAAAAAGAACGAGCCTTCAACTTGTCCGAACCATCTTCACCACCCAAAGTATTGAGCAGATAGAACTCTTCAACCTGAGACTCGGTCAAATGCTTGTCTAATGAACGATCAAAATCACGAGTAAACTGACCATCGTTGTAACGCAAATCACCTTCTGCTAGTGTCATTATGTAGAGAGAGAGCAGGTCATCGTCACCCTGGGATAACAACATGTTACCTGCTGCTGGGATACCAGACTGGAAGTTATCAGCAACTGTAGGGTGGTCACCCTGTGCTAATGCTTGGAATCCATAATCCCACCATGAAACGAAAGCAGGTTTCTGTGCAAATGGCATGTCAGCATCTTGTTGCTCAAGCCACTCATAACCATGGTTCCAATATTGGCCATTAAATCCTGGTCCAAAGGCGCCCATATACCAACAACTGTCAGATTTGGCTGCGCCACGACAACTGTTTGATGGGTTGTAAGGGGTAGAATCTAGGAATGACCAACCAAAGATTGGGTCTTCAGCACGCAATATATTCGGCGTAATATTGTAAATATTTGAATCAATATCTTTTGCTGCCGAATTACCAGATGGAATACCTGAATCAAGACCGTAGGTTGCATGTTGCGCACCTACAAGCATGAATATCATCAGTACTGCAATAACGCCAGGGAATTTTCTTGCAGTCTTTGTTGTTGACTGGAATCTTGCCTTTGGTGTTCCAATCCCGAGTCTGCGCCATGCCTTAGCAAAATCAGTGCCGCCAGCCCATTTCCATGACATTACAAATGCCCATGCACCCATCACCGCAATCGGTGGTGTTGCGTTGAAAATAAATCTTCCAGCACGCCATGCCATTACACCAGCAACTAAAATCCAGATTGCTAGAACAAGACGACTATTGTCACGACGACGCAATCCTTGCCATAGGGCAATAAGTCCTGCAAATAATGCTGCCAATGCAACAATAGGTCCAAACGATGCAAATAACATTGCTCGGCTAGGTGCTTGCGCTTCAGCAATTGTATCGAAAATCTTGTTCTTTGACAGATAGTAACCACCAGTGAACAAAACATCCCAACCGTTGTAGATACCCAAACTCTGGACAATCCAAAGTACTCCGAGGATTACGCCAGCAAGAGCGCCACCGCTCACTAACACGAGGAGCCATGGTTTATCTCGGAAGGATACAGCGACCCATCCTGCTGCAAAAGTAAATCCAACAATGTAGAACATTGGCTGGAAACCACTTGCGTCCCAAATCAAACCAAGTTGCATGTGAGCATAGAATGGCAATGGCAACAAGAAAGTCACCACCATCATAGTCAATGCAGTCACATAGATAGCCATGCTATCTTTACGACGGAATTGATTGAGGACAATTTGGACAAAGAATGCCAAGAAGACAATTCCAAGACCATAAACGAAACCTTTCCATCCTAATGCAACCGTTGAGAATGCAATTCCAGATAGGATTGCATTTGCAATCGCTGCTTGGCGCTTCTCAAATGTGGCTTTGATTCCCTTGAATAAGTACATTGGCGACCAACTTGCGTTAGGAATTAACTTTTCATCACCAGCAGCATCAACAGCCTTCAACCAGAAATAAAATCCAAGTGAAAGGAACAGTATCGCAAATGCGTCGTGGTCTGCAAGAGCAAAGGTGCTGTGGCCAACGTGACCAGGCATCAATGCAATCAACCATGCTGAAACAGCACCAGTTGCACGGCCAAAGAATTTGTTTCCAATTCCAGCAATTGGAAGAACACATAATGCTCCATAAATTGCTGGCAGTGCGGCTACGGACCACCATACTGCATCGCTTGCAGGCACATCAAGAAGAGGCGCTATCAACATTCCACCTAGAGCTAGGCTCCAAGAGAATAGTGGCGGACGTGGGTTAATTGCCCCAAGTGGGTATGAACGGTCCATATCGATAATGAAATGGTTGTGTTCAGCCAAAATATACTCAACAGTACGCATCATGTACCATGGGTCAGAACCACCTGTTAAGTCCCATTCATGGGTACCACTAGCGTTCATGAAAGGAAGAACATTCCACACTACACGAACTAGAAGTCCGGTGAATAGCGCCATACCGACAGTAATGCCGTACCAGTGTTTAGACCAGAACTGCTTTGCCAAACCAGGATCTCTGCGAGGAGAAACGTCTCCTAATTTACCCTTGACACTGAGCATCACGACTAATACATTCATCCAAAAGAAGATGAAGAACCAGACAAACAGGCCGTTTGTTCCAGTGAAATAGGAATGCCAATCCTGTGAACCATCCATGATAAGTCCATTCTCGTGGAATGAGCCAATTGAATACAAAATCCAATTTGCTGAGATTAACGAACCTCTAGTTCTCATGTTTTCTGCAAAACAATATGCAGCAATAAGAGAAAGAATACCAGTGAACAAAGGCCACCATATTCCAATTGCGCCACCTGCAATTCGCTCTGCCTCAGTGATTGAGAAGAACGATGCTGCAGATAGAAGGTGAGCAAAGAACCAGACTCCAAACGCCGCAAATAGCGGAATGAATGCTTTGCTGTTGACTACGCTAGGTAGGTATGAAAACCAACCTGTTTGACTTGGCTTTGCAAATCTACCACGGATTCCTAGTGTCACTAAGATTCCAGCAAGGCTTGCAATCATCCAGCCATTGAAGAATAGGAAAGCTGTTGCTTCCCTGTGCCCATCCATTGCTCCCCAATAGTTTTCACTCAAATTCGGGAGCCATGCGCCGTTCACATACTGAAGTCCGTCCCATGATGGGGCAGCGACAGAAGCAAACGAAAGTGCGGCGTAAAAGCCCATAACAATCCAAATGAATAGATTCGCTTCTTCGTTGCGACCTACTCTATCGAATAAATGGACTCCAAACGCCAATGTCAGAAATAACACTCCAAGTAGAGTGTCGCCCAGAATAAGTTGTGGAATCGCCGCAGCGATTACCAATGGCGAATAAATGAGCAATGTGACTTGTGCTGGCTTCACACCGAGGTTGGAGAAGACAATACGTGGCACACTGCCGAACATAGCGCCAATCGTCAATAAGACGAATGGCAATACTTGTGTCATTATCGCTGTTTCACTATCATATGTGACACCTAACGGGTACATTGCCATAGTCATTAGCAGCAGAATTAATGCTGCCAAGGGTGCTCTAGCAAGACCCCACACCACATTAAGTGGTGCCGATGCCTCTTTTTCGTTTTCCATTTCTATTACCTCGGGTTTTTGCCAGTCTCTCGACTGTCAGCGTGGGCGCCACCTGACCCCTTTTTTTAACCGTTGCCAAACAAGCGCGTATGTGCACACGCGCACGTGAAGGGAAATAGCGCAGTCTAACGATTGGATTTTTATTCTCTATAATGCCCTAAAACCAATGTCTCCACGGAAATGAGAACCTTCCAAAATGATGCCATCCATCAATGAATATGCAAGATTTCGTGCTTCATCAAGTGATGGAGCAATGCCTGTTGAAGCGAGTACTCTACCGCCACTTGATACCAATTCTCCATCAACATCATACCTTGTTCCCGCATGATGGATGAACGCGCCGCCGTCCTCATTGGCAATCATTGCCGTTTCGATAGAAATCGGGAGCCCTTTTCGAGGTGAATTTGGATATCCTTCGGCCGCTAACACAACTGTTAGAGCAGATGCATCTGAAAAAATAGGTGTGTGTGTCGCAACTTGACCTGTTGCAACCGAGAATAGAAGTTCGTAAAGGTCACTAGAAATCAATGGGATTGTAACTTGAGTTTCAGGGTCGCCGAATCGCACATTGTATTCAACCACATAAGGGTCATCGGACTCATCGATCATCAACCCAACATAAAGACAACCACGGTAAGGAATTTCCTGTGATGAAAGCCATTTGTGCATAGGCTCAACAATTTGAGAATAGACCTTCTGACGTACTACATCGGTCACAACCGGTGCGGGTGCATAAGCCCCCATGCCGCCGGTATTTGGGCCAGTATCACCTTCACCCACTCTCTTGTGGTCTTGGCTAGCAGGAAGTGCAACCCAACCACTTTCGTCAAGCATGATAAGCATGCTAGCTTCTTCGCCACTAAGAAACTCTTCAAGAAGGACAAAACCATCTGTTTTCACACCCTCCAAAAGAGTGGTTTCTGCTTCATTACGGTCAGATGTAACTACAACACCTTTTCCTCCAGCAAGCACATCTCTTTTGACTACCCATGGCGGAGAGAAATCATTCAATGCGTCTGCTATTTGAGATTCAGATTTGATAAGATGAATTCCTGCTGTTGGAATATTGAGATCTTGCATAGTTTGTTTTGCATACAACTTGCTTCCCTCGAGTTGGGCGCCCGCTTCATGTGGCCCAAAACAAGGTATTCCAGCCAACCTCAATCTGTCGGCTAAACCATCAACCAAAGGGCCTTCTGGCCCCACAATGACAAGGTCACATTCTAGTGATTGAGCCAGCCCTACAAGCGCGTCAACATCATCTGCTGAGAAGGGATGATTTGTTGCTACCAACGAGGTTCCAGCATTCCCTGGAGCAACATGCACTTCGCCAACAGAGGGTGATGCCACTAGACCCATTGTCAAAGCGTGCTCTCTGCCACCACCGCCAACAACCAACACTGTCGCCTCAGCCATCAAGGGTTGTGGGAACAGCGACGGACAATAAGTCATACCTCCGCGGCAATTTCCGTTTCAAAGAGAAAAATAGGTCAATTCTATACTAATATGGGACCGATTTCAATCCGAGTTTGTAACCCATTACATTGAATGAACGATGGATAATTGGAGTCAATATGAGAAGAATAACCATCCCCTTGACGAGAACTGTATCACCTGCAATCGCAGGAGAGAGAAAAAGAAGACCAAAAATGAAAGTGAAAATTGCGAAAGGAAGTGTGTCCAGTAACGGCGCCTTACTACTCACCTCGCCTTCTCTCTTCAATCCACGGCGGCGCTTGACAAATGAGCCAACTGAGTCACCAATCATGCAACCAAGTCCTAAAATGAAGCCCATGATGAATGAGGCACCCCATTCACCGCCTATCCAAAACCAACTATTTTGGATATCTTCTGAACTGCTTGTGTAGGCGCCTAAGGGGTCTAAAAATGGACCTGAATTATACATTCCGTTGCCTGCTGCTAACGCATGCGTTAGCATACAAATTAATCCGCCTCCAATACAGCCCCCAAGAAGACCATTCCATGTTTTCCCATCGCCTAAGAGGCGATTTCCATCAGAATGAATTTTCCCACCATCAATCGGATAGACAGTGATCCCTGTTCTATCAGGAATCCACTTCCCACCCAACATCGCAGTTGTGTTGGATAGATACCCTGGCAAATAGAGCCATAGAACGAGAAGAGGGGCCACGATGATTGGGTCCCATGGTAAAGTGGCTGCTGACGTCATCACCCCTCGGTTTTGGTGAGGGTGATTGAACCTTCGCCCACTGAAGCGGCGGTTTCATGTTCAATGACAGACTCGCGCAGCGTGATGAACAATCGGATAATCGTGATTTTGACCGCCGCTCTAATGTTTGGCATGGCCCTACCTATTGCCACCCCAACTATTGCAGCAACACCTCCTTCAGATGGTAGTACAATTACCCTAACTGAAGATACTAATTGGAATCAAACTGCAACCATGAACGGAAATGTGATTGTCCCAAATGGCATCAATCTGACAATTTCAGACGAAATAACTGTGGAGACCGGAGCGAGTTTGACTGTTGAAGGTAATCTAATTATGGATAATGGACAACTGAATGCTGTCAACCCACCTTCAGACCTACAATTTTGGAGCGCATATGGAGATGCTGCCACTCTATTTTTACCAGAATCATGTTGTGGTGCATTTTCGGTAAAAATCTTCTCAGCCCCAGGATACAATCTATCCAATTATACTGCACAATGGAACGATGGGCCGAAAGATGACATGGAGGGTGATGAGCACACTACACCTGGAAGCGTCATTAACCCCATACCTGGATCCGGCGGAACTCTCTCATTTGAGGCAATATTAGGCGAATATGGTGAATTAGTCATTGACCGAATTGAAGTCGAACGATTGACAGAAACCAACATCTACGAAGTCAGTGAACTAGAACATTCAGGATGGCTTCTACGAGGAGATCCTGGCTTCACATTAACTGTATCAAATGGCGGCAGCATGAGCGCTAATAACGCCATGATTTCAGGCGCCCAAGTATATATCGCCGGTTCTGTTGATGCTTCAAATACCACATTCTCTGCCTCTGGCCCACTAAATGTGAATGGCGCTGGAGCAAGTATCACAATGAACGGTGGCGGTTTTGACGGCAGTATTGATGACCATGATATCCTCGCAGATACTGATGCAGTAATCACACTCAACAGTGTTGAGGGGACCGGAGGGATTGTTGACCTTTGGGAGCGACAATTGTCAGAACAAATTCTGCAATTCCCAGGTAGTGGAATCACATTCACACTAACAGGAGTTGGGCCACAAGAAAGAACCCTGCAAGGATTGTCAATGGTTGATGGGACATTTGTAGTCCCAGCTAATTACCAACAAGGCCCAAGAGTTATCGAAATAGGCTATGCTGATGGTTCAGTTTGGACTGAAGCGGCAACCATCTCTAACATTTCATGGTTTACCGCATGGGGCACCTATTTTGGCACTACTGGCGATTTAGAAAAGAGTACGAACCCAACTATTCCTTTTGCCGTCATCCCACAAGTCGATGTCTCTTCTGTGGAAATAACAAAAGAAACATATCTAGGCAAGAGAGCAACTGTTGAAGTGACTCTCACCAATAGTGGTGGAGCAGACGCTAGCGTTGCGATTGAATGCTATGATGGCGAAGATAGAGCAGATATCAGCCCCACTTATCCTGCTGCAGATGTTCCTGCTGGAGAAAGTGCGACTGTTGAATTACGCTGGGGCCACTCTACTCAAGGAAATACAACATTGAGATGCCTGCCACTTACACCCTCACAAATAGCCATTGAAGGATTTCTAGGAGGCGGCGATACAGAAAGTGAAACATTCACATGGGCTGAACAAGAAATAGCGGCATCAACAATGAGTCCGCTGCTCATCAGTTTACTTGTTGCAATTATTGTAGGACTTGGACTAGTTGCATACTTCACAGCAATTCATGGCGGCAAAGAGCCGACAAGAACCATTACAGTAGGCGGCTCAGACGAACTAGATGACTTAGACGACCTATGAATCAACAAGCCTCAGGGGATTTGTAAGGGTCAGGGTACTTGTCATCGGCGGTGCCTTCTTCACCGTCTGCGCCGATATCCGCCGAAGTATCTCTATTTTCATTATATTCCCAGAAGAATTCCCAACCTTGACTTGAAGTACCAATGACATCTTCACCAAACGGTGTTGTGTGGACAACTGTAATTTCAATAGTATAGCATCCATCATCGCCTTCATAAAAATCATCACGCTCAATGAAATGAATAGTATCGCCAAAAGCACCAGTTGAAGTACCATCTCCTTCCAATTCTAGCCATGCATTATCCACAACGCCAGAACCACCAGACCATGACGCAGCAGATCCATCTACTGTGACAGAAGGGAATGAAAATACTGATGAATCATCATGAATTATTTTTGCATTAATTGTATAATCAGAATCTACGTGCATCATCAAATTAGATGTGTTGCTTTGAACTGGGTCCAAAGCACCTATTCCAACTAGGAATTTTACTCCAACATGGTCAAGGTCATTTTTCTCCTCACAATCACATGATTCCGTGATTTGACTTAGTTCCCCATCAACAGCGTTAATGGAACGGTCAGAAAGTTCGCCAGGTATTGAAAATGGCTCGGAACTTGAACCTTCTAAGGTTACAGAAATAGTATAGTCAATATCAGTCCCATCTGCAGCGGCTCCGCGTGAATTATTTTGATAAAAGTCAGCAAATGGAGCATCGTACCAACTTAATTTAGAACTGACTGCAAATGAACCTGTCCAAACTGATGTGCCATTATAACTAATTGACATACTCATATCTCCACTTGGAGAACTCTTGAACATTGGTGTCCCTATGAAAACTTGAACGCGCAAATTGTTTTCATCTTCATCTACTTCAATATCAGATACTGAAATACTGTAACCACCTAATGTAAAGCCCATTATTGCTTGATACGCAATAAATAGAATCAACAAGGCTACCAAAGATACTGCTGCAGCCTTCTTGATTTGATTAGAATCAAAAGCCGCTTCACCACCTATACCGCCTGAAGAATTATCACCTACGCCTGCTCTATCTAAGAGGCTGCCACTAGAAGCCATTGTGACCTCCTCTACAACATCTTCTAGGTCATTGTCCTGACTCTTTGCTTTCTCAAGTAATCCACCCGACATCTTTCTCTCCCTCGTTGGTTGATATCTTGTGCGACTCTTGCGGTTATCAACCCGACGCTTTCACGCACGCGCAAGAGGGCCGTTTTGCAAGCAATTGAAAAACGCCAAAATAAACTAATTATGCGAAATATGCTCCCTTAATCAATGAATAAATGCATTTTCTAAGAAAAAGAAAATCATTTGAGAGCCTTTCGGCATAGATTACATAAAACACAACAGTGATGTTGGTTTGTCACAGCAGTGGTGAAGAAAGTGGAGAGAGAAGTGCATCCTCACATTCTTCGTCGTTACGGCGGCGGGCAGCGAATGCTGCACCCAATGCAATCATGGAAAGAGATGGCATCAACTCAAATCCTGGCAAGTAAATACCACGCACGTAAATTGTAACCATCTGTGTTTGGTAATTAGGTACGCCTTCAGTTCTAACGCTGTACTCACTTGTCGCCCTAAATTGGAGCTGGTGATACTCATCAGTCCACCCTTGGATCTTTGGAGTCCTTAGCATCACACGCATCTTGTCCGGTGGAGCCTGTGGCTCAATTTCGGTACTAATGGTTGGTAGTGTAATTTGGAAATCCTTTTCCTCTAAATCATCACGGTTGACGATATCAATGTTAAATCGGTCATATGCATTTCCATCATTGTATACCTTGAATTCAAAGATGTAATCGACCTTAGGCCTTAGTTGCTTGAAAGGCTCTTCTGCTTCAACACGAAGTCTGCTGAACTGCATAATTGTAGCCATAACTGACGACTGCACTGAAGGACAGGTAGTACATGGGACACCACTTGCAGATGTTACTCTTGCAGTGATTGTAATTGAACGGCTACCTTCTGCCATTCTGTTGTCACCACGAACCACAACTTCGAAAGTTGCAGAATCGTATGCACCAACGGTAATCAAACCAGGGTGAGCGACTGCTAAGCCACCTGCTGTCACGGTAACTGTGACATCCTCAACATACTGGGTTGGGTTGGTTGCAGTGCAGTAAGTTGTACCGACTCTCGGTGCACCGGGGTGAACCTCAATTGGTATTGCTGCTGGAGAGCAAGATACGCTTACCGTTGGGTTTGGCGAAATACCCTGCGCAGCAACATTAGTTGCCGCAACCCCAGCCCACATGCTTAACGCATAAATCGCAATAATGAGAGTCATTCTGCGAGTCACTCTTCCGTTCATCATACTCACCTATGGTGAACTGTCACAGTCATTCTGCTATAAGGATATGGGGGCACAGGGCTAATTTCAAGAGGCTGAGAATTACAAATCGTCAAGAGCAAAATCATCAAATTCTTCATCGTCAAGGTCAAAATCATCATCGAAGTCATCATCGAAATCATAGTCATCAGAAGCAGCACCGCCGCCACGGCTAGACATCATCAATTTCACAACGACAACAACAATCCCCACCCCTGCTAATCCAACTAATACCATGGCTGTAGTGACGGCCCAAGCAGGCACATTATCTACTGATGTTGTCAAAAATGATTCCTCCTTTGCTAATGATTGTAATCTAAAATTATCTTCAACCACCCAAGGGTCTCCACTATCATCAGCTAGAGCACTTGAGACATGCAACAATACTACGAAAGAGCCGTCAAGAATCTCCTTTGATGCTGTAATTGTAAGTATAATTTCTTTTGATTTGTTGACTTCAAGAGATGCTGATGTTTGAGAGAAATCAAAAGTAAAACCAAATTCCTCAAGCCCACTTTGATTTTCAAGGGTGACTGAAAGAGTGTCTTGAGTATTACCTGTGTTTTTCATTGAGAAATTCAAAGTGGTAGTTTCACCATAATTTAGAGTTAACTCTTGTCCTTCCATGTCAATCCAAGGCCTCCCAAACGGCATTATTTCTATTTTTACTGAGTCGCTCTTAGTATTTCCAAAAGCATATGGTACACCATTTACTGAAGTAACTGTGGCTTCAATATCTGCGTTATAGGTTGCCACACTAGCATAGATCTCTGCTGACCAAGATATTGTGAAAGTCGTCTCTTCACCTGCACCCACAGAAACTGAACCAGGATATGAGACTTCAATATCAAGTTCACCAACTGAAATATTGATATTTTCGTTATGTATTGAGGGGTTTTCTAGAGTGCAAATCACAGTACCTATTCGCGCATCACCTGGCCCAACCTCTATCTCAACATTTGAACCGGGACAATCAAGATTGATATCCGGATTTGGTGAACCGCCGCCAATTTGAGCAGCAGCGGGCATTGAAAATATAATCAACATTGAAAAGAGAGATGCGGAGAAAAAGAGTGCCGCCCTCCCGTATGCCATTACCGCGCCCTCCCCGCAAGTCCTATTTCAGCATAAGGGAGGGAATGTATCAAGGCTAAGTTTCAACAAGGGTAGGCATGACCGAGGGCACGGGGGCCCGTAGCTTAGTCTGGTTAGAGCACTCGGCTCATAACCGAGTGGCCGCCGGTTCAAATCCGGTCGGGCCCATCTATCAAATCCACAATGAACTTTGAAATCAAACCTTTTGGCTGGAAAATACTCAAGAGTCTATTGAATCAAGAAATTGCATAACTAGTTCTTCACATTCGCTACGAAGTTCTGCTGGAACAAAAACCATTGACTTTGCATAAGTCACTGATATTGATTGAATTAGTGGCGACACCTCTGTAATATCCCTGCCATCTTCTAGCAATATCCCCTCAGTGTAAGGCAAATAACCCTCTTTCCTTAGTGGAGCATGGATTAAATCGTGCTCTCCATCGTAACCATGGCCAACAACAATTTTCTGCAATGGCTGCCAAATCTCTTCCACCTGCTGTGCAGTTAACTCTACACGAAGTTGCTTGTGAAACTCGTCTCGACTTGACAATCTCTTTGCATATCCAGAAAGTATCGCATCACCATGGTCGGCCCACTGAAATACATCTGCAATAACAAATGGGTCTGTTAACTGCGAATATCGATAAGTTGTTAGTGAGCGGTTTGAGAGTAAATCACGCATCTTTAGAGATAACGGCAAGGAGCCGTTTTCATGCAATTCTCGCGCCCTAGCCAAAGCCCGCACATAGTATACAGAAGTCAACATCGTCAACTTATGGAAGTAAACCAGTTGATACATATGCCAGCGAGTAACAAGATACGCTTCTACTGCTGATACCGATTCCGAACTGACGACCAAATGGTCATCTTCAGAAATATTGATTGCTCGCATTAACCTTTCAAGGTCAAATCCGCCAACATCAGCGCCGGTGACAAATTGGTCCCGCATCAAATAATCAAGACGGTCGGCATCCAACTGACTAGATACTATCTCATGTAAAAACGGTGGAATGCCAACGCTACCTTCCATGATTTCAAGCAATCTGTGAATTCCTTCACCAAGTAAGTCGTGTAAAACACTTGACAAGTCGCACTCTTCACAAAGAATAATTTTTCTACCCCACTCTTCATGATCAGCATAAGTAGCAAAAATCTCTGGTGTCTCAAACATATGAGAGAATGGTGGATGGCCAATATCGTGTAGTAATGCAGCTATAGGGACTAATCTAGAATCCTGCTCACTAATTCTTTCAGGGTACCTCTCATTCAAGTCTGCAACTAATCTTGTAGCGAGATGATAGACACCTATTGAATGGGAAAAACGACTATGGGTTGCCGAAGGGAAGGCATAATGACAAGTGGCTAATTGCTGAATATAACGCAATCTCTGAAAACTGCGTGTGTCAATAATTCTGCTGATATCATCGGGCAGAATGATGTCTCCGTGGACAGCATCTCTGATGTATCGCTTGTCACCCACTTAGGACCCCTCCGTCAATTGAGGGGGTTTGTTGTATATTTTCAATCCACCTGTTCAGCATTTGCCTTAGATTTAAGATAGAACCAAACCGTGACATTGATGAAAGAGACAGACAATATCCAACCTAAAATTGAGACAAATATCAAACCGATTGTTGTAGATACCATTGGATAAAATATGGCAACTAGCAAGGCGTATAGCGATACTGATTGTGAACCAAACATCATCGGACCAATTGCGCCAGCAGGTACCGCTTCACCTTGGGCTAGCCAAAGTGCCACCATGCTCGTTGTAAAAATCGCTGGGAATATTGACATGATCCCACTAATCAGTGGCGCGCCTATTCCGGCTAACCAAACCGATATCCCAATGGATGCTGCTGCTGCAATACCACGACTCAACAATGTGACATAAGTGACCTTTTTCGCCCCACGTGGAGCAGGTTGATGTTCATGGGTTGCAACAAAACCGAGAATTAATCCTATCAACAACCAGCCTATGCCAATCATTAGTGGCGCTAACCCTAAATTTATATTCCACTCAAATGATAGAATTCCCACACTAGCCAACACCCCCCACGAGGCAAGAGTGATGGCAGTGATGGCTACCAATCGATAACCGAAACGCCACTCAGGAATTTTGTCTGGTATCACTCTCCAAAGCAATAGAAATAGAGCATTGACTACTAGCCCTAGTGGAACTATCGCCATCGCCATCTGAAATTCTGCAATAGTGGCAGCAGCATACCAAATTCCAATTGCTGCTGGAACGATCGTTGAGGGGACCGTTGCCAAAACACCACCGTGTAAACCCCCCCATCTCTCAATGGCAACTGTTACGAGAATTGCTGCAACACCGGCGACTAACGCTGAGATTAATATCCCTACAATAGTCATTGACTGCCTACCTCTGACCCTCACGGAAATGAGGTCAACTCTTTGAGTTCTTTTCTACAGTGGCGGCAGGTGAGTCTGCATCGTCGTCGTCTTCATCGTATTCATTTTCATTACTAGAAAACGGGCCCCAATTTGGTGTAGCAACAATACCTTGTAGCATCAACATTGTCAATATCAAGCCAACTGCTAGAATGAATACTAGTGTAGCTAAAACAAAGACTGTACCATTGAATCCACCAGTATCTGAAGTGGAGCCAATCGGAGTATCGCCCATGACATGAACGTGAACTACTGAATTGGTAGAAGCATTATCACCACTAATTGCACGGACAATTATTGTTTGATTGCCAACTACCTCATTCCCAGGGAGATATTTTAGGCGGTCGTGAATCATCTCGTGGGAAATTGAAAAGTCACTATCACCTGCATCGAAATCGGGGTGGTCAGACCAGTAATCACGCATGTCCCATGTGCGCCATTGAACCTTAGATACACCATCTCCAACAATTGCAAAGGTTACCTCTTGACCGGGCCCCACATGCACCTTATTGTCGCCAGCAGTAGAGGTGATTGACGAGACATTGATTGACAAAGTCATACCAAAAATTTGGTTTGCAGACTCTGAAACTGAAGGTTCAGCATTTACATGCCCGTGACCATATACATTGTTTTGCCGCGGCTTTAC
>JABIGF010000017.1 GCA_018650285.1 Methanobacteriota archaeon
GAATGAACTTCGCACCCAGACATCACAATGCAAATAATATTGCTTGCCGAGACCTAGTCATCCTACCATCAATATCTTCTGCGACTTCTTTTAACTCGGGCATATTTACCATTTGCATCATCATTGTAACATCAATCATGGCTACTTCACTACCCCCACCAATAATTTCTCTAACTACAACATTGCAAGGTAAGAAAAGTCCAATCGCAGGGTCTGCAAGAGTTACAATATCGGCTGAGGGAGGATGGCATGCACCAATTATCCGATAAGCAGGGCGTTTGACTCCCAACTTTTCTTGAAGAACTTCATCAACATTAATTTGAGAGGGAAAACCAAAATGTTCCTCGATTAATGCCTTCTTGACAATTATTTCTAAGTCGTCAATAGATAGTGCCGTTTCAAGTCTCCAGCCGTAGCGATCAAAGGTCCACTCCATGGATGATGTCCGAGGGGGGTGGTACTTGAAAGGTTGGAATTGCCAAAAGAAAGAATAGTACAATTGAAAGGACATTCCAACTAACACCGTTGGTTGCAAAAGGGCATGGGAAAAGATGAGTTAATGGTATATGGAAATGAATAATCAAATAATTAGTCATCTTGCGTTTCAACATCACTCGGCTTCCCAGTTAGGATATTACGAAGATTGTCATTGTCAGATAGATATTATTTAGTCGATTCTATCCATGCATAGGTGTATTTATCAGGTGGGGAAATTAGTTGTTCATGTGAATTGAAAAATGAAACTTCTCCTCCATCAAGAGAACCATTCCTCATCAATCCCTCTTCGCCAGCAAGGATTTTCATTACTTGTTGATAGGGACGTATTGTTGTTACCTCAATCCATTTGATTGAAAGGTTAGAATCTCCAACCGTAAATGATTCATTCGGGCCAAGAATCAATAAATCACCAGTGACATTTCCAGTGTAATTTGAATAATATTCGTCAGGAGAAAGATAAGTTGTGTCATCAACTCGCCATAAAGCAGCACTCCACCAACCATCAGTGTGTATTGTTTCTAGTTCTATTGAACCATGTCCTAACTGCCAATCAAAATCTTTTTCTATGGTAAATCTTGGATTTATATTAGTTGTTAATACATGTGTGGGGTTGTAATAAATTACAGCATCTGTAATTGGGTAATCAGATCGTTCAAAACGGTATGCTGGAATATTTGTGTGTAAAGAAACATGCATATTTTGCCCAGCAATAAGTACAGTATCTTCAGGTAAATTTGTGAGAGGTGATAATTGAAATTCAAGAAAAACCGTTGCGTTTTCATTTTCCATCAATACATTGTCATGTTCAACATAAATTGTTCCAATATGTATGCAACTGATTAGTATTAGCATGATTACCCCAATATTTGATAATAAGTAATAAATTCTTGAATATCCGTCTTTATTTAAATCGAATTCAAAATTAGGTTGTACTACAATAATAATAATAAATAACAATAACCATGGCGTATGGTATCTTACTTCACCCCAATCTAAGATGATTATATGAATTATTAAAAGAGGAATTAGTAATACACAAGTAAGAATAAATTCTGAACGATTCCTCCTCCAAAGAAAATAAAAGCCAACAAAAACCCCAATAATCCCTATCAATGTAAGTTGCGATAAGAGGTCATAATACCAATTTATAGCTGTGTATTGTTCAATGTTAGTTGTTAAACTAACAACAATATATGATGTTTGTTGACTAAAAGTACCATTAAACTTTTGAGTAATTTGAGACAATATAAATGGGGCGGATATTATTAACCAACCATAACAGAAAAATTCTACCAATTTTTTATTCTTTTCTTTTATTGCAATCCATCCTGTTAATCCTAACATATAGATGTGCACATATTTAACTAGGAATGCAGCACTAGAACTTGCTCCAAGTAATAGATACCAATACTTATTTTTATTTTCAATTGTTAATAGCAAGTGCAATGTGAAAATCCATATTCCAGCAGATGTTAAATCAGCATAATCTAATTGCCCCCAATATCTTATTACAGGTAATAATGAAATAGTAATAACGACAATAATTCCGTGAAATTTTGAAGCCCATCTTTCCACTAGATGCTGTGCTTGCCAAAGTACAAAACTCAATAACAATAGAGGCATAAATCGAATCTCAGCATAATTATTAGTGATTAACATTTCTAACGAAAATATACCTGGGATAATTGGCGGGCGTGTATGGTATCCAGAATGGCTGCTTGGGACCTCTAAGTTTAGAAAAATCCTCCCTTCAATAAGATGATATGCTCCATCAGAAAGATTCATTGATAAAGTGTTCCAATGTGGTAGATACCAAGCAATAATTATGGTAATTATTGGAGCAATTAGCCAACGTGAATCTATAATTGAGAAAGTTCTATATTTGTTTAAGTAGTATAAGCAGTAAGTGATAATAATCAATGATGGAATTGGACTCCACCACCCGCCAAAACCGATCGTCCAAAATAAAAAAATACTCCAGCCAAGCAATAATAAAATTGGTAAACTGTAAAGAGTAATTATATTTGCAGTTTCATGTTTTTCAAAAAGCATCTCAATCATCTTGGGTTTCAACATCACTTTCTTTTCCAGTTCGGGTGCCTCTTAGGCGTACGTTGTCTGATTGAAGAGCATCGAAGATGTCGTAGTTCACACCGAGTTCTTTCGCGAGTACTCGAAGCGCATTGGAATCTTTTGGCAGGCATTTACCACCAAAACCACGGTTAAGTCCAAAGATTGGATCAAGGTGACTGGGGCCAATTGGTTGAGCTTGTTCAGCCGTGATGATATCTCGAACAGCATACCAGTCTTCACCCAATGCTTCACAGATGTCAAACATTTGATTGGCGAAGATAACTTTCATCGCGTAATATGTGTTCTTTGTGTATTTGACAAGTTCAGCTTGTGTCGGTGTGACTTGGAAGGTTTGGTCGCGTTTGAGGACACCTGCTTCTCTGTGTTGTTGGAATACTCGTTCAGCAACATCTGCATAGTGTGTGCCACAAACAAGAATGTCTTGATTTCCAAAATCTTCTAAGTGGCGCCTCTCAACTAGAAACTCAGGGCTGTATGCAACCTTTAGGTGGGGGTATTCATCGTGATAACGTTGAGTAGTTCCTGGTACCACTGTACTCTTAATCACTGCAGTAAAACCATCAGGTAATTCATCAAGCACAGATTCTACGATTGAGAGATTGCAAGAACCATCATCGGACATTGGTGTAGGGACAGCAATGTATGCCATGTCTACATGGTCTGTGACATCGGCTAAGGTAGTCCCGCGAACGGGGTCATGAATGAACAGTTCGTGAGCATCTGCGAACCAATGTTCGATAGCACCGCCAACGATACCCGCCCCAATAATGCCGACCTTCATTGTATTGGGCGAACCGCTCGCTGGTTATCATTTTCACCCATACTCAAGTTTTGAAAGGTCATTATAGTGGTTGAATGAATAGTTAAACAACCACTGAGAATAATATTATCCAATTATAGCCACGATATTCTAATATTTTCAAATAATAGGTATGTATAGCATTAGTTGTTGAGTTACCCATGGTTGTTGAAATTGATATGGAAACAGTCGTTGAAATGATGGATAATAGTGTGTTCTGTGCTATTAAAACAGATATGGATAATTGCCAATTTGCTTTCTATGTGGATATAAATGGCGAAGGCCGAGAACAGCGTTGGTATACTGAAGATAGTTCATACAAACATGAATTCGGTGAACAAATTGTGTACTTTGTTGTAGTTACTTCATTCTTGAAGGATGAACAGGGGAATATTCATTCTCAAGTGATTCGGAAAAAAACAAATTGGGCAATTTGTGAAGGTGTGTTGTTGGCTGCAAAATTATTAACCAATAAAACATCAACAATTTTAGAATTTGGTAGCGGGGTAGGAAGTCAGGAATTAGCACAACATTGTGAGATATATTCAATTGAGCACAATGAAAAGTTCGTCAACGCGTTTGCTGATGTTAATTACATTCACGCACCCCTTTCTAAATCAAATAACATAGTTAATTTTAGAGAAGATGTTTGGTATGATTCTGATTCAATTTTAGAATCGTTACCAGGCTCAATTGATTTGGTATTAGTTGATGGCCCCCCCTCTTCAATTGGCAGATTCGGATTACTCTCCCATCTTGATTGGTTCAATGATAGTGTATATTGGATAATTGATGATGTTTTGCGAGAAAAAGATCAGAAACTTGCTAATTACATTTGCTTAAAATTCTCCTTGATTCAATACCGGTTTTGGAATTTCTCCATTCTATCAAAAACACCTCTTGATATTGAAATATTGAAGTTGATTAATGAAGCATCATTGGTGGTGTTCACTCAGCATTCTGATAAATATTTACAACAGTTTTACCCAAGTTTGAATTCTTTGTGAATAAGTCATTTGGCTCAAAATTTAATACTTGGAATAATCAGATAAATGTTCTTTTAGAAGTACAATTGAAAAACTAAGTGCCAACAGCAACATTTGTGAATCACAATAAGAAGGTCATTTTGTTGAATGAAACACCGCCCCTTCTTCTCGCTCCATTCCATATGATTTTAAATTTAATTGCCTACCGAAATCTCCTGAGGAATTTCATTTCAAGGGATTTCAAAGTAAATTACCATGGACATGTTTTGGGTTATCTTTGGTCATTCTTAGAACCACTAGCCTTAACGGGAATTTTCTTTTTGGTGTTCGTAATTCTTCGTGGGACAACAGATACCATGCTACCCTTGAAAATCATGATTGGGATTCTAATCTTTAACTCATTTTCAAGGACACTAAGCAGTTGTTCAACTTGTTTGATTCAAAATTCATCTTTAATAAAGCAAGTATATTTTCCTAGAGAGATATTTCCAAGTGCAATCGCAGGGTTTCGATTACTCAGTTTAATATTGAGCATGTTTATTGTAATTCCATACATGATTTATGAATCAATAATGCCAACGTTGTATATGTTTTTACTACCCCTTTCGATGGTATCAGGAATCCTTCTTGGCCAAGGAATAGGTATGATGGCATCAGTAATTCAAGTACGTGTTAGGGATTTGAAACAAGTCACTGATTTGTTATTACGAGCAGGCTTCTTCTTGTCAGGGGTTTTCTTTGGCGCAGAAATAATTCCAGAGGAGCACTTAGATTTGTATTTCTTGAATCCAATTGCAGTGTATATTGAAATGGCTAGGGCTGGTGTTTTGGGTGACCTTGGAGTTTTAGACACAACCTCAATGATCCGTGCAGTTTTAGTTTCATTTTTGGTCTTTTTATTAGGCGCCATGATATTTATTAAAAATGAGAGGAAGGCGGTGAAATACTTATGAATGATGATAATGCTATAGTCTTGAGCAACATTGTTCTTGATTTCCCATTAAATAAAACAGGCCCAGCGTTTTTCAAAGAATTGATGACAGGTCGAAGTAAATGGGGTAAAAATAAATCATTTCGGGCTTTGAACAATGTTTCATTGAATATTAACAAAGGGGAAGTGTTTGGGGTAGTTGGGCCCAATGGGGCAGGGAAAAGTACAATTCTTAGAGTCATGGGTGGAATTTATGCGCCTGATGAAGGGTCAATCTCAGTTAACGGAAGGATTGTATTACTCGCAGGATTAGGTGCGGGATTTCAAAGTAATTTAACAGGAAAGGAGAATATATACTTGAGTTCAAGCATTTATGGGCTCTCATCTTTTGAGATTGGAGAATTGGAAGAATCAATCATATCATTCTCAGGGGTAGGGGAGTTTATCGATAGGCCTTTACGAACGTATTCGTCAGGGATGAAGGCTAGGCTCGCCTTCTCAATAGCCTCACATTTGGAACCAGAAATATTGTTGATAGACGAAGTCTTGGCTGTTGGTGATTCAGCATTTAGAGAGAAGTCTAAACGAAGAATCATCAATATGGTAAAGGGTGATACGACAGTCGTTTTAGTATCACATAGTGAGAAGACATTGAAAGACCTATGTGACAGGATTGCATGTTTTTCTAACGGGGAGATTGTTATTTTGTCGGAAGATGCAGATCAAGTGATTACCAAGTATAAGGAATTATCAGAAGAAAAGAAAGGAAGTTCCTAATCAGGGTGTGACTTATTGAGAATAGTAAAATCATTACTAAAAAAGTTAGGTGTACTTCGCCATCACCCCCCCTTTTCTACACCATTTAGAAGACAAATAATTCTTTCAATGGAAAGGCCAGTTGATATCAAATCTATTGAATTAGGGTTCAAAAATAAACTTGAAACTGATAAAGAAACTGATAAAGAAAAACTTAGGCAATCAATTGATTATTTATTGAGCAAAGGTCGTAAAAAAGATGCAAGTAATTTTTTCGTAGCTGCGCTTCGTGCTATGTATGCAACAAATTCACCACACGCAACATCTTTTGGATTGAGAATTATTGATTTCATCCCCGATTCAAGAGCAATAGTAACTATAGTAAATAATTTGATGAATGAAAATGATTACGAAGGTGTGCCAAAATTATTGTCATTGGTCGGCCCATCTCCTTGGAAAGTAAATATTAATACACAACTCATGAAAACATCTGGTGAAGTGAAATATGTTCGTTCTGAAGAAGAAGAACCGACAACTAGTGTTTGGGGCATAAATTTTTCACCAGCTGAAACACCACCGGATTTGTTAATAGATGGTCGCCAAATAAGTGAATTAAAAGTTGCATGCATCTTAGATGAATTCTCATTTAACTCTTTCAAATATGAAAGTAATTTTTGGCAACTATCAGTATCAGATTTTGGCAATGAATTAGAAAATTTCCAACCAGATATACTATTCGTCGAATCTGCATGGAGAGGTAAAGATGGATTGTGGGGGAGCAAAGTTGGGCACGCAGATATTGAAGTAATTGAGATACTTCAATGGTGCCAATCAAATAATGTTCCAACAGTATTCTGGAATAAAGAAGACCCTGTACATTTCAGATCTTTTCTGAACATAGCTCGTTTATTTGATTATGTGTTTACGACAGATATTGATTGTATCCAAAGATACAAGTCTTCTCTTAAACACGATCGCGTATACTTATTGCCATTTGCTTTCCAACCCATAACACACAACCCCATTGAAGAATTTGAGCGAATTAAAGGCCTGTGTTTTGCTGGCGCTTATTACAAAAAATACGCTGAAAGAAACAAAGATTTCAATAACATATTGGGGGGTCTTAAATCATCAATGAATGTAGATATTTATGATAGAAACTACCTTGATGATAATCCTGATTATTCATTCCCCGAAGAATTCTCGGATTTAATTATTGGGACACTCAAATTTGATGAAATCAACTTAGCATACAAGGGGTATGATTTTGGCTTAAATCTGAATACAATAAAACACTCTCAATCGATGTTTGCTAGAAGGGCATTTGAATTAGTCGCATCAAATACAATAGTTTTTAGTAACTTTTCAAGAGGAATAGAATTGTTATTCGGGGATATAATTTTCACATCTGATAGTGGTTCTGAAATTTTAAAAAGATACCAACAATACGATGAAATTAAATTAAGAAAACTAAAATTAGCAGGACTAAGAACTGTTTTCTCTCAGCATACATATGGGCATCGGTTCAAATATATTTTATCAAAAGTAACTCAATCAAATATTAAGAATGTGGAAAAAGGCGTTCTTGTAATTTCGTTGGTTAATTCTACTGAAGAAATAGAAAAAGTCGTAAATAATTTTAATAATCAGATTTATGGCATCACAAAACTAATTTTATTATCACATGTCTTGAATAGTACAGAACATGAAAAGGGTATTGAAATCATTAATTTTGTTGACCTTGAGGCACATTTCTTTGAAGAATTAATGTCGGAATTTGAGTATCTTAGTTACTTTAACCCCTCTTCTTATTATGGGAAAAATTTCCTAACCGATTTAGTTCATTCAACCACTTACGTTCATGATAGGGCCATTACTAAAATGACTCGATATTATGTCAATAAAGAAGGTGTAATTGATTTACTAATTGAATATCCCAGATATTCAAAATGTCCTAACCTTAATTTCAATTCAGCACTAATTCCTAAATCAATGATAATGAATAAGCCAGTTATCCCATCCATTAAAAAATGGGTTGCTAATCCAATAATCGATATCCGTTCTTTTTCCATTGATGAATTTAATTATTGTGAAAATGGCAGTTCTCAGGTTGAAAAAGTAACTATTGTTGATGATATTTCAATTAATACTGGAGTCAACTACAATGCAATGCTAACTTTTTCTGAATGTATTGACTCAGACGAAATCCAAACAGAAGGAAAATATTTCTCATCAGCAGAATTTTATCAGGAAATATGTGACTTTTCACACGAGCGAGTAAATGTTCAATACAAAAACGGCAAGACTCAAATAGAATCTGTTTTAGATCAAGGTGAACACACATATATTTACTGGCCCGATTTTATTGAGCCAAATAAAGTTGGTTTCAAAGATGGTATTGGCAAATTCTTCTTAGATTCATCACCCGGTTTGAGATTGATGCTAGCGGTGGTGTTTTATGATGAAAGTAGAAATAAAATAGGTTTTGATTTATCTCTCGCAAACTCAAATATCGAAATAAAATTACCACCTGAAACGACCCATGTAAGAGTGGGTCTCAGGCTATATCAACAAGGCATTACTGAACTGAACAGTTTGGATCTGTACCATCACCAATTAACACCGAAGAAAATTTTCACATCAGAGAAAGTCATTGTAATAAGCAATAATTATCCATCATATGATGAAAAGTATCGCAATGGATTTTTACATACTAGGTTGAAAGAGTACAAAGAAAAGAGCCTTCTTGTTGATATGTTTATTTTCAGGCCAGGAGGTCAGATTGAATTTAGTGAATATGAGGGGATTAGGGTAATTTCCGGCTCAGAAACGGCATTGCACAACATTTTGAATGAAAAAACACATTCCAAGATTCTCGTGCATTTCCTAGACAATGAAATGTGGCAGGTAATCAAATCCCATCTTGATGACAGGGAGCTTTTGGTTTGGATACATGGCTCAGAAATTCAGCCCTGGCATCGCAGGTTATTTAATTTCTCAACGAAAGATGAAATTAAGGAAGCAAAAGTGTTGAGTCAAGAGAGAATGAGTTTTTGGAAACCGTTCTTGAAAGATATTAAAAGCAATATCAAACTAATATTTGTTTCAAAATATTTTGCCGAAGAAGTCATGGAAGATACTGAGGTTGATATCCCCAAAACATCTTATGAAATAATTCACAATCCAGTCAATACTTCAACATTTAATTATGTTGAAAAATCTCCCTCTCAAAGATTCAAAATCCTCACCATTCGTCCATTTGCATCTAATAAATATGCAAATGACTTGACAGTGAAAGCAATAGTTCATCTATCTAAGATGAGTATATTTTCAGATTTGCAATTCTTAATTGTTGGTGACGGTAGATTATTTGATGAAACTATAGAACCACTAAGAAAGTTCAACAATGTAGTCATTCAACAAGGATTCCTATCTCATGATGAAATATCATCACTCCACAAAGAGTATGGGATATTTATCACCCCAACCCGAATGGATTCCCAAGGGGTATCTAGGGATGAAGCAATGTCATCAGGGATGGTTCCCATCACTACTAATGTTACTGCAATCCCGGAATTCGTTGATAATCAATGCGGTATGCTTGTTGAGGGCGAAGATTGGGAAGGTATGGCTAAAGCAGTTCTAACTCTTGTTGAAAATCCCGAATTATTCATACGACTATCTCGTTCTGCAGCAAAAAGAGTGAGGGATCAAACCGGTTCAAATATTGTGATTCAACAGGAAATTGATTTGATTATGGGTGATTTATAATGAAAGTGTTGACTATATTTGGTACGAGACCCGAAGCAATAAAAATGGCACCATTAGTCAAATTATTAGGTAATCAGAAATCAATTGAAAGCAAATTATGTGTTACGGGTCAGCACAGAGAAATGCTTGACCAAGTTTTAGAATTATTCGAAATTGTGCCAGATTATGATCTAAATATAATGAAGAGCGGGCAATCATTATCTGACATAGCATCTAGGATAATGAACGAAATACAATATGTATTTGATGATTTTAATCCGGACTTAGTGTTAATTCATGGCGACACATCTACTACATTTTTTGCCGCATTATCTGGATTTTACCATCAAGCAAAAATAGGCCACATTGAAGCAGGATTGAGAACGGGAAACATTTACTCTCCTTGGCCAGAAGAAGCAAACAGAAAGTTAGTGTCTTGCATTGCGAATTACCATTTCGCACCCACATCCCAAGCAAGAATTAATTTAATGGGGGAGGGTATTCAAGAATCAAGTATATTTGTCACAGGAAATACTGTTATTGATGCATTATTGTTTGTTAAAGGCCTAATTAAATCTGATTCAGAATTAGAACGAAAGATGGCAGTGCTTTTCCCCATGCTTTCAGAATCTAGAAAAATGATTCTTATCACTGGGCATCGAAGAGAAAACTTCGGTGGTGGTTTTGAGAGAATTTGTAATTCTATACTACAGTTAGCTACTTTACATCCCGATGTTGATTTTGTATATCCAGTTCATCTTAATCCTAGAGTTAGGGAACCAGTTAATGAAATTTTAACATCATGCCCAAATATCCATTTAATTGAACCACAAGGATATATTGAATTTGTTTATCTGATGATGAATAGTGATATTATTCTCACGGACTCCGGTGGCATTCAAGAAGAGGCCCCATCTTTAGGAAAACCTGTATTAGTAATGAGGGACACAACTGAACGACCCGAAGCGTTAGATGCGGGCACCGTAAAATTAGTTGGGACAAATGTAGAATTGATAGTAAACTCAGTGAATGAATTGTTGACCAATCCAATTGAATACGCTAAGATGAGTGAGGCACATAACCCATATGGGGATGGAAAAGCAGTGAATAGAATTATTGAAATCATAAATCAAGAAAAAGGAGATGGTAAAAGTGCCCGGTGAGATTGTATTAGTTGTTGGTGCCCGCCCTAATTTCATGAAAATCGCACCACTTCATGCTGAACTTTCTCGTAGGGGGGTTAAGCAATTATTACTTCATACAGGTCAGCACTATGATGAAAATATGTCGAAAGTTTTCTTTGAAGATTTAGGGATGCCAGAACCGGATATTTATTTAGGAATTGGATCCGGTTCCCATGCAGAACAAACAGCAAAAGTCATGGTTGAGTTTGAGAAAATTTGCATTGAACACAAACCTTCGATGATTGTTGTCGTGGGTGATGTTAATTCTACAATTGCTTGTTCAATGGTGGCTGCTAAATTATGGATCCCCTCAGCTCATGTGGAAGCAGGTTTACGTTCATTTGATAGAAAAATGCCAGAGGAAATCAATCGTATTCTTACAGATACTATTTGTGATTTGTTACTAACACCATCGCTTGATGGTAATGAAAATTTATTGAAAGAAGGGGTTGAAAAACATAAGATTCATTTTGTAGGCAATATTATGATTGACAGTTTGATGATTAATTTGGAGCGCGCCCGTAATTGTAATATTCATTCTCTGCTTAATATTGAGAAGGGAAAATATGGTGTGGTCACCCTCCATCGTCCATCTAATGTGGACAATCAAGAAGCCTTTGAAAGAATAATAACTGCACTTGAGGTTGTGGGGGGCAATATTCCACTAGTGTTGCCATTACACCCAAGGACCAAAAAGCAGGCAGAAAATTTTGGTTTATCTGATAGATTGAAATCAATTCCTAATATTATTATCACTGAACCTGCGGGATATTTAGATTTTGTATCATTAATGGCCTCAGCAAAAATAGTATTAACAGATTCAGGTGGTTTACAAGAAGAAACAACAACACTTAGCATTCCATGTGTTACATTGCGTGAGAACACTGAGCGACCCATTACTGTGACAGAAGGAACCAATACAATCGTTGGTAATGATACCGATACCATAATATCTACAGTACTGGATATTCTTGAGAATGGTGGTAAGACTGGTTGCATACCTGATTTGTGGGATGGGAAAACTGCGGTGCGAATATCTGATATTCTACTTTCTCACATAAAAAATAATGATTAATGGGGTGCTGTAGTTGCCTAGTGAAGAACCGCTACGTATACTGCATGTTTTGGCAAATGGTCCACCTGATGTAAATGGTTATGCAATACGCACTCATTCCCTGTTGACCTCCCAACTTAATTCAAAAGAAGCATCTCCGATAGGACTCACATCTCCATGGTATCCTGAACGTGAATCAATGATTGAAGACACCGTGATCGATGGTATTCAATATTTTAGAACTAAACATCCAACACATATTAAAAATAATTCCAAAAATAGTTTTAAATGGGTAAAAAAACGTGGTTACGGGAAGATTAAACGTATTAATAAACCAAAGAATACAATAGTGCAAAAAAGCAAACCCCGCCCTTTTATTACAGTGTTTCAGAAATTATTAGTTCCGTTTAACATGGGGTTAACTTGGTTAGAAGAGAAAATTCTATTCCGCCATTTTCAAAAGAGAATTATTGAGATTGCCGTGAAAGAGAAATCACAAATCATTCACGCCCATACCCCTTATCGAGTAGGGATTCCAGCGATACGCGCAGCTCGAAAATTAAAATTGCCATTCGTATATGAGATGCGGGGGATGTGGGAAGAAACAGCAGTTGCCAATGGTCGTTGGAAATCATGGGGCCCATCATATAAGAGATTTAGATTTCATGAGACAAGGGTACTTCGTAAGGCAGATGCCGTAATTTGTATTAGTGAAACATTACGTAAAGAAGCAATTTCGCGTGGTGTTAATCCCAAGAAAATATCATTGGTACCAAATGCAGTTAAACTCAATGAGTCGGATCATGTTTCAGAATTATTACCAGTTGCTCAGTCAAAGTTAGAAAAAAGTATTGTTGTAGGTTATATTGGTAGTTTACGCGATATTGAAGGAGTGGATGCTACTGCTGAAGCAGTGGCCTTGTTGATATCTAAGGGTGTGAATGTAAAATTATTCGTTCTTTCATCTCAAGCGGGGCAAGAGGAATTGAAAACCCATTGTGAATCATTGGGAATGGGGGATAATACAGTAATTTTGGGTCCAGTCCCCCACGATGAAGTAGCACCATTTTATGATTTGATAGATATTTTTGTAGTTAGTCGCCCAGACACAAGAGTAACTCGTTTAGTAACGCCTCTCAAACCATTTGAAGCAATGCAACGAGGCCGTGCATTAGTGATGACAGATCTCCCAGCTCTCTCAGAAATAGTTGAACACGGTGTAACTGGTTTGTTATATCCTCCTGGAGACATTGAAGCACTTTCTAAGTCAATTTTTTCATTAATTGAAAATGAAAACCTCCGTCAAAAGTTAGGCCAAAATGCAAAATCATGGGTTGAAGAAAATCGCACATGGGAGAATGTAATTGATGGTGCATTGGAGGCTTATCACCGAGCGATTCAAAATTAAAAATTATAGTGATTAGAATGAAACCTTACAACGGCGGAATGATAAAATTTCTACTATTGGGTTTAGTCATTTTTTCCTTTATTAGTCCCTTTTATACTTCATTTTTCATGTCTTGTGATGTTGAAGATATTGAATATAACTTAGAAGATAGTAATCAAGTTTGGAATCAATATGAAGAGCATTATTATTCAAAAAGGACGCCAGTGTATAATAGTTCGATTGAAATAGCTGATAATTTAATCAATAAAAATGAAATTTTTTTGTTAAGATATTGGGAACCGTTTGTTTTTGACGAAGATGAATTGGATTGGTCAGAGAACCCGTATGATGATTGGACCTGGCAATTTTATTTCCATAGCTTAAGGATGGTTAGTTATTTGATTAATGCGTATGAATTGAAAGGAGATATTGTATATTTAGAAAAAGCCAAATGGTTTATTCAAAGTTGGGATGAACACAATCCATGTAGATATCAACAGGCAAGTATTTTTGGATGGGATGACCATAGTACTGCAAATAGAATCACCACGCTAATTTATTTCTGGGATAATTACCGCACATCAGAAATTTATGACGATGATTTTGCAAACGAAATTCTCAATATGTTACGAAAGCATGGTGAATTTACTGCCGATGATGGAAATTACATTTGGAAACACAATCATGGAATATATCAAGACAAGTCATTGTTACAATTAGCAGTATTATTTCCGAACTTTGATGAAAGTGATAAATGGCTAGAAATTAGTATTTCTAGACTTTCAGATCAAATTGATTATGGCGTCACACCTACAGGCGTGCATAAGGAACATAGTGTTGCATATCATTATTTAGTATTGAAATTATTCACTAGCATATCCAAATTTACGGATCATTACAATATTAGTTTTGATAAATTAGATTCAACAATTTACAATATGGAGGAATATTTGGTACACGTTACTAAACCAAACGGACTTACCCCCTTGGTCGGCGATTCTAATAGTGTAAATGTCCTAAAAATCCCAGTTAGTGATGTTAAAAATGAACATTTATTATATTTGGTAACAGATGGAAACAATGGGGAAAAGATAGTTGAAAACAGCATTGTATACGAAGATGCTGGGGTTGCAGTTTTCAAAAATAATTGGGATACAACCGCTCCAATTTATTTTGCATTGTTTAATTCATACCATTCAAATGTGCATAAACAAAGCGATGACTTGTCATTTGTATTGTCTTACCAAGACACGGATTATTTTGTAGATTCAGGTAAATATGCTGCAGATTCAGCTTATCATGAAGAAAACATATATCGTACATTTGTAAAAAGTGTATTTGCACATAATTCAATAGCAGTAGATGATTCTTCATTCAATATACGAGATAAGCATAATGTTGGTGAATCAATAATTGAATCATACGGGATTACACCAAACTATAGCTATGTTAAAGCAAGTCATACACAATATGATGGAGTAAAAATAACACGTACTGCAATATTTTTTGAAGAAGGGGCCGTTTATTTCCATGATGAAATTGAATCGCATGACTTTCATAAATATACACAAATATTCAACATAGGACCTAATGTAAATGTGTCCGAAATCAATGAGAATGATTTACTATTAACTAGCGGAAAAGATAATTCTAACTTGACATTGAAACAGTTGAGAGATGTTTCTGAATTGGAAATATTTAGCGGTTCTCTTGAACCGATGAGGGGGTGGCAATCTACTGTATTAACTGAGATTAATCCGATAACAAGCCTCAATTTTTATCAAGAGGGAAAAAATGTTGAATTTGAAACATCAATAAACATCAATCTAATTATTACTAGTGTTGAAAAATCACAACAAGGGGGGATAGACATCTATGAAGTTACATTTGATAACGGTAGTTCTGAAAAAATTGAAATCAGCAACAATTAGTTGATTATTGTAATGCTGAATCCCCATCTCTTATGTTACATGGTTCTGGTGAGAGTATTCCTTTCTTAGCGAGAACAGATGCTTCCAATAATGCATCAGGCGTTCCACAGTCGAGCCATTGATAATCATCGATATTGACAAGTTTAACTTTCTGTTCACGTAGATAGTGGCGATTTACATCAGTTATTGTGAATTTATTTCCAATTTGGTTGTATTCATCGTCCATGATTCTCCAAAAGTTTTCATCAAACAGATATATTCCCCCAATTGCTACTGCAGAAGGCGGCTCAACCGGTTTCTCAATAATATCAACAATTTCTCCACTGTCACCAAATACCGCTACTCCAAACCTCTCTGGGTCTGGCACAGTTCTGCCAAGTAGTAAACAACCAGGTGGGTCAACTGAATTTTTCCACGCTTCAACATCTTTGTCTAATTCATAAGTAACAATATTGTCTGAAAAATAGATGAGAATTCTACTGCCTTCCACATGTGGGCGGGCCAAGTTTAGCGCGTGATGAACTCCCCTCGGCTCCTCTTCAATCACATAGTGAATATTCTCACCCGGCAAACCTGTACCCACGTGTTGAGCAATTTGTCCAATGAATTGGTTTCCAATGATTGTGATATCTTTAATTCCAGCTCTTCGAATTGTTGCCAGAGCATAGTCAATCACTGGTCGTCTGTGAAGTGGTAACAGAGTTTTGTGGGTGTACCGAGTAAATGGAAAAAGACGGGACCCGTGCCCACCTGCAACTAGAACAGCCTTCATCTCCATTCCTCATCCCTAACTTGGCGGCGCCCCTTCCCCCTTTTATCGGTTGATGTTTCAAAACAGTTATGTCAAGGCTTATTTTCAGGCCCTTTAAAGTGCCCAGAGGCAACTAAATCGCCCAATTTGTCAACTCCTGCCTCTATTAATTCAGGGTCGGCGGCTTCTGCAGCCTCCCACTCTTTGAGTGCTTTCTCAGCTGCAATTTCATTTGCCTCTTCAACCATTTTTTCAGTCTTTGTTAGTGGCCCTTCAATCCCTTCATGTTCTGGCCGAGGCATCATTGCATCAACACGTGTTACAATATCACCAAATGTATCAGCACCTTTTCCTGCTGCAGGGCCCCGTGGGTCTTTACCTCGAGTTTTGTATACTTCTCCACCTTTCCAATCAACACTTTTTGCTAATTCTCCATCTTTACCAATGTTGTCAAATAATTCGTTTAGTGCCCGTGCCATTTCTGGATTTCCAAAAAAACCACCAAGTGAAATATTGTCTTGAGAGTCGCCAAATAATTCACTTGCATCCAATTTTCCTGCTAATACATCATCAATCATTTTCATCATTTTTTGGGTTTGATGATTTGCATATAGATATGTTAAGAGAATTAATCCAATAAGGAAAAGTGGAAATGAAAACGTCTGTTGAAAAGGTAATAATGGCCATATGAAAACGCTTGAAAAACCTCCCAAAAGAACAACAATAAGTCCACTACGGAGGAGTTTCGTCAAAAAGTACTCACGTCTTATTTGTTGACGTAATTCGTCGTCCATTATTAGCCCTCAAGTCAAATCCGTTGGGAGAGACTTTAGCCACTCCACTTCGGTGGTTCTTTGAGGGCGGCCAATTGGTATAGCCTCTACAGTGGGAATTGATTGATGAGTTGGTACACTGTGTGCAATAATTTCTGGGCTATTGCGCATCACCACCGAGTCTTGTACATTGACATTAGAGGTGCGAGGTTCCATAGCTAATTCATGGAGGAGATCGGTCAATGTTTTCTGTAGTTCTCTATTACCGTGAGTTACTTCATCAAGGAGTTGTTGTTCAGTAGTTTTGTTGTGACTTGCTTGATTTGAAAGCATTCTCTCAAGTGTGGCTAGTGTATTTTCCCAGCGTTCGTGGCCTGAACTGGTTTGTGATTCAAGTTTATTCAACAATCTTTGCTGGGCGCGAATAAGTTGTTGCGCTTCTTCCATCGATTTTTTTTGTGCTTTGAGAGCATCGCGTTGACTTTCAATCAGTTTTCTTGCTTCTGGCGCTCCTACAGTATCTCTTCTTTCTAGTTCTGTTAAAGCACGTTTCAATTGTCCATCTTTGTTATGGACCATAATTTGAAGTTGTTCAGTTTGGGAGACCATGGAAATCAATTGTTTTTCACCATAAAAAATTTGGATTGCTTGTTCTGATGCAATTTTTCCAAGTCTTTTTCGTTCGCGTGATGAATGGGGCGCATCGTAAAGAACTGTGGCAATTATTCCAGATACCACAGAAT
This sequence comes from Methanobacteriota archaeon, assembly GCA_018650285.1. Classification (GTDB taxonomy): domain Archaea; phylum Thermoplasmatota; class Poseidoniia; order Poseidoniales; family Thalassarchaeaceae; genus MGIIb-Q1. The sequence continues at coordinate 17,638 of JABIGF010000017.1, forward strand.
ACTCAAATAATATTTCAACCGTGTTGAATAACCATATTCCGACTAACGCCCCACCGACAATCGCCCTTAATCTTGGCATTCTAACAAACATTACATCAACCGCGTAGTTATTGAGAGTTTCTAGAATTAACCCAAAAGAATTATTTCTAATTTAAGGCAAATTGGTCCTCATCAACCTCAATTATTTCCCCACGCTCAAGTAACCACTCTAGCGCCTCAATCACTTCATCAGGATTAATTCCTTGCGTTTCTAAAGTGTCTCCAAGGATTTCAAGAGAGAGTGGTTGATTTACAGAAGCAGACACTTCTTCCATTTGGAGTAAGATGTGTTGTGCAACGATAGCCAATAGCGGGTCGTCACATTCATTTCCAGGGAGATAGTCCAGTAGCATTGCTACTGGATGTTCTTCTTCAGATTCTTCTTCAGATTCTTCTTCAATAATATCTTCCTCAATGCTGCTTTCAGATGAAAAGATATCAAATAAATTTCTTTGATGCGGGTCGGTCCAATTTATTTCATCAATAGGAGCGCCTGCTTTTCGCATTCTTTCAGATAATGTTTTGACTCGCCCTAATCGTTGTTCAAGACGCATTCTTTCTTTTGATAAGTTTGCTTCAACAAGCTTCAACTCTTCACTCGCTCGTTTGACCAACCAATCCTCAATACGCCATGTAGGATCTAACCTCAACATCATTTCCCATAGGTCACGAACTTCCACTGGAAGCGATGCTGCATCTATCTTAGCACTTTCATCACTATCGTATGGGCCGCGGGATGTCACTACCGTGTTGCCTGTCGTGACGGTTGATGAAGTAATCCCTCGTAAACAGGGGTAAGAGGCCAAATGGTGGTGTTCATGTAGGTTGAGCCTTTGGCCGACACAATGCCCACCTACCGGATAACCATCTTGCCCGGCGATGGCACTGGGCCCGAAGTCATGAAAGAGGCCGAAAAACTTCTTGATTGCATTGAAAATAATTCAAATTTGCAATTTGATAGAACCCACATCCCTTGTGGCGGCCAGTATTGGTTAGAAACTGGTGAAGAGTGGCCGGCAGGGTCATTTGAACACTGTCGTGATAATTCGGATGCAATTCTGTTGGGAGCGATTGGTTGGCCTGGGGCAAACCTGCCAAATGGTGATTTGGCTGGCGGGCAAGTAATTCTTGGATTAAGAAGCGGCCTCAATCTTTATGCAAATGTTAGGCCAATCAAACTATATGATGGCGTTAAACATAAAATTCATGATGAATTTACTCAAGTATGGGACCCCAAAAATGTAGACCTTTTGGTGCTTCGTGAAAATACAGAAGGCCTTTATCACAGTCTTTTGCGAAGATCAGCATTGCGTGCACAAGGAATCGAGCCCAAAGAAGCGGAAGACATGGTGTTTGATGGAATTGAAGGAGAAGTTGCATGGGACAACCGCCCAATTTCTAAGAATGGCTCTGAGAAATTAATCCGTCTTGGTTTTGAATATGCGATTCGAAGGAATGGTTCTCCAATTGACGGTTCTTCTAGTGTTACTTGTGTTGACAAAAGCAACGTGACTAGGGGGTGCCAACTTTTCCGTCGTGTATTCCATGAAATCGGAGAAGAATTCCCTGATATTGGTAAGGAGGAAGCATATATTGATGCATTTACAATGTGGTTAGTCCGTAACCCTGAATGGTTTGATGTAGTGGTGACTAGCAATATGTTTGGAGATATTGTTACTGATTTAGGAAGTGTATTACAAGGCGGGATGGGAATGGCAGCAAGTGCCAATATTGGAGATAATCACGGCTTGTTTGAACCAGTTCACGGTTCATCCCCAAAGCATGCTGGGAAAGGAAAAGTCAATCCTATTGCCACTTTAAATTCTGTACAGATGATGATTGAGTGGTTAGGCATTCGTAATGATGATGATGAGGCCACCCAAGTTTCTAAATTGATTGAACAAGCAATTTCTGAGCATCTTAAAGAAGGTTCCATAATGACTTATGATTTAGGTGGAAGTGCGTCTACTTCAGAAGTAGGAACAAACGTTGTGAAACACTTGTCTGCGTTGTTTGAATAATACTCCTTATTCTGATTCATTTTGTTGTTGACGCAGCATTTCTTCAAATTGTACCCACATTTCCCTTTCAACGTCTTGGCGGATTTGAACTTCGATTTCTTGTTTAATTAATTCATATAATTCTCCAACCAATTCACGTCGCAATTCCTCTTCCATTTCTTTTCGAATGGCATCATGACGTGCTTCAATGTAGCGATGAACTTGTAATTCTAATTTGAGACAAATTTCCAACAACCAATCTTCATTTGGTTCTGGTAATTGTAGTGATTTTGCTTGCTGTTTTAGGCTCTGAATAGCTTGCGTTCTTACTGGGTCACCTTCAAGATAATCAGCAGCGCCAGTTGCAAATGAAATTAATGCATCAACAAAATCCCCCTCTTCAACTTTAGTTCCACAACCAGGGCAGCAAGTGATTTCATCAGTCTGAACAGGGATTTCTTCATGATTTAGTTTTGAATTGTTGGTTTCTGATTTTTGATAATCATTTTCTCCAATACTTACTGGTTTAGAGCGTTTTTTCCCGTCTCTAGAACGTCTCTTTTTCTTGGCATTTTCTTCTAAATCAAAAGTAGTCTGGGATGAAAAAAAATCACCCGCATCCGCCGACGCCTTTGTTCTATCAACCATTATTAGTCAATAGTTATGATTAGTGCTCACGGAAAAACCTTTTTCCGAACGGTTCTGCAAGCATTCAGTTTTCTAACTTTGAAAGCATTACCGCCAATGAATTATCTAAATTCTTTTCATTATTCCATTTAACAGGGCTCAAATCATCAATATTTATCAAATCCAAGAGTAGAAGGGGTGCCATTCTTCTTAATTCATCAACTATTGTGATTGTAGCCATACGGGCGGTGCGTGAAAGAGGATTCAAATCTACGACAATGACCTTTTTCCCCATTGCTATCAGTGCTTCACATCTATCTCCATCTTCTAGTGGTACAAAAATCACATCCGCCCCAAGAATTCCATCTGTGCAACAGTTTGCCCTCGGACCTTCAAGGTTAGGAATTTTGCCACTTGGTTTTGCCCCTAGAATGACGACAGATTCAACCGCTTTTTGCCAATCTCCAGCCCAGTTTGAGGGCGCCTCACAATGAGAAACCTCTCCCTTTACTTTCTCTAGTCGTGAATTTAAAGCGTCCATTCTTTCGTCTGTCCGATAGTATATGTTCACCTCAATGGGGCATTGAAGTATTGCAGCGCATCGGATTAATTCGTCTGCTGCTAATGCAACGGTATTCCCATTTACTGAAATCACACAAGATTCTGCATTTTGCATCATAATTGCGGCTTGAGAAATTGCTTGTCGTGCACTATTACACGTTTTTTCACCTAGTAAGTAATCGTAAGCTTCTCCACGCCCATGGGCAATTAAAGCAGAATCAGCAAGTAATCCATCTGATGCCGCATCAGTCAGCAACTTTCGGCCCATTAGAGAATTGTAGCGAGGATGGCTAAGGGGAACATCTCCCATGTAGCATCACCTATGCTCCATCAAACAGCATTGACACATCAAGAGGTGCCGCGCCGCGATGTAGCCCACTAGAGGAAATCACATCAACTCCCAATTTACTCCAAGTGGGCAGGTCATCAAATTTGATTCCACCACTTGCTTCAATAATCACAAGGTCGCGGAACAACCTTGAATCTAAATCATGAATTACTTCCATTGCTATTTCTGGCTCCATGTTGTCTAGCATGACAGTTAATCGCTCTTTTTTGTTTTCTCTTCTCATCCGCTCAGTCCACTCTTCAGCAGCAGCAATTGTTTCGTCAATAGTTTGAACCTCTAAGACAATGAAAGCGCCAAGAGTATCAAGATCTAATTCGTTGATAATTCTTCTAATGCCAAGAACTTTCTTTTCATCTTTACTTATCATTGCTGCAAGGTCGTTTTCTTTTATCATGCAAGCATCCTTTCTAGTAAGTCGGTGAGTTAGTCCGCCGCCTAAGTGAACTGCCCATTTATCCAATAATCCCCAGTGAACTTTTCTTGTTGAAGCGATACGAACCGGTGTTGCTTTTTCACACCAGCGAGCGGTATTTGTTGCTATCCCAGATAGCCTACCAATCAAATTGAGAATTATTCGCTCGGCAGCGAGAACTTGCTCTCTTCCCCCTTCAATTTCAAGAATAACTTTGCCTGGCTGTACAATAGTACCATCGCCTACTGGCCAGTGCCAAGTGGCTCCAGGCATCCATTCTCTAAGCAAGTGGTCTGCGGCATAAAGTCCTGCGACAACACCTTCTTCTTTTGCCCAAACCTTTGCCTTTACAATTTCACTGTCTCGGGCTAGTGGATTGCTAATTCCTTCATCATGCATTAAGGTAGTAACCCACCTTCGAATACTTGCATTCAATTTCTCTGTTGCCCTATGCTCAACCCACAATTCTAGACTGCGGTCGTGAGGCAGTGTATTGTGCTTGGATGCACTTTCCATCGCTTTACCGAAATCGCCACCATGTTTCAATGGTGCGATATGTGAATAATGGCAAAAAACATGATAAAAACTTTAATTTAACTCATTAATTGAAGATTCAGCAGCAGAAAGACAAGCCAAAATGTCGTCGACAGTAGCCCGTAGGGTCCGCAGCGAATCATCTGTTACTGTAATGGTCAAAATAGCGACATCACCTATGGTGATGATTTCAAAATCGAAAGCCGTTGAATCATCTGGGGAAATAGATTGCACGAGAGTTTGAGCATCTTCCTCAGACCCTTCCCAAGTGATAACCATCTGCTTTGTCATTAAGTAAGTCGAGTAGGTTCACCCTTTTCTTCTTTGGTTGTAAAGGTGCATAAGTGACAGCCTTCTCCGCTTCATTATGGCTGATGAACTACCTTCTGAAGAGAGGGAGCCAATCTTGACGGGTCTTCCAGAAGTAGAAGACCCAATTTTTTCATCATCCGGTGCGCGAATAATTTTGCCATCAGAACAAAAACGCCACCCCATGGTCTTCTGGTTATGTGGTCTGTTATTCATCACAGCAATTCTTGGTATTGTAAATGGGCTTGATTATGTCAATGGCGATACAGGCTTAATCAATCATCGCAGATTTATCAACATGGATGCTGAAGCGGCAGCTCCTGGCAGTGCTGTATTAATTGGTACAGTCAATTTTGAAGACGGCTCTTCTGCAGCCAATATCATTGTTCAAGTTACAGTCAAAAGAGATGACGGGACAATCTTTGATAAATCAAATACGACAGACGAAAATGGTATGTTTCGTATTGAAGATTTAGATCCTGGTGTTCAAGTTCTTCTAATGGCCAATGGTTCGCGCGGAACGGCCCAATTAGCACAGCATTTGATTTTACTGAGCCCCCCTCCTAAGATGACTTTAGAGCCAATCGGATTCACAACCCTTAGCTTAACATTTCCGAGTGATGAGACTTTTGAAAAAGAGAGTGACGACGGTTCTTTCCTGAATTATGTGCCATATGAGGCTGAAAACGAATTGGAATTGTATGACACATCCGCTGCCGGATTGTATGTCATGATTGGTGTTGGGTTTTCTGGTATTGCTGTAATTGGGATGGGTGCAACATTTCTTGGATATCGCGAAAATAGCCGTGGCATGTTGAGGATGGCTGCATTCCTAGTATTTTTGTCGCAAGGACCCTATGCTAGTGCCTGCTGCTTAGGGATGGTTGCTTTCGGTCTAACGTTTGCTTTACCAAAAATCAATTTTGATTGATGTGTAATTACAGTTAGACGCCACAAGTTGCTTGCATTTTTTTCACCCACGGCCCTGCGGTTGAGTGGGATTGTACTATGTCCCAGCCACGAAGATTTTGCATTGAACGTAAGATCCCATAGTTTGCAAAATCAGCACCATTGGGTGATGTCCCACCAAAGAATTCTCCGTTGAAGCCCTCTGACATGACTGTCAACTGATGTGTGAGATTTTCTTCTGGCGGCAATTCAAACATTTTACCACGGCTTTTTCCAACCATGCGCATTATGATTCCACCAAGCCATACGGCTTTCCATTTTTGCATGCGGCTAAAACTTTCCACTTCCGATACATAGGCGAGCGCCTTTCGAGACGAACGATATGAATTGTAAATAACTGGCAAAATAGATTTCCCAAGAATATCGCCACTAAATGCCATCCACTCATCTTGTTGAGTATTGTCTCCGGAGTTAGGGAATATTTCTCCCCCTTCAAAGTGTGAGTTAATGTAATGCAAAATATCGTTTGAATCATTCACTTGTGTTCCATCACCATCAACAAAAACCGGTACAGCATTCCACTCTGACCATTTTAGTTCAGTCTTCTTCATAGGGTCAACTTCTACTTGGCGGTATTCTACCCCTTTCCAAGTTAGGAGAGCTCTGACTTTCCAGCAGAACGGACATGATTCAAAGGCGTATAATGTGGGTATTCCATCAATTACTTGTTCGTGAACTTTCTTCTCTTGCACACCACTTGTCGCTTCACTCATGGTTTAATCGCAGGACAAACGATTTACAACACTTCGCCTTCATAGATTAAACAAGATATGTGGTGAATGAATCTTTCTTACGATTATTAATAGGGGGGTGGGTTAGGGTTGAATAATGGTCAAGTTGAGGCAGATTCCCGAAGATTTTCGGGTCACTGAATTAGGTGGCCCCGAGCCGATAGTCGGCTCGGCGTTTGCCGATTGCGAACATCGACTATACCGTTTGGAAAAACGGGGCCATGATACAATTTCTTTGCTTGCTAGATTATCTCGTCATTTTCATTTAGCCCGCCGTTCATTTGGAATATCTGGTTTCAAAGATAGGCACGCAGTAACATCTCAGTTAGTTTCACTTCCATTTGGAAAAGGTGAAGGGTTGCCAACAGAAATCGGGCAGTCTGTTGGCGATTTAAGCGACGGGTTAACCGAAGAGGGGTGGCGTCTGACTTTGGAGGGTGGCAGCGATAAAAAATTACGTAGTGGCAGCCATTCTGCGAATCATTTTGAAATCACAGTTAGAGATATTCATCGTGAACAGTTGAGTGGTCTAGCATCTCGTCTTGAGCAAGCAAGGATTCATGGCTGGCCCAATTGGTTTGATACTCAACGCTTCGGTTCTGCAGTTGGCAATAGGCTTCCTGGTACACACATTATCGCTGGCGAATATGAAGCGGCAATGCGTTTACATTTGACAGAGCGCAATAAATCAGACCGCTCGGATAAGCGGCGTGACAAGAAAAAGATGGCAGAGACATGGCCTGATATTGTTAAGCCAACACTCGAACATAAGCCATTTTTCAAACTTCAAAAGGCGTATACTAGGGCTATTGAAGGGGGAGAAAACAACCAAGAAATTTGGCGCCGAGTATACATGGCATTACCTTATGATATTCGTGGTATGTGGCTTTCAGCGTGGCAATCAAATGAGTGGAATAATATTTTAGCAGACCATATTGAATCGAATTTCCCAAACCATTTGATATATCCAGTGAAGATTGGTATTGGTGGGCCACTTCTATTTCCTCAAGCACCATCAGGAAAACACGGGGTGCCAAAAAGCCACCTCGTCTCAGACATTGAAGAAACGTTAGAAAAATTGCCAGAAACAGTAGAGATGCCACATTCCGACCTTGACCTTACAGCGATTGACCAATATCTTTCCAACCACCCTCGGCCATTATTGATTCATTCAGAGGTGGGTTCCACAGAGGAAGTACGTGATGAAATGAATAGCAGGTCAAAAGGCAAAAGATGGGCAATTACTTTTGATTTTGAATTACCACCCGGTGCTTATGCTACAGTGTTAATCAAACGATTATTTCACTAATCATTTCATTCCATGATTGGCCATAAATAACGGGATTGCTGCTAAAATCCCACAAAAACCTGCCCCACAGATTCCACCCAATACAGCACCCCCGGTACTTATCATTCTCATTGTTCCAGAATCCACTCCTTCTACATCTGGATAAGGTATTGCTGCTGCTAAAATGATACCAAAAATCATAGTAATACCCAGAATTATCCATGTGTAGTGAATTCCTCTGCGCTCAAAGTTTTGAGTTAGCCATCCAGAGTATAGGTAGGCCACACCTGAAATCAATCCAAGAAACCCTTGTACATAGTAGACCCAATTAGGTGTCATAAATTCTGCAGAAGCGGGATCCATATCCCCCATGATATTACTAAACCAAGGGCCAGCAAATGCGCTAAAAAGCCCACTAATTATTTGAAAACCACCATATATCATAATGAGAATACCAATTACTTTTGCTGCTTCCGAAGGTGGGCCAGCATAAACTACTGGCTGACCATAAGGCGTTTGAGCAATCCCACCTTGTGCAACTTGACCGCCAATCATCAGTTGTGGCGGAATCCCTTGTTGGGGTGGAATACTTTGCATATACCGGCGTAGAAGGGCTCTTGGTTTCAACTCTATTCTTGGTTGCATTGCGGATAAGGTTGCAACATAGGCGGTGTAAATAAGTCAGAGCAATCACGTTGAACCACAGAAAGTGATAGTATGCTTGATGCGGTTAAATCTACTGTGATTGGTGTTAGACTAACTGGGCTAGGCACATAATCCTCAATAGTTTGAGTGATGATTAGTTGGATACTATCTCCAGCAGGAATTACAACATCCATACCAAAGAATTCCATCTTTGCATTCACTGTTTGCCCAGGAACTAGTGGCTGTCCATCTTTTCCACCTGCATGGAATCGTAAATCCATCACAGCGTGTCCTAGATGCATTCCATTACTAGCTAGCACCATTTCAACCCCAATATGGCCCGAAGTTCCGAGTAATAACAACGAGGTTGTAGCATCAATGTGAAGGGTTGGAGTACCTATAATTCGGGTCTCATTTTCAAATTGGGAAGATGAAATTACCAATTGAGAAGTTGAAGTCACAAATGTACCCCCACTTACCACTTCAAATTGGTCTAATCCAAACTCTAACCACTCAACATCCAAGGGTGGATATTGTCCTTCAACTCGCCAGCCACCCATGTTATCTTGGATCTCTGCATGTAGTGCTGGTTGTGGTCCTTTGTTGTACAAATAGAAATCAAACCATTCAAGCAAATCGTCAGCCCAATCCCAACGCACAGTGAAGGGGTAGGCCTCACCACCTCTTCCTGAACTTAAGCCAGAGTGACTATCGTTGCGGTCCGGATAGTCGTGCCCCCATTGTCCGTACAGGCCTTTGGTGTCAAAACCAGCTTCAACCATTATGTTGTGAGTTGGGAAAGCCATGTGCGGGTCAACATTCCAATCTTGCATTCCGTGGATAATGTAGACCGAGCCATCGTAATTTGCTACTGCCTTGTCAAGGAAAGTACGTTCTTCCCAATAATCGCTCCCCATCCAAGATAAATCATCACCCGTAAGATAGGCTCCAACTCCTGCGTAGTAGCCTTCAAGGTAACCTTCACACCCGTTCTCAGCATCTTCTAAATCTCCATCTAAGCCAAAACTTCCGTAGACACCATTGTGCATGATTGCACCACGTGCTTCCATGCTTCCATTGCGCCACATCAAGTCTTGTACACCGATTAGCCCAGACATCGGCACGATTGTTTTGAGGTGTATTGAGCCCATTGCTGCGGCTTCCCAAGGTGTTGAACCATCGTATGATTTACCGATGACGCCAACATTTCCGTTGGACCAAGGCTGAGTCCCAAGCCACTCAATAGCAGCATGGATTCCTCTTTGTTCATCGTCGCCCATCAAATCCATACAATGGTTTGATTCTCCAGTTCCAAAGACACTAACTTGCGCAACCCCAAATCCATGGGGGACGAAGTTTTCGATAAGAAATCTCCCAAGTCGATCTGCAGGAGTTAGGGCATCAACATCACCATCGTTGTAGTATGGCCCAATTTCAGATATGACAGGTACGGCACAAATTGTGACGCCATCTGCTGCCAAGGTGTCGTTAGTTGTGAGTGAGTCCCAATCGCAGCCTTCTATTTCAGGGAGCCAAAGTCCGAGATGGACTTCAGCATCTCCTGTTAATCCAGCCCCGCCATCCGCTGCAGTGATTGTTGTAACAGGAACATATACTGAACGAACACCTTCAATTCCAAACGAACCATTCCAAGAAACTCTACTGAAAACATCATCATTACGATAGTCAAGATTTGCTCGTTGATCTACTGGGGGCAACCAATGGTTACTATTTTCATCCCCGCCTATTTGGTCAACTAATCCACTTGAAAAAACAGACGCTATTATCATCATAATCATGATGAAAAGTGCTGTAGCAGCTAAGGCGATGTTCAGTTGCCGCTTCTCACGTTGAGCAGAAAAGTCCTCTTCAATGGCAATTTCCGCCTCAAAAACAGAGGGGGCCTCATCCACCATCAATTGCTTGGGGGCAGCCCATTTGTTTTGAGTGCAGCGGGTAGTTGACATTTTGCGTATGGGTCTAGTTTTTGACAAAATAAGTGTACGAGCATTGATGAAATAAGTCATTATCGCAATGCCAATGGTAGCCAATTCTCAGCGACGGTTGTTTGCTTTGCAACGAATGGAGGCTACTGAAGTTGAAGTTTATACTCGCCTTGCTAGAAAGCAAAAAGACCCTCACAATCGTCAAATCCTTCAAGAAATCGCCGAAGAAGAAAGCCGGCATGAAGAAATTCTAGCAAAAGAAACTGGTAAAGTGGCAAAACCCATTATGTGGAAAGTTTGGTTACATACTCGTTTAGCCTGGCTTTTTGGTCTTACTTTCACAATTAAAATGCTTGAGCGCATAGAGAGAAACGCCTCAACAGAATACCGGAAATTAGGATATGATGATCTAGCGGATGAAGAGGATTCTCACGAAGAGCGGTTAATTGGAATGCTCAAAGAGGACCGGCTCAAGTATATTGGAAGTGTCGTATTAGGAATGTCAGATGCATTGATTGAATTGACTGGGGCTCTTGCAGGCCTTACTTTTGCTTTCGCCGATTTGAAACTTGTAGCCCTTGCTGGATTAATCACTGGAATAGCCGCAGCATTCAGCATGGGGGCTAGTGAATATCTCTCTTCGCGCACAGAGAAAAAGGACACAAATCCTCTTACTGCGGCAATGTTTACCTGGATAGCATATCTTCTAACCGTGTTTTTGTTGGTTGCGCCATACCTAATTATCTCCCCTGATACTTCGCCTGTCTACGGACTTGAGCCTCACGTACTAGCACTGGTTTGCACCCTGATTATCGGAATAGTTGTGATAGCATCATTCAATTTCTACGTCTCAGTAGTTGAAGAGGTTTCATTCCTTCATCGGTTTAGTGAGATGGCTGGATTACTTTTTGCAGTCAGCCTCATTTCATTTGGTATTGGAATAGTTCTAAGCAATTGGCTAGGGTTCTAAACACATTCAAATTTCGAGTGTGATTTCAAGGATATCACCCTTTAATTCGAATTTATGTCGGTCACTATTTAGTGGCTGAATTAATTCAACTTGCCTACTTTTACCATTTGCTTCAATGAATAATTCACCATCTGTTACCCGTACAGACAATTCGTCTCTATTCACACCTGGCATGTGAACTTGAACAATTAAACGTCCAGTCTGTGCATCTTGATGAAGCCCTCTTCTAATTGAGAATGGTATACTAGACCCGACAGTAACCATTTCCATTCCTTGGGTTGGTTCGGGATATTCCCCATTCATTGAATTCCCTAGGTTTCGTAATGATTCTAAACCATGAATATCACTGGCTTCAAGTGGTACTTCAGCAACGGGAAGGTGTTCAAAACTTTGTTTCAAACTTGCAAGATGTTTTTGCTCAATATCTCGACGCTGTTGTAGAAAAGGATGGTCAAGGTCGGGTGTAATACGATTAACGATAACACCATTGATGTCAATTCCATATTCAGTAAGAGTATCTGCAGCACGGATGGTTTCTGACACAGCCATTTGTTCGGGGATAGTCACGAGTGTAAATGAGGAAACCCATGGATTAGTTAGCACTCTTCTGACATGAGCAACTCTCTTCTGAAACTTGTCTAACTCTTCACGCATTGCTCGCTCTTGGTGCCTACCCATGAGAATGCTTCGCACACCACCTGTTAGACGCGCCAATCGAATAATTCGGCCAGTCCAACTATCAAGAATTTCTGGCAAACCAAGAAACCTCAAAGTGTGCCCAGTCGGCGCAGTATCAAAGATTAGTGCATCGAATCTTGGGTCTTGAGCGAAGGACAGTAATTGGTCAAAAGCCAACGCCTCATCAAGCCCTGGTAGCAGTAAGTCAGCAGACCCCAGACTACTCATTTCATCAGCAATACCTTCGCTAGCCTGACTGCCTAGAATATTACTCATATTCCCCCCAAGCCCCGATCTCAACGCTTCTGAAAGGCGAGGGAGTAGTTCATCCATTCTTTCTGCTGGATCTAATTCTAACCCCCATAGGTTTTCCACGCCTTGGACAGGTGTTGGTTCTGAACCCAACTCAACTTCTAAAGAATCACTAGTGCTGTGGGCAGGGTCACTAGAAACTAGTAGAACCCGATAACCAGAATCAGCAAGCCAAATTGCGGTTGCCGCAGCAGAAGTGGTCTTGCCAACGCCGCCCTTTCCACCGAACAAAAGAAGCCGAGCCATCGGCAAGGCGAGGTGGCCCTCCTTCAAGCAATTATCGGGTCATTAATAGATGCAAATTAAGTTGCAGCTTCAATAATATCATCGGCTATTTCTTCAACAATATGTCTTCCACGTGGCCAAGCCCAACCAATTGCAGCCACTACTAAACCGATAGAAGCCCATCCATAAGTTTGCCACCCATCAACACATTCAGTATCAACAACCTCTGCTTCAGTACAAAAATCAGCCTCACCGTAAGATGCGACTGCTGGAACTAAAGTTGCTACTGCAAACATCAAGATAGATGTAGCCATCAATGTGGCCCAAACTTGGCGCGAGCGCCCAGGATTCAATTGCGTTCGCTTCTTTCTTAATACAATAATAAAAGGCGCTAAACAAGCAACTGCAACCAATGGCCCCAATACCCCATCTGGCCAAAATCCTTGTTGTGTGGAAATATCTAGAGTCAGCATGATGGCAGATGAGCCCATTGCAACTAATACCGCTGGTGCGAGGTGGCGACGAAAAGCCAAAGCGAAACATGCAATAGGAGCAATGAATAATTGCGTCTGGAGCATCATATACATGACCAGTCCAACTATTGATTGAAGAGGCCCTAAACTGTCTAGGGCAGGATCTGTTCTCGGGTCATCCATTTGCATAAGAGCAGCGACTAATGGTGGTGTCACAATCAACAGAGCAACACACCAAGAAACAGGATGGTGGTGAATATCTTGCTCAATAGAATCTTCATCCATGAATTCTTCAATCACATCTTCAATAATGAATTTAGACACAAAATCTCCTCCTCTTAAGCACCAATCAAAGCAGGGTTTTCATCAAGTTGTTCAAGAGCAGTCCACAAGTCTTTGTTAGACAAGTAACCTGCAAAACGCCCTTTCTCATCTTTGAGCAATATTGCACTTGGCCTCTTGGTTGTTACTAATCCCCACGCTTGAGATACGTTTGCAGTCCACTCTATTGTAGCGATATTTTTGTTCATCACATCAGTGATAGTTGCTTTGTGAATACTATTTTTCCACTTCTTGGGCGGATTACCGTAAGCACGGTGGAATTCATAGAGGTAAAATGAGCCATGAAATTTGTCCTCTTCTCGATCATAGATAAGCAGAACATCATCGGGGCGTTCGGCAAATTTTGCTGCAACTTTTGGCATCAAAAGATCAGGGTCAACAACCTGATATTGGTCATGGTGCCCAACTTCTTTGATGAGTGGTTCGCCTATTGCCATACTTTCAACCCCATTCATGAAGTGACCAGTAGTTCACTAACAAGCCGATTATAGCAAGTGGATATAGTGTTATCCTTAATCACCAAAGTCTATTTTTTATGGGTGTTGATAAGTAAATGACAACTAAGAATATTGAGGTAAATCAAGTGATAGGTCTAATGATTAGTGAGCATAACAAATGAGCACTATTGGTAAATGATAGAAATTAGAATTAAATACAAACAGTGGGATAAATTAGTGCCAAACAAATTCTTCAATTGGTGGTGGAAGGGGGGGGCAAATGATTTGAGCGGGACAACAGTTATCATCGCGTGGTAATGTTCCCTATAGGGGGTTTGGGGTGTCGGGACCGACAGTTTCATTGCTTGAACTCAGAGATGAGTTTGCGTTTGTTCGCAACGATGCCAATTTTGCAGATGTTGCCCGCTCTTTGGGCCAATCTTCGGTCAAGGTAATATTAGTCCGAGGGAAGAAAAACAAAGGGGTGGCGGGTGTTATCTCTCAAACTCATTTTCTCAAGGTTTGTGCAACTGGAATTAATCCAGTTTCAACTCTTGCACGTAACCAAATGCAGACAGATTTGTTGAGGCTAAGGGATGATACCCCTCTAGACCATGCTGTTGAGGCGATTCAAGAGAAGGACCCCGATGCAGTTTTGATTCTTTCAGGTGAGAACAAATTTGTGGGATATCTAAGCCCCGAGGATTTCCGTCAACTGAAACTAACTTCTGGGGCCAAAGGAAGGATGGGTAAAGCGGCTGAGAAAGTCATTGCTGCTCAAGCAGCCCCCCAAGATGTTGCTCACTCACTTGATATAGGCGATGAGTTTGTGTTTGTCCGAAATGATGCAATATTTTCTGATGCATCAAGGGTGTTAGTCCCTAGTCACGTAAAGGTAATCTTGGTTCGTGCCAAGAAAGGCAAGGGGATCGCTGGAGTATTGACAGAACCCGAGTTCCTGAAGGTTTGTGCAACAGGAATTAATCCTAACAAGACACTGGTCTGCAAACACATGCTGACAGACCTTTTGCGTATCCGCAGTGACACACCTCTTGAAGAAGCGGTCAAAATTATTGGGGAGAAAGACCCTGATGCTGTACTTGTGTTGAATGCAGAGAAGAAGTTCGTTGGTTATCTAAGTCCAGCTGATTATAATGAGGCAATTGAATTACTCAAGAAGAAGAAGATAGAAGTCTTTGACGTCCCAGCAATCAAGCCAGAAATTGCCCCGCCACCACCGCCACCACCACCTGCATTGGAAACTACGTTGTTGGATGAATTAATTGAAGAAGAAAGCGACTTGGCACACACTATCGAGGATGACATAATTTCTGTTGATGCATCTAGCATCACAACACATATTCGTGACATATTATCAGACGGCCATGCCTCGCCTGTGATATGGCAAGAGGACGGTTCTGAACTCATCATACATTGTGATTCGGTTCAAGTAAACCTCAAGGATAGTTTTGCCACTTGTTCACTTGATGTTGAATGCGACCAAACTGGCAAAGCTTCAGTTGAGATGACATTTTGTTTGGGCTCAAAAAATTTGCTTACTAATCTTTCATCAACTTCGGAGGAAGCCCCCCGTGGACCGCCAATCATAATCGGGCGTTGGGGACCAATTCTCCAAGATGTGTTTTGGCATGGCTTGCTTGATCTCGTCGCCGTAAAGACAGAATCCCCCGAGATAGGTCCGAAAGGTATCGGTGCAGATGAGGGTGCTCTTTGGATAAGCACGCGACCTGCCCAAGAAATGCAAATCCAACTTATTCAGCAGGTACCAACTCAACTCATCGGTGCTGGCGATTCAGGAGGTGCAGTGATATGATGCCCTCTATGGATGATTTTGGTGGGGATATCAAACCACTTGCCACCCAAATTGGGAAAATTCTTGGAGTTGTAGATACAAATGGTGATCTTGATATCAACAATCTAAGTTGGGATACTGTAAAGGAATTATTTACCGATGGAGAGCGAATTGAACTCCTAATCGACCTCGTAGCAAGTATGACTGGACGCTTACCCCGTATCATTCCTCGTTCAGCAGAGCAGACGTCACCTTGGTATGATGATTTGACCGATACCCATACACCCCAAACGGGCACTGGCATCCTGTTGAAAGAAGGAAGTTTGGCAACAGGTACAACCGATGAAGAATGGTTCCGTCTTCATGAGATGGGTCCCGTCACTCTATATCTGACATTAATTCACGACGGGGATGGAAATTTACAGATTGGCCTTGGTCTTTCGTTTTCTCACACAGAATCGAATAAATTCAGTTTTGAAGCTGATCTTTCTATTCCGATAATCCGACTGCTTCAGGGAAATCCGGACAAATGCTTGTTCGGTGATGGTCCGATGGAACGCGTTTCACTTCGCCTCTCACTGAATCCAGATGGCTCAACGACCTTCCCAGCATCCCCAGGTGTTGGTCCCTCTGCCACAGGTCTCAGTTTCAACTTTGCAATTGGTGGAGGAGGTGGAGTGGATACTGCTGGAGCACTTACTATACACGACTTCAAAGGTGTTGATTCAGCCACACCTACAGATTTAGTCATCAATTCACTAGCATCGATGGGTGACGATTTACTTGACACCGCTGTAGAAAGTCTCCTTTCTGCGATTAGTAATTCAGGCGGCACAAAAATCGTCGATCATCTACTTCCGCTACTTGGTCTACGCAAATCATCTGGCGTACCGAATTGGCCCACATTGAATCTAATGTCGATGTTTCAGGGCATCAGTGTCACCCAAGATATTGGGCAACTTCTTGATCCCTTGCGAATCTGGCTTCAGGATATCATCAATTTGGGTAACGATGGTATTCCAAAATGGCTCGAGCATCTGGGTGAACTGTTCAAGCCAAGCGGAGGTCCTGCAATTCAAACCGGAGGTTCAGGTACGGTGGTCGACCCATGGTGGCTCGACATTGCAAGTTTGTTCCCCAATTCTGACCCAGCAGTTCAGATTTGTATCCTTGCAGCTCACACAGTGTCCTCAGATGGTACACATTGGGGACAAATCGGAATCTCGGTGAAATTCACCGAACCAATCGGGACCTCCGAATTGCGAGTGAATGGTGAGGCAACTGTTTGGATTCTGAAATTAGGTATCAGTGGACTTTCTGCTCTCGATCCAGGAATTGCGGATGCAATTTGGCTTCCCTCGCTTGAAGGCTTTGTACGGTTGTGGCGAGAAGGCGGAACCGGCAAACTCGTATCCACATCATGGGATTTGAACAATGACGGTTCTTCTTCCCCTCTTGCATTCTCAAGTGCCCGTGCAGGTTTATCATTGAATTCAAATCGTGACCTTGATCCTATGCTTGAATTGCTAGGTGTCGAGGTTGGGGCTGAATATTGGCCTGTGATGGATCTTACAGATAGCAGCACCCCAGCATCTCTATTCAACGCAAGTCTTTCTGTTGTGCGCGATGAACTGGCGAGTCTGTTAGAGGTGGATGATCTGCTTCGCTCTTTCGGTGCTCTTGTCGGCGTTTGCGCCCCTAGGGGCGGAGCATTCCAGACCGAATGGTACGGTAGTGGAAGTTGGGCCGACCAACGACCGACTGCACTTGATCTAATCACTGCCCCCCTTGATACTCTGATTGAATATCATCGGACACTTGCTCTAACCAATCTGGATATTGGAAGTGGAGAGACTGCAAATGGTTGGCTGTATCTGTTCGACAGCCTTGGCTTCATCCTGCAATCAGCGCTCAGTTCCCCGAGCCCATTGATTACCACCGTATCTGCTCCAACGTGTACCTTGAATGGCGACCAGTGGACAATCCCGCTAATTGCAGGAGATGTCGCTCTGGATTTGTCGTGTAATATTGATGCTGATACACCTTCAGCAACCATCTCTCTTGGCGTGCTAGCACACATCGGTGGCATGGACATCGCTCAAATTGGTGGCGATCCACTGAGATTGTCCATGAATGCGGCACTTGGTTTGGTTTCTTTTGAACTGGATGATACCCCTTCATCTACCGTGAATGCATTGACTAGCGTCGAAATCTACGGTCGAGTTTTCGACCCATTAGATGATCGTATTGAATTGCCACGCATTGGTAGTTTTGAAGTCTCGATTTCAGATGTTAAAGGTGGCTTTGAATGGAGTCCTAGCACTGGAATAGGGGCATTCCTTGCTGTTGGAGCCCCACAATTGGAATGGCGAGTTCCTGATTTCAGCGGTCTGACATATGAGCAAATGCTCTTGGTTGATTGGGATGGGTGGACATTGGTTGGTCAAGATGGCCTAGATGTTGCCTTCACCGACACCCCTGTACTCCCACATATTGCATCAGTGGACCCGTTTACCTATACTTACAATCCTGGACACCCAACCCTTGAGTTTGATTTGGAATTCACAACAGAACTCATCACCTTGGGGAATTGTCGCATATCCACTTCGGGATTTACTCCCCCCAGTGGTCTAGATCAATTCACTCCCTCTCGTTTTGGTCCATTTATCGGCGAACTTTTGCTGAATCAAGGGGGCGCATTCGGTTTCTTCGTGAGTGTGTTTTTCCGTATAGTGCCTTATGCTCCACAGATTAATCTGGCTACGCACGTGGTGCGACATGGCTTGACTATCCCAGATTGGTATAGTGCCTCTAGCGTAGGTGATGTACCGTCTGAATGGCGTACACTCCACCCCTCAAACCCCGCACAATTCGGCCTTGGACCACTCAGTCTACCAATGGATTGGCCAGCCCTAGACTTGGATGTGATGGTTGGAGACCCACTCGGTGCCCTACGTGATTTCGTCAACGAAATTTCGGCCAACCTTTCCGCAAGTGGTGAACCATTCCTTTTCTCAGCAATGCGCTGGGTCCTTGCTTTGTTTGAGGGACATATCCCCAGTCTGCGCAAGTCGAATTTGAATTGGGGGTCGACAACAGATGGTTCTGATATCATGCTGACTGTTCCAGATATCGATGTTATTTTCACAGGCATGGGCACACCTTCGGACCCGTATCGATTGCGTATTTTCGGAACCGAGAGGGCTGCTTTCACATTCTACGTTGCCATTCACCCTGAAGGCCCACCTCGCACCGAAAATTTCGCCGCCAACATGCTCACAGGATTACCATCTTCCTTGCAAAATGCGATTCGAGCGGGAGACCCAGACAGTTGGTTCAGAATGGGGGTTGACCCAAATTGGGCAGATGCGATGGCGCGACTCATATTCAACGTCGGACAATTCCGAACTCAAGTGAGAGAAGCATTGCGTGGATGGTCCATTGAGCGACTTGCTGAGAAGCTCACACTCTACGATGTTCACATGATGTTCTCCGATGGAATCACTTCACTGCCTAGCCAATCAGACTTGGGCAATACGCTTGGTGTCACCAATCGCTTCGGCCCAGTTGAGGCCACAGCATCTGATGTTTTGCTCGACAGTTCGGTTATCGACGAGATATTCGGAAAATTTGGCGTTCTTCCAGAAGTTGATTGGTCCGATTCTCTAGATCGCCTCATTTTCCTGGCCCCTTCCTTCTTGCCCGTGGAAATGTGGAGTGGCTTGGTCAGTCGATACATCGAGTTGTGCTCTGGTGCGGGACAGGGAGTCTCGTTCAGTGAGGTCGACCTCCGAAATGATGTGCTGACTCTACCCACCGACCTAGACAGCGCAGATATTACACTAGTCTTGTTACCTGATGTGGTTGATCAAGCCACGCTCGCGACCCAATTTGCCACCATTGCCGCGGGTATTGGAACAGGTCCTTTTTCGTGTGTTGGACACCACATTGGTGGGTTGCATATGGGTACCCTAATCACTGCCATTGAGGCAACACAAACCGTCAACCATGGGGTTGCTGTTTGCACACCGACAGACGTTCCATCTGGGCTACCAGCCATAACGGTCGGTGGTGTGTCTGTGGACATGGCTCACATTGACCAGAGTGCATCTGATTTGAAGGACATCGCAGTCCTACTGAATATGGTAATGAGGTGATATGATGCCAGTTCGTGATTTTGATTTGATTCTCGGCCGAGACTCTATTTTCGAATTCATGGCGAAGGGCCTTGCCTATGCTTACACTGATGCCGCTGTGTCTGAGAATCCCAGTTACGCAAGTTGGAGTGGGGCAGAATTGGCTGCAACCACTTCTACTGAATTGTTCATGATGGGTCAACTTGGCTATTCTCGCGTTAGAGATGCACCTGGAAAACACGGCCTATACCTATGGTTGCTACAATCAAACAGAGCAGATATGCCACACGTAATAGCATTCCGTGGCTCCGAAGAGTTCCTTGATGATACAGGGATTTCTTCAGATTGGGAGGCCGATCTGATTGATTCCGAAGTCGGCTATCGCCAAATATACGGGCTTCCAGGGCAGGGTGACAATATCGGTTTGATTCAGGAGTTCTATGATGAAGCCGCAGCACTTCCTGGGTTTGATACCAAGGGTCTATGCGTCACAGGTCATTCTCTTGGAGGCGCCTTGGCCCAAAGATTCGCTGCCGATTCACGCTGGTGGGCCGGCGTGACAGAAATCGTCACATTCCAAGCACCAGGGGTTGGTTCGCCTCGCCTTCAGCATTGGCAAGAATATACTGGTTCTGTAGCCACAGTTCGCCATCACATCAGTGGTGGAGATGTTGTCCACATGAGTGGTGGCCCTCATCTAAGAAACGGTTCCGGTAGTTTCTACTATCATCTGCACAACTCCTTGTCATCACCACTGCCTCCACATTGTGTCACACTGCTCTGTTGTAATCCGATTCATTCACTCTATCCAGCCAATGGAGATCTCCCAATCGCCGCAGACGGAACCCCTGGATTCAATCTCATGTCTGCTTATGGGTCTAGCATGACGACTCTCCGCAGCGAAAATTCCGATTCAGAAGCTTGGATACAGCTCGATCCTTACGATGGTACAATACCAGTTTCCACTACAATTATCACTCCTAGCGTTGCAGCGTTACTGGGGCCGATTTGTACCAACATTCAATCCCTACAGACTGCGAATGGAAGGCGAAATCGAGAGCCACTCATTTTGTCCTCTGAGGCTGGCTATTCCACATTTGACCGAATCATGAGTACCCTCAGTTCAGGTGTGGCACTACTCGGTTTGACATTGCCGGACATTGCGGAGCCAGTTCGCCGCACTTTTGGAACTGCAACCAACGCAGCAGAAGGGGCATGGGATGCCCTTACAACCCGTGTCGAACAGAGTGGTGGTGTTTGGCGATTTGTTGTCGACGTTGTTTCGCCTAGCACCAATCTGATTGTTGCCCCGCTTGTCATTGATATGGCTTCATCCGCGCACAGCAGAGTTAATCAGCGCTCTAACGCAATGCGAATGGAATTGGCAGAAGATGCTAGGCGAGCCCAGCAACAATCCGGATTTAATTCCGGTGGAGGAGGTGGTTGGTGATGCTACTCAGGGACGTGTTGAAACGCGATTGCATCTACGAATTCTTTGCCAAGGAAATCGCATATGGCCGCCCCGATCATCACCACTCTGACACTTATGGTCGTTCTAGAGATCGTACAAATTACAGTCATGACTATTTCATCGATGTCAATGGTAATGAAGAGAATAATCCGGCTTGGTCCGCTGAACTTAGGTACCTTTTCCTTCCGTGGTTGGACGTTTACACCTATCCCGTAACTGGCGCGGCAATCGATTTGAATTTCGAAGTCATCCCTGGCCTTGAGTCAATGGTATTTCCAGATGGGCCTAGTGGTAGGGCTGTTGACCCTCGAAAGATTCTGTTGGGTCTCCTCGGATTTACGTTTGAGGGAATCGTCGACAAGCCGGACTTCGGTCTGTTTGCTTGGTTCTTCAAGTCTACAGGTAGTTATTATCCAAACATCGTAGCCATACGTGGAACTGAATTCAACACGGCAGACCTTCAAGCCAGTGAGGCAACAGCAAAGGATGCGTTCAATGACTTGACAAAGTCCATTGGTCAATATCAATACTTTTCGGGGAGGTCGGAGATTGAAGAAAAGATGCAGCAGATTAAGGCAGATAATGGCAAAGATTTCGTCATTACTGGGCATTCGCTTGGAGGTGCACTAGCACAACAAGTTGTAGCTGGCGCATCTCCATCAATCAGTTCGATGATTGAGGAGTTGGTGACATATATGTCGCCAGGTATTGGTAAAGAAACAGTCAGTCGTTTTGAAACGAAAATCGCAAATGGGACACATGTGATGCCTGAAATTCGTCATCATGTCAATTTCGGAGATTTCGTCGACTTGGCAGGAGGAGACAAGATATTGCATCATGGTGGCAATTGTGTATATCATCACATTTGCAACGAATATTATGCCACAAAAAGGTGGTGGAACCCAGATTGGGCAAGGCGAGCTGAGGTGTTGATTGGTGCTGGCATGGGTCCTCATTCTCTGACTTGTTGCTCAACACACCCGAATCTCAAGAAGACAAGTTCTGGTTATACTGATCCTCTCGTTATTGGAGGCTTTGACTGGTCTAGAATTCTGAATCAGCGGCACATGGCTCAGGTGTTTAAGCCCATCATCGAAGATCGCTTCAATGTCTCGAGCCCACCCAATCCGTTTGATCACATGGCAGAATTCCTAAAGGGCGCGCAATGGAATGCTAAATTTCATCGGTGGACTGAACCTACTGAGCCAGGCGTCAGTGCTACTGTAAGGTATAATACACCATATGGGTATGAAAAGAAAAGTGTGTTTGATTTTGTTGAGAAACAGCGGCTGAAGTTATTGGAGGATTTCCGATGACTGCACAAATTTCTCTAATCACTGCTGTGACCAGTCGGCAAATGTCAGTCGCTTCTGGAGTACTGGGTTGGGCTACTGATGAGTACCATGCTCTGAACAAAACACTGGCCTACCTTGATGCTGAAGTGTACGACGCGGATATGCAAGGTGAAATCGCCCCACCTGAATCAATCGAATATGGGTTCGGCATGGAATGGACAAGCCAAGGCGCATCACCTGACGGCGGCATCTATTGCGACACGGAATTCCGAATGCCACTATTCAGCGGGCTGATTGATAATTCGGGCAGTTCCACCACAGTAGACCCTCGAATCCATGCGGATATCGCAGTATATCGGTTAGATGATTCTGGAATGCCAGCCCACTTGGTTGGAGATTCCCGCGCCTCGACCCGCCTTCGTCGCCTCAAATTGTTCGCTGAGATTGGCTTTGATGGAACCAGTTCTCTCGATGTGGAACTGATTGATTCTGCCTTCCAAGGCCTCATCGATTGGAGAGGACAGTTACCCCAGTCCGCTCCCTCTCTTGCCTTGCTTCAATCTCCCACATACCATGCTGAATTGTTAGCATCATTGTTGTCTGGATTACCACACTCTGGTGACCCGACCTCACCGATACTCAGAGTCCTCGAACTTCTCAAAATCACCTCCAAATTCGACCCACCAGGGGGTCCTGATCCACCGGGTTATGGTTGGGATGCAGACACCAATGCTGCGCAGGCTTTTGCTGCAGACCCAGTGAATTATGTTCGAACATTGATTGAGAACGGCGAGATTGACACCGCAGCAGCCAAAGCGATGCTCGACGATTTACTCGAGTGGCTGAAGCCGGATCGGACTGTTGCCACTCCTGTTTCCTCATCATCTGCATCGAGTGGTGGTGGAGGTGGAGCCCCCGCTTCAGGTGGTGCAAGTAGTGGTGGTGGTGCAACCCCCACACCAGACCCTCCGGGAACCACCACGGGCAATTCCCCAACAATCACCGACCTTGATCTGAACATCCATGTGACCACAGCGAACACCTGTTCGAATTGTGGTTTTGAGAATGATGACGGCACCCCGATTTGCGGTTTCTGCGAGACAGCAGCACCGACGGCCAGCAGCAAGTGTGTGGAATTAACACTCGGCGATTGTGGAATTGCTGCGAGTGTAATAATTGACGATGATGGCCGAATCAGTGCCGGTTTAGATTTACCATTGTGGGGTGTTGCTCAAATTGGGTTGAATGTTCAGCCCATGTATGAGAAACAGGATGGCACAAAGAGTGTGGCTGCCTTGGTGGAAATCACACCTCAGCTTCCCGAATGCGGCCTTGGAGTCGTGACCATTTCGGCCTCTTACGACCCGGATGATTCAACGCCATTTGAGCTAGGATTTGTGACCGAAAAGACACCACTACTCGCTTGGAGCGGCTCTTCATTCAGCATCAATCCGCGACCTGCTGCCCCCGATCCAGGATTTTACTCGGACGCGTTCCTCGATTCGATTCTGACATTGGGTAGCCAGATTATCATCGATGGATTTGGCAACTTCGTCATCGAAGAATTCGTACTTCCGAATCTTTCCAACTCGATGCGCTCCGCTGTGTCAACCCTACTAGAAGATATTGAGGTCGCTGAAATTGATGCAAATGGTTCGACTCGAATGACTTCCTTACTACCCCTAATCCTTGACCCTGTAAGCCATTTGCGACAGTCCGACGTGTGGGGTGACGACGCATCAGGAACCGAATTCAGGGCAGGTAAAATCATCAATTCAACCGGTCCGTTAATCGATGCTTGTACTGGTGGTAGCATTAGTCTCACGGCCGACGGTTTCGAGATGTCATTAGGCTCAGACCTCACACTGACAGTGGAAAGGGATGGCGGCTCCACTGCTCAGCGATTGAATGTCACCCTTGCCACACTACCAGCCGGAATTTCGTTCGGTTCAAGCAATGGTGCGAATCTTGTTGGCACTGTTGCGCTTAACATCGGTACCGGCCCCCCTCCTCGTTTATCCGGTACAGCAGTTTCTTTCACGTTAGCCAATCAAAACACCTCTCAATTCTCTCTCAACAACATCGGTGCTGGATTCACCATTGATGGTTCAGGGTCACTAGGAATTTCACTTGTTGTGAATAGTACGTCGCTTGAGATGTACCCCAATTTCGTTGGAATTGGGGCGCTGATAGACCTATTCCTCGATGATTTGGCTGGTAATTTACTGGCAAGGATCCTAAATGCTGGCCTCGAAGCATTACACGACGACGGACATACAAATATCGCAATCGCGATATCCAATATTGCAGCAGCAGCCAACATCCATGGCCCTGTCTCCACTTGTGTTTGTCCGAGTACTTGCACATATGCTGGGGGATTCGATGGCACACTAATTGGTGATATGATTGACGATTTGAACGCTTGGCGTTCAAGTTACATGATAAACACGATTCGCCAACTAGGAATCGAAATTGTTGCGGCCCTTCCTAGTGGTACACTCTCTAGCCTGGGTACACTTGTGTATAACCCCACAGCCCAAACCCTAACTTGGACACTTCCAATTGTGGATGGTCCAACCTTGTCCCTCACCCTTTTGACAAACCCAAGTTTAGAACTTAACCTCAATGTTGATTTCGACAATGTGGTCGAAATCATGACTGGCGCCCATCTTGATGCAGTTCTCAGTGTAGATGTTCCGTTTAGTACACCAAACGATTTCACAATCAACCTTGGACTTCATGTAGATAGTGTCCTAGTATCATTTGGTCCACTAGGCCTCCAACCCAGTTTGAACCTTGGCTATGGTCCAAGCGGTTTCATTGTCTCGGCTGCAACCACCTCGTGGGATGGATCAACTCCGGCTTCCGGACCGGCGGATGCCATGTCATTTTGGGTTAAGAGCAATCCATTTGATCATGGCACTCCCTCTCTAGCAGCACTCGCCAAGGCTGCCCTCATTGAGGCCATTAATTTCCTACTTGGAATAGATGAAATCGATGAATGGTTACGATCTTCTCTATACGATGGAGGAGATGGGGGACTTGATGAAGTCACCAAACCAGGTACAATTCTTGCCAATCTTAATTTCATTGAAAACCATGTTTCATTACCACAATATTGTGTTCATAATGACTTTGAAAACAACTTGACTTTGTTCATCACCACCCCTCTACAAACCCTGCTGGGGGCCATCTTCGGTGCCATCGGTGACATTCAAATTTACCAAAGCCCATATGACGCAGATTTCCAGTTTGAAATCAATCTCGTTCGCAAGGATGTTGGTTGTGTTTCTGACTGGGGTGTCAATTTCGACTTTGTACAAATTCCATTACCTGATATTGGTGGTCTCAACTTTGAATTTGTTACACAGGCCAAAGAAACCCTCGATGCTTGGGCCCACACGGAAACGGGTGGCGTATGTGACTCTGCGGACTGGGCCACAGGTTTCTCGATATATTTCCTCACCAAGAATGGAAGCACTTTCAGCCCGAAATTGAGTGTTGAAGTTGGTGGAGTCGAGATACGCATATGGAAGGAACAGGGTCCGATACTTCAGAAATTCCTGACTCTGAATCAGGTTGGTCTCGCGCTAGCCTTTGATTTTGATTACGACTTCACAACATCAACCTCTTCCTTCGCAGGTGGTGCACAGATTACCTTGGATGACTTTGGGATTGAACTTGGTGGAGGTGGTGATGACTCGACCAACCCCATGGCTTCAAGTCTGATGTCAGGTGGTGGTGAAGGAGAACAGAAAGTGAATCCGACTTTTGATTTGGCCCTTTCCTACTACAGTAACGGTACTGGCCACACCCATTTCTCTTTGACCGACGGCGAATTAGAACGGTGGTTTAAGATTAACAAGAAATTCGGTCCGCTTGAGATTGATCAAATCGGTGTCGAAATTTATCAAGACGGCCAAGATAATTGGATGGTAGGATTCCTTGTTGACGGTAGGGCAGAAATATCAGGTTTCCTTTGTGAAGTTGACGACCTTCGTTTGAGTTTAAGACTGACCGAACCTTGGGAGACGGATTACTGGGCGTATGATCTTGCAGGTTTGGCCCTAAGTTACAGTGGACCCGGTGGCTTGAGTATCGTAGGTGCGTTGCGGAAGGCGGTGATGCCTGTTTATGATAATGGCAATCCTGTAATCGATAATGGTATTCCTGTGACATATATTGAGTACCAAGGACTTTGCTCGATAAAAGCTAGTTCATTCGGGCTCTCAGCAGTGGGGGCATTTGGACGGGTTAACGATGGGGCGAACCAATATGTCAGTTGTTTCGTGGTGGCTGCGGTCGATGCAACTCTTGGTGGCCCCCCCTTCTTCTTCGTCACAGGCTTGCTAGGTGGACTTGGCCTTAATCGACAGTTGAGCATCCCTTCAATCAATCAACTTGATGACCAAATTTTCTTGATGGCCATGGATAGCTCCGCCCTTTGTGCCAATCCTATGGGGGTTCTTGACTCAATCCGTGACCAGATGCCAGCGGAATACGGATCGTTCTGGTTTGCCATCGGTGTGAAGTTCACTACATTCAAGGTACTTGAGTCCAAAGCCGTTCTCTACCTAAAGTTCGGCTCGAATTTTTCGGTTGGAATTCTTGGTCTTTCTCGTATGGATTTGCCAAGTAAGGATTTCTCGCTTGGGTTGATTGAACTCGCGTTCCACGCGCGATATGAGAGCGAAGACAATGTATTCCTGGCTGAAGCAGCCCTCACAGACGCATCCTACCTGTTTACAGAGTCATGCCGCCTTACCGGTGGCTTTGCACTCGGAACTTGGTTTAACACCGGGGAATTCCTCCTTTCAATCGGTGGATACAACAAGCATTTCGTTGTGCCCAGTCATTATCCAAGTGTGGATCGAATCGGCATCAATTGGCAGCCGAACAGTGACACGGTTATCAAAGCGGAGGGGTACTTCACTATCTGCACTTCAGCGGTGATGTTTGGTGGTGGTTTCGACGTTTCGTGGGCATCTGGACGCGCGAAGGCATCCCTGTGGGTGAATGTTGATGCCCTCATTGTCTTCGATCCGTTTTATTATAATTTTGAGTTTGGAGTGGGCATCAGCGCGAGTTACAAGTTCCCAATTTGGGGCTGGGAATCGTTCTCAATATCAGCGATAGTTAAGATTGAAGGACCTAAGATGCGCGGTTCTGCTAATGTTAAGATTGGCCCCTTCTCAACGACCATCAGTTTTGGTAGCACCAAGCAGACCGCGCTTGCGGCAATGAATGGTTTCGAGTTCATCAACAAGCACGTTCGTCAACTTCCAGAGGATATTAGCGGCCAGAATACAGGCATGCCACTAGATTCAAAGGATGCTTCTTGGGCAGAAACCGTCCTTTCAGGTTCGGTTGCTAAGGGCCAAGTCCTTTCGTCTGAGAGAGACCCACAGGGCCTCACTGCAAATGATGCATGGATGGTTGGGGCAGAGTTCTCTCTCAAATTTTTCTCCACTTTCCCGTTGGAGAAACTGTTCCTCCATGAATACAATACCACCGCTGGAACTGGCCGGGAACTCCAGACTATTTTCCGTGAAGGAATTGAGTCGCTTTCAATCGCCCCGTGTTTCAAGACGTCATTTTCTACTCCAAGTACGTTGAAATTGATGATTACTGCTGCAGGAGGTGTGGTGTCAGCGGGAGTTGCTATTGAACCAACAGTGAGCCTTCTACCTGAGACTATTTGGCGCTGTGATATGGTTGGGGGCAAACCGAAAGCAAAATCCTCGGTTGATGAACAAGTCCCTCTCTACACAGGGTCAACCATCATATTCTCCTCTGTTCTTGATCCTGGAAATTCAGGCATCATTGATCTCGATGGTGCTATTGAGACCTGTGAAAATCCCCTGCCGTTACCCTTCAACAAGACGCCTACCCCCATTGTTTCCCAAGTGTGGAGAGGGGGCCTTAACCCAGCACCTTCATCGCCTGCTGTGCTACGTTTAGTTTCATCTGGGGCGGAAATTCTCACTGGTGCGAATCGAAGGACACTTCTTGTTGCAATAGATGCCTCGGTTCAAACTGATGAGGTTGATTCAGCAAGAACCGCCGTGTTAGGTAGAATGCAGAAGGGTGGTTCGGGTGTATCGGGGTTACGGAGGCGCGACTTAGAGCCTTTGGAGGTGGGTACTCGATGACAACTAGGAATAGAGGCCTTGGGCCTATGGCCCGAAAACGTATCTTGCACCGTAGGGCGCCTCCAATAGTGACTACGATGACCGCAGATATGGTTGAAAAACCAGAATCAAAGGTAGTGCGTCAGATAACTGCTGTGAACGAGGCTCACTCAGTAGTACTTCGAAAGTCACCCGAACTCATTACGACTATTCTCTCAAGAGCTGAGCCTCGGACGGATTTGCCAATCTCTGCACGGACCACAGTTCATAACCATCCTAAAGCCAAAACGATGCCACGTTTTGATCCCCCTCGTGTCGCCTTGCCTCTAGGTATTGGTCTACTTGAATCTCGCCGCACCATTTCGCGTAGTGCACAGGGAGACCTTCAGAGGAAAACAGACACCGAGATTCGTACACGCGCCCATCGTAGTTCGATACAAACCCTACTCAAGGGAAGTGGTGCTCCGTTGGCCGCTGGACAAACACACATGTTCCGCCTACCGGGTAAGGGTGTTTCGAAGGAACTGAGTGCGGCAAAGAGGCGCCCCTCAATTTTTATCGAAGGTAATCAAGCAGTTCGCGTAACATTTCTTGATGGGGTCGGGGCCTCGATTCAAGACTGGGAATTCGGCCCTTCATCAAACGCCCGTGAAATCGCCTTCCCACCTGGCACGAAAGGATTCACGACGATGGGCTTAGGCGGCGCCCATCAATTGGTTTCGAATCTCGATGCTGGTGCGGGTACTATCACCTCTCGATTTTCCACCAGTAATCGTTCCGGAGTAGGATTCCTTGCACACAACTCATTAATTCAATCTGGACCCATTCATTACCTATTCCGAGGTGGTGTTTTGGAGGTGCGTGGTATCCCAGTGGGTTCTCCACAACACATGAACAAATCTCTAGTTCTTGCGCGTAATGCCCTCAAACATTCGACCGGATTCAGAGTGTCACTTCCAACCTCCATCCAAACATTCGCTCTCATCGTTCGTGGCGAGGGTTCCATAGAGGGAAGCAGTCGCGTTCGTTCAGATAAGCACTCACTCTCGGATGCTGGTACGATTGCATTAGGTGAGTCACGCTGGGTTCACCTGTTTGCGGTTGAGTTGAATTCGAATGTTTCCAAAGACACGCTTCCAATCAACGTCACGCTTGGTGAAGGTTGGGCTTGTGACGGCGCAGTTGGTCTACAGGGTACGCCCTCAACTTGGGCAACTCAATTGGGTGACGGCCGCTGGCGGAGTTTGATTGAAACGGGTCCACTGAGTTCAGATGGTTCTACCTTAGTCACTTGGCGAGATACAAAGGAACCGCTCATTGGTCAAGCAGTCTCGGTTGAGTCTTTCAAGTTCAAGCCGCGCACTGTTCAGGCTAAACCTTCATCAATCAAACCTCTCAAGACGCAATCTTCTCTTCCACGGCTGGCACTTCCACCTGCGACAATCGGCCAACCTTATTCGCACGATGTCTCGATATTGGCTTTTGACGCTGAGGGCGACTCACTTACTTTCCACAATATTGCTGGGGATCAATGGCTGGTGATTGGCGTAGATTCTGGCATCATCCAAGGAACACCAAGCGAAAGTGATGGAGATGCGGGTGAAATCACGGTCCGAGTTGAAGATGGGTCTGGTGAGTATTCTGATGCTCTGTTCATTGTCCCAATTGTTAGTTCGAACACTCCACCTGTATGGCGTTTAGATGAGAAAGGAGGTGTAAGTGAATGACAGACGGACTGAACCCGGGTCAATTCCGGATGCACGATAAGTTCTCTCCAGCCTTGAAACAAGGAATGCACTCTATTGGTCTCGATATCTTCCTCCCTTCAGAACTGGGGTTGGGCGTACATAGCACGGTTGAAAATGACCGTCACTTCGAGGTTACAGGTCCAAGGTGGACAGTTCCCATTACTGATGTTCATTCAGTACGTCCAGGTGTGAATCAAGAGGATGCTGATGTTGATTGTGTTTTGCCCATGTTTGTTTCAGGACGACGCACGTTACCATGGGAACGGAGCCTTGATCCAGTTGAAGGCACCTCATCAGACCACCCTTGGGTGGCCCTTCTCCTGTTCACTGAGGAGGAATTGACTCAAGGGGGAGAGTTAGGTATATTCAAGGGCGACAAAAGGTTGAAACTATTCGGTCAGACCAATGGTCACGCTGGTATTTTTGATCACAAAGTTGGCGATTCGGAATTCCTGACGAAGATGGGTTTGGACCGTCATGGCATCCATTCGAATTTCCAGGTTGATGCCATCAAGGTTAGTGACAGCATACTATCTGATGTCACGCCTTACCTCAATGAACTCCCTCTTCTTGTCCACGCCCGAGAAGTCAGCACTGTGGACAAAGAACTGTGCGGTGAGGATGAGGATGGTTGGTTCTCCGTGGTCTGTTGTAATCGTCTACCACGTGATACCAGCACGGTTTATCACGCCTGTTTGGTTTCACTTGAAGGGCGAACTAACGAATCATGGTATCCTGAAATACCCACAGCAATCGCCGACCCTGAATCTCCTAAGTACAATCGGGAAGGGATGACGATGCCGGCGTTTCCAAAGACTTCCACCACCACTAGCCTCATTCTTCTCCACCACTGGAGTTTCAAGACCAATGACACTGGTGGCGACTTCTCTTCGCGCATGGAATCACTCCGACTCCGTATCCGTGATTCGGTTGATCCAGACTACCGTGCGGGGACCTTGGCTCCGCGTGCCGATGTTGTAGGCAGTGACTCGGTTATCCTTGAGCCTTACATTTTTGGTAATCAAAGCATTCCTGGCGTGGGGGAGACAGGCCATATTCTCCTTGAGCAAGTGGACGAAACCGGTGAAGTCAATTCAGCCTTATATCGCGGCCCTTTTTCTCCTGTGCGCACATACAAGTTAGGTGAAGATTCAGAGGGTCGGCTTGCGCCCTACCAGACCGCTGATGCAGCGCGACGTTGGATGGAGGATCTCGGCATGGAGGATATCAGTTTGGCAGCTGCCTTTGAGGTTGGGCGCTTACTTGCATTAAGTGACCCTGGATTTTTGCGCGACATGGCTCGTCTCCGAAGAGAGAAATCCACCCAAAATCGACTTGATATGACATTTAATGTGCTTAGCGAAAGATTCGGTCTCTTAGATGTTCAGAAATCAGAAATGAATTTACAAACTCTCACGCGCAGTGAAATGTATCAAAACATCAACAAATTAGACATCGTTATTTCACCAATGATTGCAGCCTTGCGTATGGTGGTAGAGCAGGCTGAGCCGGTTGAATCAATGCCCTCTGCTGCTGGGATAGCGGGAGATGGTCCTCTTGATGGCCCAGGTGGTACGGTAATCCCAGACACAAGTGCTCTTGATATGGGGTTGAGAGCAGTCGAGGATTTACCTATTACCGATGAAGGTGCTTTCCAAGATTTTGACTCCAGAAGGCCGGGGGGTGATATTGAATGAGTGCGACAGGCCCCCCTACAATTCAGCCCATTCGACCAAAACCTTCGCTAACTGAGACGCGTGTCTTTGATTGGTGTGCTAGATTACGCCTTCTGGAAGGCGTGCCTTTCACATACATGGTGCCCTATGAAGAGATGCTTCCAAGTGAATCAATTCGCTTCTTCCATTTGGACATGGAGTGGTTGGATTCGCTAGTGGACGGCGCGCTCTGTGCAACCTTAGCGACAAGCAAGGATGCCAAACACGACATAGACACTTATGCTAACATCAAGAATGAAATTCGGTTGCGGGAAATTAAAAGACGTGCGAAAGCGCACATCGGGCTTGGTTTTGATGGATTGGATGGGGAGAAACGAATGACTGGATTTTTGTTCCGTTCATCCCTGGTTCGTGATCACCCTGGGCTTGAGGTAACTGCTTGGAAGACAGCGAATGAAAATGAATTAACTCAGATGCGTATCCTTCGTCTTGAACGCCTCTCTAAGAACGTCATGCTTTGCATTGTCGACGGAGTCCCTTCAATGGTGCGATTCCAAGAACCTGCAGAGGGCATCATCCTCGGTTGTGAGGTTAGACCTAGCGATAAGAGCCTCTACCTAAAAGAAAAAGACTCTGAAACGGGATTAGTACCTAATCCAGCAACAGAGATTCCTCTTACAGTTCGGCAAGGATCAGTTCGGAGAAATTCTGTCTTGCGTATCCACAACCTAGCTTATGCGATTACCCCCGGTCCTAGTGCAACCACTTCTAGTGCAGCTATTGCACGCGCATTAGTACAGTATCCCGAACAGGTGGATTTCGTGACCGGTGTTGATGTTGGTGGTGCCACCACGATAAGGAATCCTAATGCTCCAAGCTCCATATCTTCCACCGGAAGCGGTATGAGTACTGGGTCCACATTTACTCTTAACACCAATGTCGCCCGCTCTCGTTCGATTAGTGTAGCGGAACCGGGAGTGTCTCCCCCGAGCGCGGTGAAGTCATTTCAGCGACCGACTACGAAGCCCGGGCGAAAGACGGGTGTCTCAAAGAAGAAGGGTCGTGGAGGTGGACGATGATGGCTAAAAAATCAAAGGGTAAGAAGAAACAAGGTTTTTTTAGTCGTAAAGCCAAGACAGACAGTAAGCAGGCATCACTTCCAACAGCCACAAAAAGTCCCGCCGTCACTGCTCCCCTTGCATCTGCCGTCCCACGTGTAGGAGATACATCCACTCGAATTCGCAAAGTCACTCCAAGCCTGCCACTGAGAACAACTGTTCAAGTGGTTGATGCGAGTGCGACAGATTCCGATTCACCTAGGGCCTCCGCAGGAGTGACGAGTGCCCTTTTGGAAGCAGCCGGTGAGCGCGTGCTCCAAATGACACCCACCCTTGATGAGAACTTGTGGACAGGTAGCCGTATCATGGTCCCTGTTGATGTTCAAGCACTTGTTGTTCCTAGATTCTCAGATCATGGCGAAGGGCTGCCATTGATGAATGGCGAATCTTCGGGCGATGACAAATCATCTTCATTGATGCACGGGGATCTTGAACCAGGTATTCATCTGCATTGGGCCATGCCAGATGGTCTATTGAGTGACGTGCCAACAGAATCCGAAGAAGATGGGTATGTGGATTCATTACCACACACGGCGACCATAGGTGTGGAACAGCCAGTTGAAGTAGCGGATGAAACCATTGAACTTCGACCTCTGCCTGACCGTTGGCTCGTTGTTCGGTTCTGGCCAGCATCGTATCACCCAACAAACGAGTCAACACAACTGAAGCGTGTGGCGGATTGGAATACTGAATCTTGGGTGATTAATGCCGCCGACGCGACTCGTTCTTCTCTTGCCACTTGGCGGGCCCCTCCTTTACCTCCTCAGGAATCGGAATGGCCTCTAGAGTTGACAGCGCTTGGCCCAGATGGCGACGACCCCTATTGGACTGCACGATACGATAGCGTGCGTGAACGTTTCACATTTCATGACGTCCCCCCCGATAATGTCATTGGTCCTCTCAATTATCTAGTGTGTGGTTGGTACTCAAATCACACCGAAGATCCATTGTGGTTCCCTCCCGGTGCTAGCATGGATGACTGGGAGAAGACGATGGACGAATTGGGATGGAACGTCTGGGAACAATTAATCCAAGACGCGTTGGATGCAAGGGGTGGTCGCTAATGGTAAAGACATCAGCCGCTGGCAGGAAGCGCGCGCAACGCAGCCCTGGATTGCAGACTCAAGTCACAGAAAATACTGGGGCTATGGACACAGGTTCAATAGCCGTAATACAGAATGAACATACGTTTGCCAGTGACGATAACAACCACGCCGATATAATTCAGCAATTGGAGTTCGACGTAAACAAATACATTCCAAATCCGATGGATGAGGATTGGCCGCGACAATCAATTCTTCACGGCTGTGTTCTTGATGTTGAATGGAAGGGTGGTGGTGGCCGATTGAACGACATGGTCCCCTCTTTCGACTCTGCGGAGGTTGATATTGCCGTAGGTAATAATCAAAGTGAAGCAGCCGCAGCACTCATCGCAAAAGAATCCTCTGATCAGGGTGGTGGTGCAACAAAAGCGGTAGTTGAGGAATCACTTGCTGCCTTTGGTGAAGGTTTGTTCTCTGAACTTGATGCGCCTGATGGTGCCTACCGATTTGAACACGCCATTCACGACCATACTTTCACCTCAAACCAAGGTGGTTTTTACTATGATGAGGTGCGCGAACGGACCGAAGATGGTGAAACGAGCGGTTCAGAGAAATATGCAACATACGCCGCGCCGCGTTTCCACGAGCCTCGCGATCCAGTTATTATGTTCAGCAACACTCATCGTTCAACGCGCCATGGTGGTGATGGAGATGGTGAGGTTGATGGCCGTCTAGCGTGTAGGTATTCTACGGAATTGTTCAATTGCTGGTACGGGGATCCGACTGAGTTTGGAACAGTACCCGAACTGATGGTTCATGGTGGTATTCCAGTAGCTTGTTCCAACCTTCTCGCTGAAGCAAGTATCCTTGCACAGGGCATATCAGTAACTACTGGCCCAGGCGCCCAATCAACGCTGACTAGTTTGGAATCTCTATTGCTTGAAGCCTCTGAACATGTCGTTTCATCGGGTAGTAGCGCATCGCATGCTGCATTTCATGAAGCAGGTCTTATTGCTCATTTTCGATGTTCATGGGATGGTGTGATGCCCTCACGTGTGGCCATTAATTTTTGGCGGCAGGCGTGGGTTCCGCTCAACGTAGACCTGCGAATGAATTGGCATCCTGTACCGAAGGGTTGGTCGTTGGGCGATTCGGACTTTGAATTGATAGATTTGGATCTTGACAATCTTGCCACCCCAATCACAATCACGCGAACTTCCCCACTAACGGCCACACCGGGCAACCTGTTCGCAAATCGTATCCGCGCTATGCTAGAGGAAGAGGACCTCCTTGATGAGCGTGATGCAGGTCAATTTGACGACGACTCTGGCGCGGAAGAGGATCTAGAACAACTTGCTGCGGAATTTGAGACGATGGACATTCTTGGTTGTGTATTGACCGGTCTCAATAAGACTCTTATTGATACTGGAGGACATTCTAACCGCGCCGGCGTAATGACAGTGGAGCGTGTGGTTATCAACGATGCTTATGGTCAGGTCCGAGTGGTTCAAGACTCTACTCTCACCGATGTTCAGGTGGCGAAGAGCCTTGAAACCGAAGACGATTCTCACCAGATACTATTCCGTCCAAGACTTCCAGTTCCAGCACGTTTGATGCTTCGTCTTCAGTCGCAAGATGACAGTGGTCCTGCGACACTGAGCACTTCACCAGTTTGTGGTTTCATTCTCCCCGATCACCTTGAATGGGCGATGGAATTCTTTGACAGAGATGGGATGCCCCTCGGACAATTAGATGTTGCTGAACGGGATTGGAGTCGACCCGGTGGTGATCAGGGTGGCCGAATTGTCTGGCAACCTCCCCCTGGTTCAGATATCCCTACGACTATATGGCCTGAGACGGACCAGCCTCACCTCAACGCTTTGCTCTTCTCGATGCTTCAACAAGGTCTTACCGACAGTACGAACTCAGTCCAAGAAAGTGCATTTTCTGCAATGATTCGTGCAATTGATACGACACTAGGGCACATGGATTCTACTGGGAAAGGTGGTGACCAGTATCTTTCAACATTCATCGGTCGCCCTATCGCAGTTGTTCGTGCGCAACTCCATCTTGAACTTGATTTGTCAAACCCTGATGGTGACCCATTATCTATGGACGTAGTTGAGACCTTGTCTAGTCAGGAAATTTCAGTACGACTTGGTGCAATTGCACGGGCGACAGACGGGCTCCTCGGTTATTTCGTGAATGATGATTACACTTTGTTCAACACCGTCTACCCAATCGACTCAGATAAGACGCAGCCTGAACTACCAGCGATGAGTGTTGGGAACCGGGATGCAAAGTTGATTGAGCATAACTCACTTGTTTTCGATCCCACAGTGGAACTTCAACACGGCCTGACGGTCAACCTGACTCTGCTCATGCACCCTCAATCAGGGGTCCACGCAAATTGTGGATTCCTACCTCAGAAGGAAATTGTACTAATGCGCGAGCATTACGAGGATGCACTAGAGAGAATTGCACCTACGTTCAAGTTTGGCCCCGTCCTTATGAATCCAGAGGATATAGTCATGCCCAGTCCTGAACTTAAGGGCTTGCGATGGAGTTGGATCCATCGACCATCCTACACGAATTGGAGTGAAAAGGGAGTGAACCCCGAAGCGGGCTCCCTTCAGTTCCATGAGAGTCCGCCACAAGCCATTGAAGGTTGGCTGAAACTTGCGGACCCCGATGCAACACCTCCTCCATATGATCCAGATAACTCTGGTAGTGTGGAAACGGATCCAGTGATAGAGGCGCCAAGTTCAGGGTGGACTGAGATGGTCATTGATCGAGCAGCAGTCGCTTCAGCGGCAGCCCGTGACATCCGAACTATTGATCGTGTTGGCCCAATTTCAGAACCTCCAACTTACACCCCTACTATAGATATTCCAATTGACATTGATATACCGGAATTGCCTCCTATGAGGGGCGGTGCAATTGACCCCCCGCCAATTGATGTTGATGAAGGTTTAGACCCCCGGTTTGATTAAATTTAACATAGATGAATCTCAAGATAATTAGGAAGTGGAAAAATGGAAAATAAAAACATGAAACATATATTGTTGGTATTAATATTATCAGTTTTGATGGCTATGGTGCCATTTACTAGCCCCAAGTTGGTAGTAGATGATGCACCCAATGAGGGTGCGTCCGCTCGAAGTATTACTTCTACTCATATTGAAATGTGGTCAGAATCTTCATCATTAAATCCACAGATTCCATTTGAAAATTGTATATTATCTGACATAGTTGTTGATTCCTATGGTAATACATATGTGTCTGGCACATTTACCTCAGAAATAGGCTTTGGTTCAACAACATTAAACACATTTACAGACGATTATTCAGTTTTTGTTGCTAAAATCTCTACAAGTGGGACATGGGATTGGGCAGTCCAATCAACAGGTGATAACGCTCACAGCCGTGCCATGACTTTGGATACCAATGAAACCAACTTATACGTTGTTGGAAACCTTGTAGGCAACAATTCTTTTGGCGAACATTTTGCCTCATCTGTAGATAAAAATATGTTTGTATTATCAATTGATGCGGATACAGGTGGATTCAAAAATATCTACACTCCTTCATCTTCCGTATCCTCTTCAGGAATTAGTAATGCCGAAGCGGTAATTGCTCGTACAGGTGGTGGCGTATACATAGCAGGAGAGTATGAATTAATGCTAGACCTTCCTGGAATACCCCCTCTTCCTTTCAGTAATGGACATACGAATGCATTTGTTGCTTCACTAAGTGAGCAAGGGTGGGAATGGAGCACATCCACGAGTTGTTACCTTTCCATCTGCGGGGATGAAAACGCAACATCTCTTACATTAGATCACAATGGGAATGTTGCAGTTTTAGGGGAAATGGTAGCGAACACAACTTTTGGTGCGAATGGTGAGGATGCAGGTCCTGTTTTATTAGGCGCTGGATTTACTGATGTTTTTGTCTGGACAATAAATTCTGTAAATTCCTTTTCAATTAATGCAATTAGTACCAATAGCACTGGCGTTGAAACTCCGGCAAAAATTATCGCATTAGGGGAGGAGTTAATTATTTCAGGTAATTTTGTTGGAGAAATGAATCTTAGTGGAATCAATGTTTCATCTTATGGTGGCCCAGTATCTTCTGGTTTTGTGGGTTCTCTAACGTTTAATGGGCAGCAAGAAAATTGGAATTGGGTAAGGACTGTTAATGGAAGTAGTGATTCCGGCCCGACTAGTGGGAGATTTACATCGATTCAGTTATACATCCCTTGGCAGATAACTGATATTGATGTCGGCCAAGATAATACAATAATCGTTGCAGGTGAATATTGGGGGGAGGCCCAACTTGATAGCCTTATTATGCCGGGAACAGGATCATTCAACAACCTCGATGCATTTGTCGCCCAACTCTCTTCTCAGGGTGATTGGCTGAATATGATGATCGTTGGAGGACCAGGACCAGATGGTATGACAAGAGTAGCCACCTCTTCAAACGGCCAGATGCACATAGGGTTGGATTCAGATTCTGTTGCAATTACTTTTGGGGATTCTACCCATTATCCTAATGACCGTTCTGTAATAATTGGAGCTTTTGAGTGGGATAGAGATAAAGATTCAATTTCAGATGAAATGGATCAATGTGAGGGTTATGACGATAAAATTGATGAAGATAATGACGGGATTCCTGATGCCTGTGATCCGCTAATTGATTCAGATGGAGATAGTATTTCAGATACTTTAGACCGTTGTCCATTTATTCATGCTGGAGATTTAGATGAGGATGGAGATGGCTGCCCCGACGAAATTTTGGTGGGTTGTATGGATGATAATGCTCACAATTACACTAATTTGGCGAATTCAAACTCAACGACTTGTGATTATGATTGGGATAATGATGGAACAGATGACGATGATGAAATTGTAGGTTGTATGGATGATACTGCAGACAATTTTGACCCTAGTGCTACAGACCCAGGGCAATGTAATTTCACGCCCTCTTGCCCGGATTGTTCAGTTGATGGTGATGATGATGAAGATGGGGTACCAAATGAAACAGATCAATGTCCTGAAACACCAGGTGGTACACCAGTGCACCCTGATGGTTGCGGGGGAGATGGAACGGTGGATCCACAAGGTAATGCATCTGTTTGGGGTGCAATTGGTGATTGTGACCCAACAAACACATCGGTTAATTGTCAAGAAGAGATGATTATTGCTGGTGTAGGTGGTGCGGGCTTATTTGGTGGTTCAATAATTACTCGTGTGCTTAGACCCGGTGTAGGAAAAGGAAGGGGCCCAGGACTGGGAATAGGTGACATAGCAGATGCCAAGGATGCATACGATTTCATCGCTAAAAAGGATGCTAAAAAGGTGAAGACAACTGGTGGCTCAGATCACTATTTCAAACCAGGAGTTGAGCGTCAAGGAGCGATGTCTACTGCAGCAGATACTGCGCTTGATGATTATGTTGAGGATTGATTTCAATTAATTCCATATTCAACTTTTGACTAATCCACGAGCGACCAATCCAATACCAATCATTGCAAGGAACCATGCAATAGTTTGTGTCAAGATGATGTCGTACTTGTATGTGGTTTCAGTTGTTTGTGCAGTCCCATCAATTGAATTTCCCGCTACAAAACGGTAGTCTCCCCCAGATAGTGCCCAATCTATTTCGCCAGAACTATCGGGACCACCTTCAATAAAGGTCAAGTCTTCAGTATCACACAATAAGTAGCCTTCACCACTATCTATGCATTTGTCAGCATCACTTGCATCAACAATGCCAATCCAAGCGTCAGGTGCATCCCATTGGATAGCAAAATTTGCAACAATAATTCCATTTACAGCATCAGGGATTGGAATATTCTGTTCAAGCATGGCAGATTTTTCACAGATATCTAGCCCTGCAATCCCTGTTGAACAGGAAGGCACATCCATGCTTTCTGTACCTTCTCCAGAAAAGCCGATGAAGCCGGCAAAAATGGCAACGAGTAAAATCACAGAACCAATAATTAGTGGAATCAACTTCATGTCGGTCACTTGTCCACATTTCATTCACCTCTAAATCACTTTTTATTGTTAATTTTGATACCCGCAGGTTTGAGATATGTGGTGCATTCCCCAACTCATGGGCGAAGCATACGACGCACTTATGGGGCGCATGCGAGAGTTAGATGTGATGGGACAAATTAGCGGGCTGCTAGGTTGGGACCAAGAAGTAATGATGCCTCCCAAAGCAGCAGCAATGCGTGCTGAACAATTAGCATGGCTGTCTAAAGAAGGGCACACGAGAATGACAGACCCAAAAGTAGGGGAATTGCTTACAACAGCCGAAGCCGAAGTTGGTGATGATGAAGTTGAACAAGGAAACTTACGCATAATTCGCGACTCATACGACAAGGCCACAAAGAAGCCAGTAGAGTTTGTTGAAGAAAAGGCGCGCCATACTTCTAAGAGCATAGTGTCATGGACAGAAGCGCGTGAGAAAAACGACTTCTCAATCTTCCGAGATGACTTGGCAAAAATGATTGACATGTCCCGCGAGTTGGCTGGATATCTTGGCTATGATGACAACCCTTATGACGCTCTTCTCGACCTATACGAATCAGGATTATGTGTTGCCAAATTAGACCCGCTATTTGCCGGTTTGAGAGAATCCTCAGTTCCGCTAATCAAGGCGGTATCAGAACTTGAAGTCAAACCAGATTGTAGTTGGGTACACAAACACCCTTGGCCAAAAGCAAGCCAGGAAGCATTGAGCCAAGCTCTATCTGAAGCAATTGGTTTTGATTTTCAAGCAGGAAGGCGTGACGAATCAACACATCCATTCTGCGGCGGTTCAAATCCTGACGATGTTCGTTGGACAACTCGTTATGATGAGAAAGAACCGTATGGTGCTATTTTTGGGACCATGCACGAAACAGGTCATGCATTGTATGAACAAGGCCGGCCACGAAACTTAGATTTCCAGCCAGCAGGCGAAGCAAATGGGCTCGGTGTCCACGAAAGTCAAAGCCGGTTATGGGAGAATCAAATAGGGCGCTCTTTAGAGTTCTGCGAATGGTCATTCCCAATGTGGCAAGAACACTTCCCTGCTAATTTTGAAGGAGTCACACCTGAAATGTTGTGGCAGGCAGTCAACCAGGTTGAAGCCAGTTTAATTCGTGTTGAGGCTGATGAAGCCACATACAATCTTCACATTATGATTCGATATGAGGTAGAGAAGAAACTCATCAATGGTGAGTTGGAAGTCGATGACCTACCTGATGCATGGGATGATATGTACGAGGAGTTTCTTGGTGTGCGCTCTCCAACACGTACTGAAGGTGTCCTCCAAGATATTCATTGGTCGTTTGGCGCATTTGGGTATTTCCCAACCTATACTCTAGGAAACCTCTACTCTGCTCAACTCTTAGTTGCTGCTAGAAAAGAGATCACAAATTTGGATGAGCAAATTCGTAATGGTGAGTTTAGTCCACTTCTAGAGTGGATGCGTACGCACGTGCACGCGAGAGCATCTATCATTGAGCCCGCAGATTTGATTGAAGAGGCAACAGGTGAGCAACCAAAGCCTGATGCATTTGTCACTTACCTCGCTGATAAGATTGGCACCCTCTATGGTCTTTGAGTGAAGTGTGGGATGCGAAGACCCAAAGGGTTGGACACTCACCAACAGTCGTGGCTGACATCTCTGAGTTTGCTTGGTTTGTGCGCGACATGCCTGCAGCAGCTACCGCTGTGCTGTTAGGCCAAACCCGCCTATATGCTGGTGACTGGGATGGCAATCTTCGTGCCTGGAGTGAAGAGGGCAAGCAACTTTGGATTGCTGAAGCAGAAGACCGTGTGGAAAGAATGTGTGGCGCAAGAGATGCTGAATCGCCATTCATCTGCGCAACCGCTGGTAGCCAAATCAGTTCTTTAGATGCTGCAAGTGGCGAAATGCGTTGGATTCGTCAACTAGTTGGCTCATCTGATTTAGTAGTCTGCTCTGATGATGGAAGCCGAGTATTGGCAACATCATCAGTCTATGAAATTGAATTAAATGATTTTATTGAAACAACATGCTGGCGTTTTGATGCTGACGGAGAAAGTGTCCGCGAAGACACTTTCGAAGAAAGGCCATGGCATCTTCTTCTTGATGAGAAAGGTGTGGCGACAATGGGTATTGGTAGGCCAAGATGTGGTTTAATCACTCAGAATGATAATGAAAGTAATCACATTAATTTAGCCGAAGACAACCCAATTTTATGCGGTTCAACAATTGGTGATAAGACAATTTTCGGCCACGCATCTGGGTTAGTTACCATGCTCAAAGAAAATAGTGATGGGTTGATAGAACTTGATTCTGGTCACGGCGACAGTGTTCACACATTGCATTTTGATGGCACCTCCATTATTGCTGGTGGCGACGATGGTGAAGTCCGTTCAATTTCCACAAAGGGGGATGTGAAATGGTCTGAGAATCTCGGTTCCGCTTTGGATGAATGTACTATCGGTTTCGAAATAGGTGGCGAAAAAAGTTGCTGGGTTGGCACCTGGGATGGGTTGAATGCCACACTATGGGTGCTATCAGGAAATGATGGTAAAACACTTCTCCAATTCACAAATTTATCTCGGATTCGAGCATTAGCTAGCCGCGAAGATCGTGTAGTAATTGGATTGGATGATGGAAGGGTATTATTGTTCAATCAAGAATTATTTTGCAGGCGATTAAATGACAATAATAATGTTGAGAATAATAGCGACAATAATGACGATGAGGCTGATGACAGCGTCGAGGGGGCCGGTCGCCTTTCATTGCAAGAGAGATTGCGTGCTTTGAGAAAGTAATGCACTTTGAGTACAATGGTTTTAGCCAGTTTCCATTTCTTTTTCTTTTGTTATTTTCATATTATTTTCTTGTTACCATAGGAAATACTCCACTGGAAAATAAGGTTATTAGTGTTATTTTCTTGTAGAAAAGTGGTTGTATTACCGAAAGATTTAATTGCCTCCCCCCGCCTTGACTAAGTTGCTGCTCCTGAGGAGCGGCGGGGCTGGTTTCGACCGGACCCCGTGCCCGTCTGCCGGCGTGGGCCCCTCGGGGGTAGAAGTCGGCCGCCAAAACGAGTAATCGTGGAGGCGATGACTGGAAAGAAA
The DNA here is from genome assembly GCA_018650285.1 of Methanobacteriota archaeon. GTDB lineage: Archaea > Thermoplasmatota > Poseidoniia > Poseidoniales > Thalassarchaeaceae > MGIIb-Q1. Next base: position 61,047 of record JABIGF010000017.1, read on the forward strand.
TCTGCTTCGGCAGAGGACTGGAAAGTCTTGCAGGAAGCGATGATCACTTCGGTGTGATTCCACCAGATAGACGGGGAGATGACCTTCGGGAAATCCACCCCATAAAATTTGGTTTATGACCGGGAAAACGAATGAGCTTGCTCGCTAGTGGAACTAGTCAACGCTCTGGACAGGAAATCGAGTGGACACACGATGACCGGAATCGGAAGTGGAAGATGGAAGCTGTTGGAAAACAACTGAGATCAACTGTGGGAAATGGAGGAAGTCGAAAGACAACCAAAGTTAACTGCGGATGGTTGAGGATGTTGAAAGATGGCCAATGTTTACTACTGAAGAAGAAGGAAGTTAGTCCAATGCTTGAGGAACTGGACAGGGTGGAGACGATACGGACCTTGAAAGAGGAAAGTATAGTCACCTGTGCCTAGGGAATCGGTAGGTTAGGATAACTCCTACTTGCTGTGAAACTGGGATGCGATGAGACAGAATCGAAAGAGGAAGTTGAGTCGTGTGGTGGAAGGAAGGCCTCGTGTCAACCGGAAGCCACAACCAGCGGAGGCTGGTGAGTGGGAGGAATTCCTCCTCCGGAACGAGACCCACTCACCAGTTCTCCCAACCCCCGTCTTTATTCAACGAGATAATTTCTCGTCGATGTCTTTCCTATTCTAACTGTTACGCAAGAGTTGAGGTGCCGCGTGGTGATTTGACAACCTATTCTTTCGGGCCGACCATCTCTTCAGGCTTCACCCAATCATCGAACTGCTCGTTAGTCAAAATCTCTAATTCTAGAGCAGATTCTCGCAAAGTGATCCCTTTCTTATGGGCATTTTTTGCAATTGCAGCAGCAGCATCGTATCCAATGTGGCGATTCAAAGCTGTTACTAGCATCAATGAGTTTTCCAAATGTGCTGAAATAGCATCATTGTTTGCTTTCAATCCAATAACACAGTGGTCTGTAAAGGAGTTACAAGAGTCTGAGAGTAATCTAATGCTGTGCAATAGATTGTGAATCATCATTGGTTTGTAGACGTTCAATTCAAAATTTCCTTGGCTACCACCGACAGTGATGGCAGTATGGTTACCAAAGACTTGGCAGCATACCATAGTAAGCGCCTCGGCTTGAGTAGGATTCACCTTTCCAGGCATGATACTTGAGCCAGGCTCATTTGCTGGCAAAGCCAACTCGCCAATTCCACAGCGTGGCCCAGAGCCAAGCCAACGGATATCATTGCCGATTTTCATTAGTGATGCTGCTAAAGTATTGAGCGCGCCTGATGCAGCAACGACGGCATCATGTGCTGCTAACTGAGCAAATTTGTTTGGAGCAGAAATGAATCCTAGACCAGTCTTGCTTGCAATTTTCACGGCTACTTTAGTAGCAAATTGTGGATGTGTGTTTAATCCAGTGCCAACAGCAGTCCCTCCAAGAGCTAGTTCTAGCAGGTCATCAAGAGCATGTCCAATTCTTTTCACATCTGAATCAAGCATGGAAACATAGCCTGAAAATTCTTGCCCTAGTGTCAAGGGTACAGCATCCATTAAGTGAGTCCGGCCAATTTTGACGATATCAGAAAACTCAGTTACTTTGGCAGCCAAAGCATTTCTTAAATGCAAGACTGCAGGTATTAGTCTGTGATGAATTTCTTCGGCCGCAGCGATATGCATTGCCGTTGGAAAGGTATCATTACTAGATTGGGCACGATTCACATGGTCATTTGGATGTACAGGCGTTTTGCTTCCTAATACGCCTCCACTAATTTCTATTGCTCGATTAGCAATCACTTCATTTGTATTCATGTTAGTTTGAGTGCCGGAACCTGTTTGCCATATTTTGAGAGGGAAATGATTGTCAAGTTGCCCAGAAATAACTTCTTCACAAGCATCTGAAATTAGTTGGCATGTTTTTTCATCAAGTTCATCTAATTCTAGATTTGTTTGAGCAGCGCATTGTTTGAGGATTCCAAAGGCGCGGATTAATGCACGTGGCATGATATCATCGCCAATATCAAAATTCATCAGTGAACGAGCAGTTTGAGCGCCAAAATATTTCTCAGCAGGAACTTCTAGTTCACCCATGGTGTCACTTTCAATTCTGACAGCATCGCCATCACCACCGATATTTGCAGCGCGTGGAGCGACATTAGTTGCAGTCGGTGGCCTAGATTCTTGCTCTAGCCCAGAAGAGATGAGAGTGGCGATTGCTGCTGAGCGGCCACCCTTGCGTCCTTTGCCTGTTTTACGATCTAGGCGCTTGGCTAATTCTTCTGGAATACTAATGCTGATGATTCGTCTGTCGCCCGCTCTATGCTTTGCCATAATCAGTTTCGCATTTGCGGTTATTTATTAATTTAACGACAAGCAATTCTGTGATGCCGATTTATGCGCAGCACAACATTCAATCATCAAGAGTGACGCTCTTTAGAAACAAATTCATATTTGTTTCATAGATATGATTTGAATTGGTTTTATTGGCCTATCCTGCATTCCAGTAGATGTGTTTTCAATCGCTTTGATAACATCCATCCCATCAACAACTTTTGCAAAAACAGGGTGTGCCGATGCAGTGCTATGGTCCCACCAATCAAGGAAACGGTTGTGATTTGTATTGATGAAAAATTGCGAACCTCCTGAGTTCGGTCTTCCAGTGTTTGCCATGGAAAGAGTACCTACATCATTGGTGAATTGTGCATTTGCTGGGTGTTCATCTTGGATAGTATATCCTGGCCCTCCAGTGCCACATCTTGGAGAGTTTGGGTCACTTGAGTTTGAACAGCCACCTTGGATCATGAATCCTTTAATTACGCGGTGAAAGTGAAGCCCGTCGTAATAGCCTTCACCTACCAATTTTAGAAAATTTCCAGCCGTAATAGGCATCGTATCATCAAACACTTCGAGTGTCACATTTCCTTCGCTAGTCTGCATCAGTACTTGGGTCATAGAGTCGGCCGGTAGCCACTATATTTTGAGTGTGATGGTTGGTTGGTTAGTTATTTCTTTACTCAGGAACAAATTTGAGACGTTGATTAATCTGCTCCCCAATACCCGAATTGTCAAAATCTGCATTTCTTCTTTCAACAATGAGCCCATCAACAATTTTCCAAACATCAATGATTTCGGTTGTTATGAATTCACCAGTTGCTTCTATTCCAGAAACGGTTCCTGAATGTGTACCTTTTGAAATTATTTTTGAAATAACATATTCATCGGCATCCATTAATTCAACAACTTCACATTGTAAATCATTTGATGCTGATGTGACTGCTTCGAAATATTGTTTGTATGCAAGCCTGTCAAGAACGCCGTGCATTCCTCCTTCTGCGCGAAAGGTAGGGGCAAATAATTCATTAATCAAATCTGCATTTCTCTGGTTCCAACCTTTTTCAAACCAGCGACGAATGATGGCAGCGTTTTCCGATTCACTCATATGCATCCCACATCTTTGGGTATCGCTTCAATTATTATTCAGTTTCTTAATAAAAATATTTCATAATAATAATAAATATTCATATTTCACGCAGTTTTGCGTTTTGTCCTTTTATTCATAATGGCAGCATGTCTGCAATCAGCCTTCAATATCGGCCAATGTAGAAAGCGGATATAGCGGAATTCCAGCCGCTGAAAAGGCTTCCATTCCTCCTTCTTGGCGGTCAAGGATTGTAATGCAACCAACAACATTGCAGCCGATATCAATTAGTCTTTCAACAGCTTTCAAAGCGGAACCACCAGTTGTCGTTACATCTTCTAGAATGATGCAACGGTCACCCGATTTGAGTGTAGAACCTTCAATACCAGGGGGGTTCCCTGTCTTTCGCCCACCTCTTCCTTTCGGCTCTTTGCGAATAATGAATCCTCGTAGGGTACTTCCTTGGCCGGCTTTAGCGATAGCAATCCCTGTCAGTGGCACAGCACCTAATTCTAAACCTCCCACACTATCAATGTCACCAAGTTCGGTGAGTTTGTCGTGAATTAGTACTCCGAGGAAATGAGCGCATTCAGGGTCCATCATTACCGGTTTCATGTCGAAAAAATGTCGACTTTTCCTGCCACTGGCAAGTGTAAACTCTTCAGTTTCAGAACACAGCCAAGCGAGTTCTCTTATTTTCTCAATCAATGATTGCTTTGCATTATCCGCGCTGGTTGAATCCGCCATACTCGTCGCCAATCCTATCCCATTGCTGTAGGGCCATCAACGTTGCGAGATGCACATTTAGAAAGTACCCCTTGAAATTATTCAAAGGAGAATAACTTTGAACGCTCGCTGTCCGAGGTCCTTTGTTGGCACGCGGGACGGCGAATGAGTATGTTACATCCATGGAATGAAGAGCGCCTCTCTGCTGAGATGGATGCTTATCACGTATGGATGGATGAACATTGTGAACAAGAATATCAAATTGCAGAGAAAGCTCGAAGTTTGGGTAAAGATATTGTTGAAAGAGTTGAGATACCTAGAGCATCAGATTTGGCGGATAGAACTGAAAAATTGTTGGAAGAAGATTACCTTGACGGCCTAAAGATAGCAGATGATTTACGGGCACTTCTTCTCAAAGAAGATAGAGAAACTACTGCAATTGAGACCAGTAAAGATGTAGCTAGACGAATGCATGCTAGGACGGGCGATCTCGTCAAAGCGATAGATACAGGACTTCGTGTTGGATTGGCGATATTAACTGAAGCAGTTTTAGTGGCGCCTCTTGAAGGTATTAGCAATGTTAGATTGTTGAATAATGCGGATGGCTCCCAGTTTGTGTCTGTTGATTTTTGTGGACCAATTAGAGCTGCAGGAGGGACTGCTCAAGCGCTTGCAGTATTGATTACAGATGTTGTACGACGAGAATTAGGCGTAGGTCCTTATGTTGCTCGCCGCGAAGAAATCGAGAGAGTCAAAGAGGAATTCGGGCTTTACCGAGGTAATTTGCAATATCGCCCATCGCCAGAAGAAATTGAGACAATCGTCAAAGCATGTCCAGTAATGGTCAATGGTGAATCAACAGAATCTCAGGAATGTGCAGGTTACGGTAATATCGAGAATGTCGATGGCACTAGGGTGCGCGGAGGTGTTCTACTTGTGATAGGAGAAGGGCTCTGTCTCAAAGCCCCTAAAGTCCAGAAACATACTGAACGACTGAAAGTTGAAGGTTGGGAATTCATTAGCCATTTTGCTGACAAAGGAAAGTCAGATGACGATAAAAAATTATCTTTCAAAAAGCGCCAAATAACCCCCATTACTAGATTTATGGAGGACATTATTGCAGGGCGCCCAGTATTTGGTGAACCTTCAGTGGCGGGCGGATTTCGTTTACGTTATGGTCGTACTCGGGCTACTGGTTTGGCAGCAGGTTCTCTTTCACCAGTTACTATGCACGCTTTAGGAGATTTCATTGCAGTTGGTACACAATTGAAAATTGAGCGCCCAGGCAAAGCATGTGCAGTAACGCCTTCTGATGCATTACAAGGGCCGGCAGTGTTGCTTGAAGACGGCAATTTTGGCCGTATTGACCATTTACCAAAATGGTCTGAAGTTGAGAAAGAAGTCAACATTATTTGGGACAATGGCGAAATAATGCTCGGCTATGGCGAATTTCTTGAGAACAATAAGAATCTAGTTCCTTCGGGATATAATCGAGATTGGTGGGCTGCTGATTTAGTTGAATTACTTGATGATAATGCATCTGTAGAAGATTTTTCTAAATTCAGTGGAATAGAACGAAACGAATTACCTGATGGAATTCCCGGACAATATATTGATGGCGATGAAGTGGCCTTTTCAAAGAAAAAAGCCTGGATTCGTTACTTACAAATGATGCCATTAGAATGGGCGGCAGCAGTTGAAATAAGCCATAGATTCTCTTGTGCAATCCCTCCTCCATGGAATTTGAATTGGCTTGAATTGCCAATTGAATGGATGTTAACATTGAATGAAATATTGCTAGCGGCGCAAATAATTCCAGTTGGAGAATCAGTACAAAATGATTGGAACCAAGATTCACAATCAACAGAATGGTTGTTGTTATCTGGTGCAGCAAAGAACTGGCAAGCAGTAACATCTAGCATAGAAAAACCAAATGTTCCTCCAGGCAATTCAATCACAACCCATGAGCCATTGAATGGTTCATATTGTTGTAATGACCTTCATGAATGGCATGGGGTTGTCAAAACATCATTGATGTTGTTGGGGATACCTCATCACCATGATGATGATGACATTATTGTTACATCAGCTTGGGAGCCAATGTTAGATGGACTTGGATTAACGGCACATGATTCAAAAATAAGCAAAAAAACAGATATTCAATCGCATTTTAATGATAGGGCACAACGCATCAGTAATGCTGTTGAATGCTTACGCATAGAATCGGAGCGTTGCAGAATATTGGATGGTGAAAGAGCAACAGTCAAGGTTGAGGCACAAACAGCAGCACGCCAAAGAGGCGAAGGAATTGCAGCTACCGATAAAGCAGGAGAAGCCGCAGCGTCACTAGTGAAGGATGAAGGCCCAGCAGATGCAAATAAGTTGCTAGCCGCAGAAAAATTACTCGATGATTTTGCTGTTGAAGGCTCACTACAAATCGTTAGAGAATGTAGTGATGTACGTTGGGAGCATAATGCGCCAGTAAGAATTGGAGCGAGAATGGCTAGGCCAGAAAAAGCTGCACGGAGAGTGATGAAAAAAACACCGGCTCATACACTCTTTCCAATAGGGACCCAAGGCGGCCCTCAGCGGTTGATAACAGTCGCTTCTAGTCGTGGAAATATACGTGTATCATTAGGCGCTAGAGAATGTACAAAATGTGGCAAACCATCTCCATTTACTCGTTGCCACCATCGCTTAGATTCTAGTGATCCAACCTCAGCCTGTGCAGGTAGGACAATACGGGTAGCCAGTGCAAATCCAAATAGCCGTAGACAAGGAGAATTTCAAACAATCCCGTTGAAAAATGTACTTGAATCAAAAATTGAAGAACTCGGCATAGATGTATTACCAATAATCAAATGTTTGAAGGAGTTAATATCAAAATCTCAAGCACCAGAACCCCTTGAAAAAGGTATACTGAGAGCCCGTCATGGCCTGTCTGTATTTCGTGATGGTACAATTCGTTTTGATATGTCGGACATACCAGTTACCCACTTTCGCCCGTGTGAAATAGGTACTTCTTGGGAGAGGCTGGTTGAACTTGGATATACATTAGACATTGAGGGACAACCGTTGAATTCCGATGTCCAAATCATTGAATTATTTCCCCAAGATTTTATCCCAAGTTCAAACTCTATTGAACATCTAATCAATACCTGTAAATTTGTTGATGAGTTGCTGATAAGATTTTACAAAATGGAACCGTTTTACAATGTTGACGATGTGTCTGGGCTCATTGGCCAAATGACGATTGCTTTAGCCCCGCATACATCTGGTGGTGTTCTTTCTCGCATTATTGGATTCACAGACGCTTCTGGTGGATATGCTCACACTTTGTTCCATGCAGCAAAGCGAAGAAATTGTGATGGTGATGAAGATTGTATCATGTTATTGCTCGACGGCTTGCTTAATTTTTCCAAAGAAGTATTGCCTGCCAATCGTGGTGGAAGGATGGATGCACCTCTAGTATTGACAACTAGATTGAATCCTGCAGAATTGGATAAAGAGGCTCTCAATGTTGATTCTGCTTGGTTCTATTCACGTGAATTTTATGAAGCAACTTTGAAGATGCCACATCCAAAAGAAGTCTCTAGCAAGATGGATTTTGTTGAACATCGACTTGGGACGATTGGTGCGGTTCGTGGCTATGGTTACACGCATGGCCTGACATCTCTTGATTCAGGTCCTAAAAATTCTGCCTACAAAATTTTAGAAACAATGGTGGATAAGATGAATGCGCAGATAGCATTAGCTCAAAAGTTACGGGCTGTTAATGTTGAAACAGTAGCATCTTCTGTAGTAGAATCACATTTCTTCCCTGATTTGAGAGGCAATTTACTTGCTTTTACTCGCCAAAAAGTCAGATGTGGGAGATGCGGAGAAAAATATCGACGAGTACCACTGGCGGGAAAATGCATCAAGTTTGTCAAAGCAGCATCCGGTGGGGCAGCAATTACTCAAACGAGTGATTCAATGCAATGCGGTGGAAATTTAATTATGACAGTTTCAGAAGGCGCAGTAAGAAAATATGTCAAAGTAGCAAACCATGTAATGGAGACATTTGGTACTTCAGATTATACTCGGCAGAAGTATGCTGTATTAGCAGATTCACTTGATAGTTTATTCAAGAATGATCGTGTGAAAGTTTACACATTAGATGATTTCTTTTGATGAAATGGCAGAGATACGAAACTCCTCCATTTTTGATAACGATAGAATCGGGCGTATCGGGTGGCGAAACCAATTAATTCCGGTAATTTCGCACTCGAATAACGTAATTTCCGGTGAAATAAAAATTAATTCCGCACATGCCGCCCGCATCTTTATTAGCCGAATAGGTTGCTTTCATCCATGGTCAAAACGCTGTGTGGCACCATCTACCCCCGCTACACAATTTGCAGTTTTGATCTGGATTGTGTTGGTCGCCACAGTCCTCATTCAACCCGGGCCTCTGTCGTTCCGTGCTAATCTTCCTCTCTTCTTCATTCGGGACGACGGATGCGCCCACCTGAAACGAATCCAACAATAGGTAGTAGTAGTGAAGTGATTAGGACCAAACCTGTAACTTCACTAGATACTTCGTAAGAGTCAAAGAATGTATTGATAAAATCTAACCCAATACTGAATATAATCAAAGCAATAATTCGTGGTGTGGCGGCGGACAGCCCAGTGAATAAACCAGACCAACGCCCACCATAGTATGCGGCTAGGAAGACCCATACTAGTGAAAGTAGAAGGAAGAGGTTTACTGGAACACCAGGGAACCAAGAACTAATCATTGGTATAGAGAAAATCCCAAGAGGGAATGCGGTGACAATCAAGATAATTCGATAGAACATTCCTATTCCATACACTTGACGCATCGCTTTTCCTAATGCAACGGGGTTTTCTTGAGGTAAAGAACCACGATGCTCGAATTGGGCGCCTAATTCATCACAGAATGATGTTTTATTTGTTCTAGACACAAATCTCATGCCTTTGCGAACTTGCTTCAAATAATTTTCAATTTCACTCATTTTCATCCCCCATGAATAAAATATTCATTCCTTCAACAAGAGGGAGCCACGCTTCTTTGAGTTCTTTCAAACGCACTTTTCCGTCAGGAGTTAGAGAGTAGTATTTGCGCGCCTTTCTCCCCTCGATATCTTTACGCATTTCAGGTTCAAGATACCCTTTTTTTTCGAGTCTTCCTAGGGCTGGATATAGCGCCCCTTCTGTAACGGTAAAACCTCCTTTGGTTGCTTCTTCAAGACCATCGATGATTGCCCCGCCAAAGCTTGCTTCCTTGTCTAGGAATGCTAGGAGAGCCAATTCAAACGCCCCCCTGCGAAGTTCGGTGACAGCGTCGGTTTTGCGAGTCATGTCCCCTTTCCCCAATGTTGCTACTCCAGTCTTTGGTCATAGCCTTGCCCCGCCGCATTGAAAATACAATCAATCACCAAAGTAGTCCCGAGGCGCCACCACCGGGCGGATAAGCCTCATCGAGATTGACCATTTCTGGAATGGTTCCCCGTGGTTGCATTACTTCACTAGGCAGAGATTGAGAAGGTGCGGACTGAACTTGATTCACCATTTGTAGGATCTTCTTGTGTTTTCGCTTTCGCATAGTGATACCAATCAATCCTAGAACACCTAGTAGGCTAACAACTACGAACTGCAATCCAACAATTTCTCCAGATAGTAGCATGCCGCCCAATTGGATGATGCTTACACTTGCTGCATATCCAGGGTCGTGGTAGATGTAATCCGCAGGTGGATATATTGCTCCACCAATGGCGATATACAGCGAAACACTGACTGCATCGTTGCTCTCTTGGAAGGTTTCAGATTCGTGCAATTGGAAGGTCACATTTGCGGTTTGAGTAGTGATACTGTCACTTCCAACCTCTGCAGTGTCAACCCAATGATATTTGTCAGGCACTTTTGTGTAATCGTGACTCCAGGTTACTGAAGTCCCATTCACCTTGTTGACAGCACGGTTATCTCCTGAAGATAGAAGATTTCCATCTTCATCTTCTTGGTCGTATGCCATTTCTTCATCAAAACTCCCTTCACTTTCGTTGTTGACATCATCCATGAAGTCTGAAATAAGTCCGAAGGTGAATGAACCTCTAGCAATTACAGACTCTACCATCAATAGTGAATTTGCATCGTGGAAATCCCATCCATCAATGGTTTGGTCATATTTGAAGTCGGTGCCAACTCTGACACCACTCCAAGTAATATCTTGCTGTTCGCCAATGTCTTCCACCACAAATGGAATTTGATCTGCAAGAACTTCTGAAGTTTCATCATGGTTTGGATTTTCATCTAAAGTAACAGTCCACCATGGAATTATTTCGTCAGTTACTGGCACAATTTCGACACCTAGGTGGAAAGTTAGGGCAATTAACTCTACAACATCGTTGTTTGCAGTCATCCACCAACCATCGCTATTGTCGTATTCAACATTCTCAGCCAAGAGAGTGAAGTTCCAACCCATTGAACTGCCATCACTCCACTCTTCAATGCCATCTGAGGACATGTCCCAATCTCGTTCAAGAGATACTCCGGCGTGAACATTTTCAGCACTAGTCATATCAAAATCTGTAAGGCCAGTACCATTTCTAGTATAATCAAAGACACCGTTACCACTAGTGTTTGCCTCGTCCCCTGGCACACCAGTATCCTCGAATTCAATCATGTGAACAAGACTAGTTGCAAATACTGTAGCAATAGGCAAGGGTACACCGGGTACCGACATACCTTCAACAGGGAAATCTTCTAAATTGACGCCACCGAGATATTGCACTTCAAGAGCAGCTATGCTGACAGGCCCAGGGTTGTCTTCTGATCCCCAGCAGACAGCGAAGTAGGAGAGACGGCGAGTTACATTTAGCATGACATAATCGCCCATACACCAATCATCTTCTTCCTCATCATTATCATCAAAGCCATCTTGTAGACGAATATTTTCACCAACATCTTCGCTAGTAATTAATTCAACATGATCCAATGGATTCATGCTTGAATCAGATTCCAAGTCTGCAGCTTGTACCTTTGCAATAGGGCCGAGCAATGATTCTAGCAATTCGTTCATATCTTCATTGCCAGTTTCAAAAGAGACAGCCGGAGCCATCAAAGTTGCAACTAACATTAGTACCACCAACACACTTGACCTAATGGTAACAGGCATGTTGATTCGTCCATTCATTTTTCCATAATTATTCTGGTTAATTGACATCTAGTCGTTCTCCGTTACCAATCCTTGTGTCACAAGTTTGCTATATACCTTGTGTCACAATGTTTCATCATCTATTCGTTTAAAACCGCCCCCAGTAGTGCGATTAAACAGAGAATAGCATAGTTTCGATTTCCCTCCACGCGCGCCCGCGCAGGCGTGCTCACGTGGTTGCACACAGTTGAATATTGAAATCCCCAATTTCAAATTTCATCTTCTTCAATTTGCCGCCATAGATCTTTGACAGTACGAATATCTGATGCTACTTTCGCATCACCCTCAAGGCCAGAAATACTTCCCTTTCCAAGTTTTTCATCATGTGAAACGGCCTCATCTGGAACTTCAGTTGAAATCTCTTCATCTTCAGTAGATTCTTCAAATCTTTTTCGCATCTCTTCGCGAGCGGATTCAGAAGTAGCACCTAACTCAATATCAAATGATTCTACAGATGTTGTATGGCCATCATCCATTGATTCATGTAGGGAATCCCATTCTTCCTTGTGTCGCTGTTTGTGGAGAGGTAATATTTTCCGCGCTAATAATTTTCTTCTCTTTCGCCGACGAATAGTTTGGTCGCTCATTAGGATAATAACTCCGAGAACATTTGCTGCCACATAACCTTCAATTGAATGAGGTTCATAAATCCAATATTTCATTGTGAAATCGCCATCAACGATACGAGTTGCTTCCTCCCAACCAATTCGTGTTCCGTTTTCATTGTAGAAGCGAATTTCCAAAATATATTCGCCAGGATAAATCACTCCTCCTTCGTCACCACATGGTTCGTTAAATGCGCCAGACCAATTTCTAGTCGGTACTGGAATAGGTGCCGATGGGTCATCACCCCATTCACCAGAATCTTCTCTTTCTTTTGCACCTACTTCCCATAACTCCCATGTGATAATGGTGTTCTTGTGTTCTGAATAGGCTGTGTAAAATTCACAATTGATATCAAAGGGCAGTTCAGCACCCATCATATTGGGTACTGTCATTTCGTAATTTTCTCGATGCCCAGAATCTTCTGAGAGTACAGGATGAGGTGTTCCGATTGGTAACATGGCAGTCCAAATGAGGTTCAACATTGCCCAAGTGATGAGTGAAGCCCACGGTTTGATGGGTGCATTTGGGTTGACCTTTTTTTTGGTTTTTTGAATCATCAACTCGCCCCCTTTAGTATTTCGAGGACGCGGTCCATCCATTTCAGTTTCCTCAATTTGCGTATTGGGTCTGTGATTCCAGTCCACCGCCCAATTTTATTTGAACAAAATCCGATGAGTTTGATAGATTCAATTGAAATTCCAAATGCTGCAACAATGCAGGCAGCTCTATCGCCGTCAGTGAAGCCCCCTGGATTATACATGCTCTCTATTGTTTCAGGACATTGATGAGTCATGATTAGAGTTGGGCAGTACTTTGCGAGAATTGGCAGTAATTCCCTCCACTCTTTTTGGTTGTCCCCGTGAGCATGTAGGGCAAAAGGAATTCCTTTCCGGCTCGCTTCTAACATAGCATCGCCACCATCTCCATCTGAGACAATAAGTACTAGTCGCTGCCATGCTGATTCAGATTGTTTGGGGGGTAATTCATTGAGAACTCCAACACTACCATCTGCGGCAACTAAGAGACAATTTTCAGGCAGCATCAATATTTCTTCTGGCTCTACAGAAGCGCCTAATATAGCAATTAATGGTGCTGCTTTCAGGCTTTCAGTCAAGCGTTCCACTGCACCTTTTACCGACATCATCTTTGATGCAGCATTAACTAGATTATGGGCAGATTCTTCATCAGCAGAGAGGCTCCAATTGAAGTCGTTTCGCACATCATCTTGAATCTCAATGAGAAGCGGAGTGATTGGATTTAGCATCCTCATCTCACCTCTCAGCAGCACCCGCTACCAAATCTGCGGTGAACTGAGAGTTCAAGAACCCCAACGAAACATCCACCTGTGCTCATGCCACTGCCGCGCCGCTTCCCGACCGTCGAATCACCTAGCCTCTTGGCTAGGTTTCCCTTCCTTCCCCAAGGAGAGGAATGGTTGAAGTCGTTGTTAACTAGCAACAATATTGATCTTGATACTTTGATTGATGGTGATTGGGTTGAACCAATCCGAATTCGTGGAATGCAGCGAATGCTTGAATCAATAAATCTTACAGAAGGTGTGTCAGCAACAACACGTCACGATATTCATGAACCATATGGGCAGATGGTTGAGGGTTTAGGGTTCTATTACGCGATGCTTGTGGTATGCGCCTCGTTTGATGAGCGTTTAGTCAAACGTTGGGTTGAGGGTGAAGCGAGTAGAGCGGACAAAATTCTTGGCGAATCGGTAGATGAGCAAACGTTTGATTTAGTAACCCGCACATACCTTTCTGATGTGCGTAGTAAGGTAGAGGCAATTGCTGGTGCATCAATCCATGCAAAGCGTTCAACAACTACAATTTTTGAAATTCCAATGACGGACTTTATTGAAATTTCACCGAGAATAACTGGGGCCTATTGGACAATTGTCAACCGTCCAATATCTGGTGGCTGGGTTACAATGTGTCCTGCAAGTGGTGAAAATTCACGTCAACGTCTTGCTCGTTTGTTGAAAGAGCGAATCCGCGAAGTTCTTGTTGCACGTTGTAAAGAAAATATGGAAAAAATGGATGACGAGTTCGCTGCAAAATTTGCTGACCCCGTTGGCAAGATGGTTGCGGAGTTACAACTTCACAAGAGCCAAGAAATTCAGGTAACAGCAGCTAACAAAGGAGATTGGCCCCCATGTATGAATTCAGTAATTTCAGATTTGGGTAGCGGTGAAAATGTCAATCATGCTGGCCGCCGATTCCTTGCTAACATGTGTCGCGCCCTCGGTATTTCTGTAGAAGAAGCAGCCAGTTTCTTTGTTAATGCTCCAGATTTTAATGCTGAAACAACTCGATATCAATTAACTCATCTTTACGAAGGAGAATATACGCCTGAAAAGTGTAATACTCTAAAATTGCATGCAAGGTGCCCTGTTTCTCAAGGTACTGTAAGCGATTCGCTTTGCCGTTTTGAATGGATGACACATCCTCTGAAGTATGTAAGAGCCCAACAAAGAAGGAGAGCAAGAGACGAACCACCTGAACCCCCCGCAGGTGAGAATGAACAAAAAACAGGCGTTACAGAAGGGGGCGCAGGGGACAATGCTTCATAGAGAGGCAGCGCGCCTGCGGATTCAAGGGAGGCGAGGTGAGAGACCATGACTAGAACATTAGTACTCTCTGTTGACCGAGATGATGACCTTGGCAAGAAGGCAGGGATCCGTGGCCCGATAGTAGGCCGCAAAGAGGTTCTTACTGCCGCCTTGCGTCTTGGAATTGCCGACCCAGAGGAGAGCGATACTAACGCTATTCTTGGCGCATTACATCTTCATGACCAGTTGAAAGAGAGTGGGGAATCAAACGATGCCGTAGAAATCGCTGTGTTGACTGGCGACGAGCGGGTCGGTGTTCGTTCAGACCGTGCAGTTGCTCAACAACTCGAGGAAGTGATTGAGAAATTCCAACCCGATAGAGGAGTGATGGTAACAGACGGTGCAGAAGATGAAAGCATCTTGCCAATTATCCAATCTCGATTAAATATTGACCACGTCCAGAAAATCATTGTTCGACAATCAAAAGGAATTGAAGGAACATATTACTACATTGTAAAAGCGATTGAGGATGAAAAATGGCGTATGAAATTACTCGTCCCGCTTTCTGTGTTCTTAATTTTAATTGGCCTTGGATTAATCGTGCCTAATGGTGGAATCATTATTGGATTGATGCCATTATTCATTGGAATCTATCTAATGGCGAAAGGGCTTGGTGCTGAACAACATCTCAATCGAGTGATGAGGGACATGCGTGAAAATGCCGATGCCGCCTTTGTTTCATCGATTCTTTGGGCCGCGATGGTCTTCTTTTCATTATTTGCAATAGCAGAGGGTTTACGTGTATATTCGTCAAACATGTCTCTTTCTACCCCTCCAGGTGGGCTTGAGATAGTGTTACTTGTTTTGCAAGGAGCGCTGACGTGGATTGTTTTATCCTTCCTAACGCTCGCTCTTTCGTTGCTTGTGTTACGTATGAAGAGAGGCACTTTCAGTGGCCGTACTGTGCAAGTCATTGCATTTGGTATCGTCATTTGGACAATCTGTAGTGCTGGATTGAAGATGGCTTTGCAAGTATTAGATTCTACATATATCCTTGACCCACCAACTCTATGGGAGGACTGGGATCAAGCTCTTGGTGCCCTAGTGATATTCTGGGCAGTTCGAGTAATTGTTAGTTCAATCAATGAGAGACAAGAGACATCTGGTCACTATTGGGGTATATGATTTCAGAACCCCTGGTTTGGTGGTTGTTGGCCACCAATCGGTGGTAACATAACGCCTTGCTGTTGTACAGGTTGTTGCTGAGTGTATGCTGGATGAACCGCCCCAGCAACCATTGGTGTTCCTTGAGCAGGTGTAGCCATTCCTCCAACTGGTTGAATAGTGCCATCTGCTTGTTGAACCATCATTACACCTTGCTGCATCTTGTTATCTTTGAGTGTAAAGATGAAAATTATTCCAAGCCCCAGTACGCAGAATGAGCAACAGAACCCCCAGAACCCGAGGCCCATTGCCATCGCACCCCCAATATCAATAGTTAGTTCATTAATTATCACGCCTCCATTACCAGTGAATTCCACCTCCCAAACACCACCATTCAAGATGTAGATGTCTCCAACATATGTGTATCCAGGTAATGAATAATAGTCACAACTATCATCTTCTTCGCACGGCATAAATCGATTGTCCTCGTTCCCGTTGAGTACTTCAATTTCAACATCCGAACCTTCTTCTGTAAAAACTATGTAATAGTTAGAATATTCAAAATTTCCTTCATAAGTTGTGGGCGAAGTTCCATTCCATAATTCAGTACCATCTGGATTTTCTGCCAGGTCTCCTATGAAAGAACCACCGCCTACTACCATGGCAAGAACGCTGCCAATAAGGAGTACCGCGCCGGCTCCAAGAGTAATCTTCGTTGCAATGTGCATGGTGCTACAATAAATGCGGTGGCTATTGAGGGTTTGGGATGACTAGTAGCCATTATTCAATTGTTGAATTGGGCTTCATTCATGCAATTCGGGCAGGTCACTTTGATTGGCCTGACTGCAGGAATTCCAAGTGGTGCACTACAGTGTGGGCACAGAATTGCCTGCTCCACATTTGCCTGTCGAGATTGACCGTCATGACTTGGGTCGTAACGAACTCGATAGCGATGCGCATCTTGTAGATAATTTGGTTGTTGTCCTTGTGGCTCCATAGAATCATTTTGAGCCGGTGCCATTCTATCGTCGATTCCAGTATCTGTTGGCTGACTGCTAACACCACCTTGTTTGAATGCCTTGACTTGCGCATCAACCTGTTCAGCTGTCATGTTGTGTTGCCGAGCAACCCTGTCAAGAGCGAGCATTCGGTCATAGTCATCCATGTTAGCGAGTTCACTAAGAATGGTGGTACTCAACTGTGCCATCAAGCGTTGGCGGTCTGCCGCCTATCATCAAGGTTATGCTAATCTGTTGAGTTTGATTCGGTCCAATTACATCTACGCGCTTGCTTCAAATAGGGTGGGTAGTCCGGCGGCATTTAGGAGGAAGTTGGATGTCTGGTATCTTTGGACGAGGCGAACGCCCTAAACGGGCAACTGCGTCCAAAACAAACCCCGCACGCAAGGTTACTTGTGGACAGGTAATGGAGAAGCCAAGAGCAATCCGTTCATCAGTAACAATGGATAGGGTGTTGAAGGCATTAACCTCTAGAAATTGGGATCATATCTTTCTTGTAGACGATGAAGGCGTTCCAGTCGGGCGTGTTCATGCAGTTGACGTTTTGAAATTGATTCAAAGAAAAGCAGTCAACCGTGACTTAGTATGGATGCAAATAGTTGAAGCAAACCAACTCATTACCCAACCTCCAATGCAAGTATCGGTTAGAACCCCTCTTCTCAAGGCTGCAGCACTAATGTTAACTCACGATATCAATCAAATGGCAGTTGTAGATGATGAAGGAGAACTTGTTGGAGTAGTTAGCCACGCTATCGTCGCCCGCCATTTACCAAAATTCATCATATAATCAAACAATTAAGTTTGAACTTAAGATGTTGGCAATTTTGTCGGCTAATCCTGAAAGATTATACTCATTATCAGATGTTCTAATGGTGACTGAAGTTTTCGCTTCAGTACCTGAATTTCGTACACCAACACTGATGTCGATATTATTCATTCTTCCTTCGAGTAATAGTAGACTGTTTTCTCCTTCGATTGAAACCCTTGAAAGTACCCCTTCTCCAAACTCTTGTGAGCATATATCTTCAACTGCGTGAGATAGTTCGTTAGCCCCATCCCAAAGTGTCCGGTCAACTCCTTTGATAGAGACTCTAGTCTTCCAACCGCGGTCAATGGCTTGCCGTTTTTCTCCAAGTTTTGTACGAGCTAGTAACTGAGCGATGAGTGTCGCAGCCCCATCGCCAGCAAGCCCCCAGTATCCCGATTTGTGGGGGTGCGGGCTTGGCATTACAAGATGTCCCGAATCTTCACAACCACATATATTAGGCATTGATTCATCAATAAATAGTTGCTCTGTTTTTGGAATAGTTGAACGTAGTGAATTTGACAACCACCTGTCGCCAATCGCTGTTTGGGAAGTTTCAATTTCTTGATTATCACAGGCAGCAGGTAAGCAGAGGTCAGACTCAATGCTATGAGCCATTTTCAAGTTTGATTTGCCAGCCATTTTGAGAGCCATTAACCAATCAAATGCCATTTGATCACCATCTACAATCCTTGCACCCTTTTTGGTCGCTTCAATAAGTAGGCAGCGGTCCCCATCGCCATCAAGTGCAGCGGCAATTAGTTCACCATTATCCCACGGCGCCATCCCATCATTTTCCCGTAATCTTTCGGCAATTTTCTTTAGCAAAAGGTGGCTTTGTTCGTTTTCCATTAGGTATTGGAAGGTCCATGAATCAGTTGAACTAAATTCGCCAGCCCCGCAATTGGCATTTATTGGCTGTTCAGTATCTGCTACTTCTTCAGTCATTAGCCCACGTCTAGTTAACCCAAAACCAAGCCAATCAGTTGCTGCCCCTCCAGATGAATCTAGTAACAATCCCTGAGAACCAATAGAGTCACCAATGCTATTACTTGGGATGTTGAGCGCATTTGCCATAACAGTCAATGTAGATTTTAAATGGCGCCGATATGCGTCTAAACCATCAAAAATTAGGCGTGTTGTACCTTTCTGTGCATCATTTAGGGAAGCGACATCACATCTCTCTTCAACAATTGCCCAAGCAATTTCTGAAATCGTATCTTCTAATTCTGGCATCGATTTGAATCCATTTTCATCAAAAAGTTTGACTCCAGAATCAGTTGCTGGATTGTGGCTTGCAGTAACCATCATCCCTGCTGATGCTTGACAAAGTAAGAGACAGTGATGTAGTCCAGGTGTGGGTACTTCTCCAATACGTTGAGTATCACACCCTGATTGTAGTAATCCGAGTTCAAGAGAATCTACTAACTCGGCATTTCCATCTCTTCGATCCCAACCAATCACAACGAGGGGATTATTTTGATTTGCAGCACCAGATTTTGATTTTTGTGAGATGATTACCGTTCCTGTAGCAAGTCCAATTACCTGCATTAAAGAGGGTGAAATTTCCCGTTGCAAAATCAATTTTTCAATTGGATTATTAGGCACTTGAGATTTGCTAACTAGTCCTCTGATTCCATCGGTTCCATGCAATCTTTCACCAGCCAATACCGTCACTTCCTAATGGACGATTTTGCGTCAAATACACCGCTAATATTGAGGTTAGGCCAAACATTTGAGCCCTCCCCAATAATTACTCCAGGATTAGTTACAACATTACAACCAATTGCAACGCCATCGCCTAAAATAGCTCCAAACTTTCGTAATTTACTATCAACATCTCCCCCAGATAATCCTCTAACAATGACAGATCTCTCATCATTGCGCAAGTTTGAGAGTTTACATCCTGCTCCAAGATTTACTCCTTGTCCAAGAATGGAGTCTCCGACATAATTGAAATGAGGTGCTTTTGCCCCAGGTAAGAGAAGTGAGTGTTTTACTTCTGAAGCGTGCCCTACTACTGATTCACTACACAACCAAGTGTAAGGTCGTATGTATGCAGCATGTCGTACTTCAGCATTTGGGCCAATGTAGCAAGGCCCTTCAATACGAACACATTCTCCAATTATCGCTCTATCATCAATGCAAATAGGGCCCTTTGAATCATCAGTGGAAACAGAATCTGGTAGAGTTGGGACAACATGCCCATATTGTTCAAGAAGCGCATCAAGTTGTGTTTTTAGAGAATCATCGTGACTTGGGTCAAGGATTTGCCAGACAAGTTCATCTTGTTCTGGGAGATTTGGAATAAATCCAGGGAACTCATTTTTTTGAACCATGCTCGGCCAAAGATTTGGCGAAGTAAGGTTCCCAATGGGGACTGCCATGCTACGCCGAACACCTCAACAGGCTTGATGCTTTCACTCGGAGAGAGGTTGTGGTGCTGCTGATAAAACCGCATCACTGCAGCCCGATGCGAACTGTTTGAAGTTCTCGTGGAACATAATTGCGAGGTTGTCAGCGGTCGCTTCGTATTTTGCCCCATTATCCCAAGTTGTTTTGGGGTTGAGGATATCCTGGGGGACTCCTTCACAATGCGTGGGGATTTCAAATCCAAATCGTTCATCTTTGACAAATTCAATGCTGTTGAGTGAACCATCTAATGCTGCATTTAGTAATGCACGCGTCCAACGAATTTTGATTCTTTTACTGTTACCATATCCTCCAGCAACCCAGCCGGTATTCAATAGCCAACACGAGGCATTATTCTCAGCCACTTTTTTGGATAATAAGTCAGCATAAACACTTGGATGCATTGGCATGAAAGGTGCACCAAAACAAGCCGAAAATGTAGCCTGTGGTTCAACAACACCAATTTCAGTACCTGCAACTTTAGCAGTGTATCCTGAAATAAAGTGGTAGGCTGCTTGTTCTGGCGTTAACCGTGAAATTGGTGGCAATACGCCAAAAGCGTCACAAGTCAAGAAAACCACATTGTTAGGTAGTCCACCTTTACTATCTATGATTCTGTTGTCGATTGCTTCAAGTGGATAGGAACCTCGTGTGTTTTGTGTCAAAGAAGTATCATGGAAGTCAGGAACACCATTTTCATCGAGTATGACATTTTCTAGAATTGTTCCAGGCATCCGACTAGTAGCAAAAATTTCTGGCTCATCTTCTTCTGACAAGTCAATCATTTTGGCATAGCAGCCACCTTCAAAGTTGAATACACCTTCATTATTCCAACCATGTTCATCATCACCAATTAAAGGGCGGTGTGGGTCGGCAGACAGGGTAGTTTTTCCAGTTCCTGAAAGACCAAAGAAAACAGCACAATCTCCACTCGGTCCAACGTTTGCCGAACAATGCATTGGAAGGTGACCATCTTTCGGTAAGAGGTAATTCATGACTGAGAAAATAGATTTCTTTATTTCTCCCGCATACCGTGTCCCACCAATAATTACAGTTTTTTCAGAGAAGCATACGATGACGAAAACTTCTGAATTCACGCCATCAACTTCTGGATTAGCGAGAAAGTGTGGCGCATGCAATACAGTGAATTCAGGTTGATGTGATTCTACTTGCTCAACAGAGGGTCGGAGAAACATGTTGCGTGCAAAAGCCGAATGCCATGCATTTTGAGTTACTACACGAATTGGTAAGCGTTGATTTTCATCAGCTCCAGCATAGAGGTCTTGTACAAACAATTCATCTCGTGTATTGAGGTAATTACGTACTTTGGTACGCAAATTGTCGAATATCTCTCTAGTAGTTGGGACATTTACTTCTCCCCACCAAACAGCATCTTCAACAAGTTCTTCTCTAACAATGAATTTATCATTTGGTGAGCGTCCAGTTCGATCACCGGTTCTAGTGATTAATACATCATGAGCGCTGAGAAAACCTTCCCCATTTTCAACTGCCTTAGAAATGAGGGTTGGCCCTTCAAGATTCCAGTTGATTGTCCCTTCGGGGTCAAGGCCATGAGCATCCAAGCCGACAGGGCCGCGAGGGCCGCAATCAGCGCGGTCAGAGGGTGCCATAGTGTGGGCGGGTCGCGGCCCCTCTTAGAATGCTACGGATTGATTAGTTTGCAATTGAAGCATTAAGAAACGCCCCCTTACAGGGGCGACCTTGATGGATGAGGTCGCTTCTGGGTTGTAATAATGGTGGGCTCGCCGGCGGATGAAGATGACGCAGTCATACGAAAACGCGCCTTTGAAATGGGCGGCGGCCTTGACCTATCAGGTTTCTTAGATGATACCGCAATAGAGGAAGCAAAACAAACTTCACAGCCTCAACTTGAACAACCTAAAAAAACTGATGTTGATGAAGCGATGGGCGAAATATTCGACCCCTTTGCTGATGGCCCTCAACCAGGAGATGTTCAGCGAGATGGTACAGTCCATTTACCGCCTGAAATGGATACAATTACTGAACTTGCAACGACCGGAGAAAAGCGCCTCCATTGGGGCATAATGGTCAGCATGATTGTTGTTTATTCAGTGGTGGGCTGGCTTGTTGGAACAACATTAGATAATCCGGCTATCGGTTTGTTCAGCCTTCTTGCTCTCTCCATTCTTGGTTTCATTCTTGGTGAGCGTTGGGTGCCAGACCCGAGTATGCGAATGCTCGGTATTACCTGGGTCATCATTACCATGAAATTGCTCTATGGGTTAGCGATTGATTTAGCCCATTGGGATTTATGGGGCATTTTCCCTATTGATTCCACGACGTTGGGTGGATTATTACTCGGATTAGTCGGCCTCAATGTATGGGTTTCTTATCATCATGATGAGGATGCAATTGCAGCACAGGCAACTCTAGTGTTGTTAGCAATTGGTTCTGGTGCAGGTGCTGTTTACGGACAGATGGGTGTTGCTACAGGAATTGTTGTTGCTACTTTGCTCTTACATGGGCTAGCTTGGCATCGACAAAGTGGTAATCTTTCATCACTTGGAATTGCTGCATCAAATATTTGGATTGGTATGCACGCCTTTAGCCAAGATTGGTCAATTGGGGCTTTGAAAATAGTTCGCTTCGATGACCTACTACTTCTCTTCCTGTTGCTTGGTGGCATTAATGCATTAAACGCGGCGATGGCAGCAAAGTTTTCACGTGAAAAAAATTGGTTTTCCGATGGTCTTTCTATGGTCGGCTTGGGCCGCCCTGGTCTTTGGTCTGTCTCAATTGGTTTAGGGATGATAGGGGCTTTGTTGGCAATTTCTGCCAACCGTGCTGAAACCTCATATGCTCTTGCACTAATCATGTTGCTGCTAGCCTGTTTTGGCGGCTCTTACCTAGTTGTAAGGGGCATATCAAAGAGCCGTGTATTGACTCCATTAGGTTCGGGCCTACCAATATTAATTCTGATATTAATTATCCAAGAGGCTGCATCATATACAGCCCCTTTCGGCATTGGTTCTTACGAAGTTTTTACTGTTGGCGCCGCTCTTTTGACTGCAACAGTATTGCTTTCCAATCAGTCATTGGTAAGTGACCATGTGTTGTGGGGTGGAAGTTTAATTTTGATTTTATTAATGACAATATTGATCCCAGCCCAACCCTCTTCTCAAGGTGGAGATGGAGCCAAAATATTGCTTATGTCGTTAGCCGCAATTCATATTGGGACTGCAATCCTTGCTTTGATTAGAAAGTCTCCTTCATTGGCTGGAATAACTATTCTATCTCCATGGTTGTGGGTATTATTTATTTCATTATGGTCAATGGGGGCGTATACATTTAACGCAGCCAATCAATCATGGGAATTGAATTCAGGAGTAGTTGGATGGGATGGCCAATATCTCGCCTTTTACTTGATATTCGTGACAATTCTTCAATATCCTGTCAATCGAGCATTAGGTGAATCGGGCGTTAATCTTGCAGCACGTTTCGTTGGTTTGTCTGAACTCGGAGCAAGGTTACGTGACAGTGGAATGTTGAAATTATGGAATATTGGTTTCATCCTTTCATTAATTGTTTGGATAACAGTTTCACGCAGCGGCCTTGTATCTGGATATGGTTTGATTGCAGGGCTAGCAACAGTTCTAGGAATCAATGTGTTTGCGGAATGTCGTGGTGAGCATCAAGATAACCCACGTGCCTTGATGGTAATGTTTGGTATTACAACCATATTATTGCAATGGCGTCACGGTATGGATGCTGCTTGGATGGTGATGATGGTTGCTGGTCTTGGTTCACTCACTATTTTTGGTAAGAATATAGAAGTTGAGGATATTTTGAGTTTGTTAATGGGATTTTTAACCGCTCAAACGATTATTTTCACATTGAATCAAACGACTACATCACTTCTAGATGGTGAACTATTACTGTCAACTGAACTCACTGGGTGGGTCATTATTGCCACAACATTGTTGACTTTGTTTCTCTATCTCCCTCGCGCGGGTAAAATGGAGAAGTTGCTGAAACCAGCGGCCACATCAGCAATGATGCTAATGGCAATAGTTTGGGCTATGATGTCGGAAGGAATGGTCTTCCAACAACTTTCAATAGCAGGCATCATGTTTGTCGGCTCTGCAATTTGGTTAGCGGCTCAAGGTGAATTGCGTGCTGAACTCAAAGCGGTTGGTGCGCGCGAAGATAGAAGAGAAAGGATGGATAGAATTGATGAAATCCAACGTTCTTTAACGGTTGATAATTCAGATATTATACAATTGCCAGGTCTTATGGCTCCTGAACCAATGGCGTTGTCATCTGGAACTGCTGCGTTATCAATATCAGATCCTCAACAACTTATTGCTAAGGCTGACTCTACAAAGACGACTCTAAGCGACTCACAACGGACCTATCATTTTGATTCTGAGGAGACTGCAGCCGCAGCAGCATTGGATGCTGAATCAGTCGAAATAATGTCGCAAGCAAAATCGGTTGGAAAAATGAAGACAGTCGCTCCTGAGTTATACATGCAAGCAGAGAGGATGAAAAAGCGCTCTAAGCGTAAAGGGCAACTTACCCGTGAAGAAATATTGTACGGGGACATTCACCATAAACCAGTCATTGTACTGGCATTTATTGCTTGTATCATTCTCTTTGGTGTTTACACCACTTGGAATAATGGCTCCGCATCTGCTGGAATTCTTGTTGTAAGCGGAGCCATCTCTTTGGTACTGATTGGTATTTCGCGTTGGCGGGCTAGTAGCAATGATTTGAGCCTCCCGGATGTACTCGGCATTGAAACACCATTTGCAGCAACCATCGCTGGCCTTTCTTTGATGCATTTTGCAGGCAGACTTGCATCAGGAGCCTCACTTGGTAACCAGTTAGATTTCGGTGTTTTTGCCATCATCGTATTATTGATGATAGGAATCTCTCTAACTGGGCGTAAAGACCTTGTTCACAGAATACCTGCTGCGATTGAGTGGTACATTTCCACGTTACTCATTGTTCGGATTGCAGGGGCTATAATGGCTGGGACAATGCCAATGCCAGTATTGACAAATCCGTTTGTTCCAATGGAAGGCGGAGATATGCTTTCTTACACAGTACCATGGATATTAATTGAAATTGTATTGTTAGTTTGTGTTATTGGCTGGGATTGGATTGAAGGAGTCAGACGCAAAAACGAGATTCCGGATTTCCATGGTGCTGCAGGAAGAGGTGGATGGGTAGTCATTCTTGCAATCTTATCTTTTGGCCCAGTAGCATTATTGGGCGCTATTCTCAGCCTTCGTCGTTCAATTCAATGGAAACAACCCGCAGCTGTTGGAATTACAATTCTCACAATTCCTGTAATTTTTCAAGCAATTGCAAGTTGGCAGACGGAACTCGCTTCTTACATGCCGCATTTGATGATAATTATTGGTGTTCTTACATTGGCTGGATTAGTGGTGAGCATACCGATGCGCAAACCTGGTTGGAGTGCAACATGGTCTTGGGACGCACATTTCCTTCTTCCTCTAGGGGTATTGCTGTTAACTGGAATTAGTGCTTGGTTAGTGGTCTCTCTTCTTGCCCTTTCACTTTCAATTTGGGTAACGGGTATTCTTCAACTTCGTCGTTCACTTCGTGTGTGGGGTGCTGCAGATTTAGTGATTGCATTAGTTGCTGCTGCATTGGCATCACAAGGCACAATTAATTCAAATTCTTTACTATTGATGGGAATTGCTCTTGGCCTAGAATTAGGCATAATTGCTTGGCTTGGTCAGAAACATGAGGGCCAAATGGCAATTGATTGAATTAATCGTTCCGTGCATATCTTGATTTGAGGCGGCTTGCAGGGTGTGTTGTGTCCGGACCGTGGATTAGCGATGAGCCCGAGGACCCGCCGGTTCCTCTAGGCCTCAACGAGATGGCTATCCCGCGGGCAGCAATTCTCGCATCATTAGCAACAATTGCTATGCTTTTACTCTCAATAATTTGGGTTGGTTGGGGTGCTTACACCTTTTTGTCACAAATGGATGATGCATTCGCAACCGTCGACGAATCTTCATTAAAAGAAGATGGCCGTTGGTCTTGGGAAGTAATGCTTTTGTTCGATACTTGCGAGCCCAAAGATGATGCTTGGAATTGGCCCGAAAATCTTTCAGCTCAAGATGAACCATTTTGGCTTCCTGGAGAAGTCTCTTGTGAATGGAGACATCAAGGAGCCGGTGATAGGGCGGTTGTTGCTGTCAATAATGCAGGAAATCAAACACTTGAATTGATGGCGTCTGTAAATACAGATTCAGTTTCAATTACTGAACCTTCTAGTGGTTTACTAACTATTGATGGGGACTCAACTGAATTATTGGCATTGGAATTGAATTCAAATGTTGATGAAGAGGTATTTTTGGTAACACTAACTCATCCTACTGTTGAAGGGGCGTCTGTTAATTTAGAAGTGAGGTTGTTTGCAGGAGATGATTGGTCTCTCCATACAGATTATGGCGACCATATGAACGTTCATTACAAAGTTTGGATATCTGATACAGGAGAACAACTTGATGAAGGTGATTTGCCGGTTACTGCCGGTTCAGAACCAACCTGTGATGCAGGCGCGCCAAGTGTTTGTTACATCAAAGGATTTCACTGGGGTGTTATTGGCTTAGATTGCGATGTATTGCGTTGCATGATTGGGGATGGGACTACACATACAGTCATACTTCCTCCAGAACTTGCATACAAAGACAGACCTGATAGAGAACCTGCAAATAATCAGTGGTTAGTGTTTGAACTGAGCGTCAATGAATTAGCCATTTGATAGAAAAGTGCATAACAGCGACAGCCGTCCTTTAGTCCGGTGTGTCATGTCTAGTCATACAGTGCTACCACTTTCTTCAGACATTCTTGACTTTGCTGAGGTGATTGCACCGCGTGGTGAAATTGACAATAATGCAGATTCTGAAGAGCCACAATTGTATCAAACCGAGAGGATGAAAAGGCTCTCAACACCATGGTCTATTTGTGTAACTAGAGCCGAGCAATTGGCAGATTGCCGGCTTGAAAAAGGAGCAATACTTGACCCTGCCTGTGGTTCTGGTTCCCAATTGTTTGCTTATTGCGCAGAGTTAGATAGAGCAGGGATTGGAATAGAGTTAGATGCCGACTCGGCGGTATTATCTGCTGCTAACGGCCAATTAGTTTCCCAATTAAGTGAAGGTAATTGGGCATCAGAAACATTTGTTCTAGTTGGTGATGGAACATCTGCTACATCAGCACTCGCAGAGATCGACCTTGAAGGTCGGAGTGTTGCAGCATTGCATGTTGACCCCGCACGTCCTCAAGATGCTCAGAATCATTCATTAGATGAGATGCAACCCCCCATCTCAATATTATTGAATCAATGGGCTGAGCATTTAATCATAGGAAGTAAAGGCCCTGCTATTATCATTGACCTTTCACCAAGATTACTCCCTGTTCAACAAGAAGAGATAGAACAACTTCTGCATTCACATTGGCCTGATTCCCCTATCACATGGGAATGGGTATCAACTGGAAGGGGTAGAATTGACCGGTTGACAATTTGGTTTGGAGCAGCGGCAGTTGTAGCAACTCCTGCTAGAATGCTGCGCCTATTATCAGATGGTTCAGTTGTCAGCTTTGCAGGTCCAAGAACCAAGGTCAAGAAAAATCCCAATGTAATTCCAGCCACCGGAGAGTGGTTGACTATCATAGACACGGCACTCCTCTCCTCTGGCCTTCAATCCCAATGGCTTCGCGAGGCTCTTCCTTCAGATGCAATAAGAAATTGGGTTAGGATTGATGGTCGTAGACCAATGCTGTTATCAAATCAGCCGATTCAACTTGAGAAATCTTTAGTCAAAGCATTTGTTTCCCAGACAGGGCAAATCAAATCACGGTTGAAAGTTGAGCCAAGCCCAAACACCATCTCTCCACTATTGGTTTCTGCAAATTCTGCTTACCTTTCTAAACTCACTTTGCGTTGTAAAATGGACCCTGTTAAGCAACCAAAACTTCAGGCATTACTCGACAAGGGTTTGAAGGGCCATCCACGTGGAAAGGCGGGATTTCTTGTTGATGTAGATACTCTAAACGGGTCCGCTTGGTATATTTGTCGGGAATCATAATTATTTACAATAATTTCATGCTAACTGCCACTCAGTATACCGTTTGTGGTTGTATTAGTGGCTTTATCTAAATCGTCCCTTTTTTATAGGGGGGGTAGGTCGCGAAGCCGCTACTACGTAGCCACTGGGCAACTAGTGAACTCGGGGGAACCGAATAATGGCAAAAATAGACGAAAGCGACCTAGGAGACGATTTCAGGTATATCCTGCGTCTCGCTATGGCCGATGTAGATGGATTAAAACCGATTGGTTTGGGCTTAACTTCAATTGATGGAGTAGGTCAGAGAACAGCGACTGCACTCTGTGGTTTGGCTGATGTTGACGCTAAGAAAATGGGCGGTCTTCTATCAGACGCAGAGATTGACGCACTGAAAGAAGCGATTGAAGCATACCCAACCGCAGTACCTCTTTGGATGTTGAACAGACAGAGAGATTTGCACAGTGGTGACGAGCTTCACCTCTTTTCGCAGGATGTTAAAATGGTTCAGAAGGACGATATTGACAGACACCGTGCAGTGAAGAGTTACCGCGGTATTCGCCACGCTATTGGTGGAAGAGTACGTGGTCAAAGAACCCGTTCAAATAACCGCTCAGGCTTGACGCTTGGTGTGCAGAGGAAGAAGTGAGGTGGTGAAGTATGGGACATCCAAAATTTAGTCGCAGAGCATGGCGAGGCCCCAAGCACCCTTGGCAGGCTGAAAGAATTGATGAAGAGAGAACTCTCATTCACAACTACGGTCTTCGTAACCACAGAGAAATCTGGAAGGCACGTAGCAAATTACGCCGATGGCGCTCCAACGCAATGAAGTTGATTGGTACAGCAGATTCTGGTGCAGATCACACTTCAAGAGAGAAGTCAGATTTGATTACTTCACTTTACCGTCGTGGAATGCTTCCTGAAGGAGCAACACTTGACGACGTTCTACGTCTTGATGTTGAGCACGTGCTTGCACGTCGCTTGCAATCACAAGTTTACTACAAGGGATTAGCATCAAGTCCAAAGCAGGCAAGACAATTGTTGTTGCATGGACACATTTCAATCGGTGAACAGATTATGACAGTGCCAGGATATATTCTGACACGTGATGAAGAAGCAGTATTGCAATATTCATCATCATCTGACCTTGCTGATGAGACTCATGCACTTCGTCAAGAAATCGAATCAATTCGTTCACAAGCATCTTTCAATACTGAAGAGGAAGAGAGCAGTTTGGAATTGACTGGTGCAGCTCCAACTACTGATGAAGTTAAGGAAATTGAAGAGGCAGCAGCAGCAGCACCTAGTGCTGATGACGACGGAGGTGAATCCTGATGTCTCGTAAGTGTATCATTAACATTTTTTCATCATACAACAATATTTTGATGACCGCAACAGACCAAACTGGTGCTGAAACGATTGCAAAGTGCAGTGGCGGCCAAGTTACCAAGAAAGGTAGCGATAAGGGTAGTCAATTTGCAGCAATCCGTGCTGCAGAACGTATTGCAGAAGCAATTCAAGAGAAAGGATTCTCTCAGGCGGTAGTTCGATACCGTGGACAAGGCGGAAACAAGAGCCCAAACACAGGACCAGGCGCACAACAAGCAGTGCGAAGCTTGACTCGTGCAGGGATTCAAGTTCAGAGAATTGAAGATTGCACTCCACGCCCTCATGACGGCACCAAGCGTAAAGGTGGCCGCCGAGGAAGGAGAGTTTGAGTGAGGTGTTTTGATATGGCAAAATTAACAGTACTTTCAGAGGAAGAAACCTCGATTGAAATTTTAGTGACAGATGCAAACCGCGCTTTTGTAAATTCATTGCGCCGAACAATGATTGCAGATGTACCAAAGTTTGCAATTGATCAGATGAGAATCGAACTTGGTGTTTTCAAGGACGAGGCAACTGGTGAGATGTATGAATCAAATTATGCATTGAGCGACGAGCAACTTGCACACCGATTCGCAATGTTACCAATCCCAACTTTCCACAATGATTTCTTCTTCCAAGATGAATGCCCAGACTGCAAAGATATGGTTGAAGACCAGCGTGGATGCCCTTCATGTCAGATTATCTACACTATTTCAGCAGCAGGTGAAGAAGGTGGACGCTACATTATGGCATCAGAACTCAATGTAATCGGTGACCGCCGTTTGGATATACCCGAAGCATATGGTTCAATTCCATTGACTAAACTATACGAGGGTCAAGTATTGCACGCATATTTCTACGCAATAATGGGCCGTGGCCGAGACCACTCAAAGTATTCTCCAGTATCTGGAGTTACTTTCCAAGCACGTCAGCATGGTATCATGAATGTCAAAACCCGTTCAAAACATCTTTTTGATTTGAATTTGAATATTACAGCAAAGGATTTTGATAAGGATGGCAAACTTACTGATATTGACAAGGTTAAGTTGTTGAAGAACGACCTCAACCATGTTGGTGATGGAACAGACTTGCAAGCGGATTTCAATGATGCTATTACTCTACAAGATGTTGAAGGCGAATTTATCTTCAAGTTCCAAACAGATGGTTCAATGAGTGCTCGCACTTGTTTTGTTCAAGCATGCAAAGAACTCGCTGGCCGCTTTTCAGTATTGTCAGATGACTTTGCAGAAGCACTGTGAACGGCGGCAAATCAAAGCCTAACAACCCTCACGGGATGGCTGAAGATGACTGAATTGACAGGTCTTGCCTCCGCTTCAGGCCATATTACGCTAGTGTTTAGTGTTCAAGATGGTGCAATTAATCCTATTAATCAAGGAAGCAGGGGTATTGGACTTTGCATCGACCCAGATGTTCCAGCGTGTAATGTAAAAGTAAAGGCTACAAAAGGTTCAGGGAATGTGTTATCAAACTTAGACAATGGAGATAACCATTTACAAAAAACAGTCATTGAATTGCTTTCTGATTTAGTTCCAGAATTGCTTCAATATGATTGGCAAATCAATCAACAATGTGGATTACCTCAACAGCAAGGTTTCGGATTGTCTGCTGCAGGTAGTCTTGCTACAGCAATGGCACTTCAGCGAGCCCTTAGTATTGAAGAAAAATTAGCTTACTCCAATTCTTATCATATTGCACACCTTGTTGAGCGAAAATTATCGGGAGGACTGGGTGATATTGCAGCACTTTGGGCCGGTGGCGTGGACCTTCGAAGGGAGCCTGGTTGCCCATTTCTTGGAGAAAATATTGGTGGTAATGGGGTAGTAGATGGATGGTATACAAATCTCAAAATGATAGTTGCATGGAGAGATAGAACAACCCGTCACACATCATCATATATTGATAATGAAGAGTGGAAAAACCGCATCCGAATTAGTGGGGAGGAACAACTTGAAGCATTGCAATCAGGCCAGTGGAACAATAGTCGTTGGGCAGAAATTTTGTCCGCTTCAACAGCTTTTGCAGTTGATTCCAAATTAGCATTAGATGCAGGCAGAAATGAATTATTACTGATGGGCGAACAGGTAATTGAAACAACACAAAGTGATGCATCACCGCATCTCTGCATGCTTGGTGAAAGTGTTGTGATTCTCCCTCAATCTATTGATAAAGAATTTCAAGATGCTGAAATTGCTGAAATGATAACTCATCTCAACTCAATGGGGTTGAAATCAACATTGGTAACACTTTCAGAAAAATCGCTACGATAACAAATTATTCGATACTCAAACTTGTTTTCTATACACTAGGAGATTATTCTTTCTAGTCTGTTAATAGGTTAATGCGTGTACAAATATTGCCATCAATTATTGAGTCTTTTTCTAATCGTATCACATTTATCTGATTCGATATTTTCCTCAACAATCATTGACATTTTCATCCATGCGCTAGAAACTGAAAGCGTGCCCAACCTCTTACCTTTCGGTTTTTGGTCCAAATTGATTTCTGCATCACCTAGAACATAGGCCTCAGACCATCCTTCAACAAGATGATCTACTGTTAGAATTGGTGAATTTGGCGGAATGTTGACAGTACCAATTACGACCTCTCCATCTAGAGCATTAGTTGTAATCTCAGAATTTGTTGAGTAAAGAGAAAAGGTCACTGGAGCAGGAGTTACCTTTCCCCAGAAACTCTTCTGGGGTTTTGTTTGAGCAATTAATTCTGAATACGGTGTCACACTATTTTTCTCTACCATGAAACTTACCGGGGGGCCACTATTGGACATAATTTCCGGATATTGTTGTAGCATTTGTGTTTATCTACAATTCTCATCCAATACCCCTGCGTGTGGTATATGTTGGATGGGTAGCGACTAGAATGGCCCACTCAAAGCCCTTTGAATTTGTAAATCCGTTTCAATGGGTAATCGGATAGACCCTTGCGAATTACCCCAGTTAATTCTTAACAGAACTTCAAATGGATTGATAATAGGAGGGGTTCAATGACTGATGTGAATATCGAACCGGGCATGATAGGTTCGTTGATTTTATTGGGTATGATTGGTCTATTCATTACCATTGGAATCATTTGGTTATTCTTTGATGCAAATAATCCTCGGAATAAGCAAATAATGAAGGGGAAAGCACCGACTTGGATTGAAATATCTTGGATTATCCCAGTAGTATTGGTGGCCATTTTTGCTACACCTTTATTCATACCATTGTTGGTTGCATTTTTAGTTGTTAGACTATACTTGGTTCGTTTGTATGAATTGATAAATCCTGATTGGGAAACAGACGGAACTAGCACCGGAATTCCCACCTTGGAAAAGATAGGGGATGCTTTGGATAAAGTACCGTCACCATCTGAATTAGAAGATCGTGCCGCCGAAATTATTGCCAATGAGATTATTGAAGAATACCGTGATGAAAACAGCCTGTTCCATCGGATGCTTGCCCCAATAATTGGATTTCACAAGCGTAACCATAAGAAAAAATGGTTTGTATTATACGTATATTTCATTGCAATATTCATTTTGATACCGTTAGCGATAGTTCTGTTATTTCTGGAACTATTCGTAAGGGGTGCTCTTGCGAATGCGGGCATTGTATAGGGTAGCGTTCCGAAGGACGCACTGAAAGCCCTTTGAAATTCAATATCCGTTTCAATGGGTATTCGGATAGACCCATGCGAACGACCCATATTTGATTATTTGATACTCAAACTGTTTTCTAAACACAATCCAAATTGACCAATGTGCCGCCCGTAACCCAATAGGCTTCAACGGAACTTGAGGGACTAAATATCGTTAAATCTTTTTTCCAGATATTTGTAGAAGTAGAATTCTCCACCCAAATACGATTGCGTATCTCCAGAGAAAATCTCTCCGACTCTCTTGATTGGAGGGATTGCTCCGTGATTGTGAAAATAATCTAGCATAAAGTCAAAAATTTTGGCTTTTTTGTTCTCGAACTTGATACCTTTCCTTGACTTCTTCCTGTTGCATGTAAAACAAAGAACTTTGAGATTCTCCTTTAAGTGATTTGTTGGATCACTGTCAATGTGGTCAAATGATAACTTTGAGACGTTGCTACATTCTTCGCACTTATATCCAGCTTCAACCAACAACTCAAGGAAGACTGCCCCCTCAGGAGCATTATTCCCGTACCTCTTACTATTCCTCCAGTTTGACCGTGTTGTGTAGTGGTCCGAGGGCGTGCATGTACTGATTATTGCTCGAAGAGCCTCGTCAGAAGAAATCTGCAGAACTTCAATTATCTGTTGTGTAATGGAAATGCAATCCTCAATTTGTTTACTTTGAAAGGGGTTATTGTACCGAAACACTAGGAAATGATATAGATGGAGGTATCCCGATAGAGGCCGATTCTTGAATTCATGCTTGGACTTGATATGCTTTGCCAACTGGCGCGTGGTTGGGACTTCTCCGTATTTTTTTATATACACCCTGAACTCTGACATAATCACATATTGTGCATCTGGATTTTTCACTCCATCATTTGCTTTCGAGACATTACAAGGGGAACATAATATCTGTAGATTTTCCAATCTGTGATCTGTATTGTCTTCATTGATGTGATCAACTGAGATTCTATACTGGCTAGAGCAGATTGCGCAGCGAAAATCAGATTTCTGGAATAAATCCCAGAACTCAGATGTTGAGGGGGAATCATACCCAAATTTTTTGTTATAACGCCAATTTTGCTTCATTACACCGGGTTGTAAAGGCGAAAATTTGGAGAGGAGGGCCATCTTTACTTCAATCGAAGAGGGGGAGAGAAATTTCAGCACATCAGCGATTTCCATAAACACGGGAAGAATAAGACATATATTAAATCCATCAAGTGGGAAGTGAAAATTGATCTACTCAATGATGGTGAAAAGTAGTAACAAATGTAGTAAGATTCGAGAGGGTGCCCCTTCCGAATGACGGTGTTCGCATGGGTACCCACGCGAAAGATGGCGTTCAAATCATTCAATCTTGATACATGATTTCAATGTCAAGCGGTGTCACATCAAGCATCATGACAGCAGGAATATGCAACCCGTCACAAAACCCATGACGATAGACGATTGCACCCGTGCCCCATTCGTCGATATAGCGATTCATCTGTTTTTTTGTCTTTTTCTTAGTAAATGAAACATTGGCTCCATAGAAATTTTTAGCATCAATCCAAGCAATGTTCTCACCATTAATTTTCAATTCATCCATTATTAGGAAATCAGGGGTGTTTAGTGGCCTGCCGTGTTCTTTTTGTTGTTCAGCAAGTAGATCTTCTTGGCGGCGGTATTTGATGCCCATTTTATCTAGATAATTCTGTACAACCACCTCAAACAAGTCAGCTCTTACAGCAGTCTCACCTTGGTCCACATTAGTCACGCGGTCTTTCTCCTCAGCGGTGCGGAATTCTTCAGCGTCTCGTTCGTTAAGCCTCTTATCAGGCGCTCGTAATGAATCACGAATCTTTACTTTAGACCATCCTCTTGCGGTTAATATTGCTCTGAATATTGCTACTGGTGGATAATCAAACCGTCGAGAGAGTTGCATAATACTCTCTCCATTTTCGTACCTCTTTGAGAAACTATTAGACTTTGACATCATTCTATGATGGCCGTAAACAGTCTTTTCTTGCATCAACGCTTTGCGTAATGATAGCCCTTGTTCAACACTCATATTGTGTTTTGTTAATCGATTTGCAATCATTTCAACATCATCATCATCGAGGAACCCCCATTCCCCTGGAATCATCACAAGGTCGCATGCTTGACGCTCGGTCTGTCGTTTCACCGGATTAGTTGGCCATTCAATTGAAATTTCAGATGGTGGTTCAAATTCTGCTGGAAACCCTAGTGGTGCCGGATTAATGGTAAATCTTTTTTTTGCTCTGCTTCGGGCATCTTTAATTCGGGAAGAATGTTGTTCATTCTGTCCCCCACCACTACGATTTCCAGATGAGGAGCGGCGTCTTTTGCCACCTTTATTCCTATTTCCAGTATTATTGCCCGATTGGTGGTTGTCGTCTTGTCTGTCGTTTCTGTTCACTTATGGTCGGCGAGTTGTCCATCCCTTTTCAACCTCCGGCTCTAGAATTACCTCTTCATCAACATTGAGAAATGTTGGCCTTTAGAATCAGAGGTAGGCAATGCCTGGCTCTGCTGGGAAAGAAAACTTCGCTTTGCCGCCAACATCTTCACCCTCTCCAGCAATGTAAATGTGTAATTCATTAACACCGAGTTCATTGATTAAGAAATCAGTTGCACCTTTGAGAATTTCAACTTCATCAAGATTTTTCTTGAGTACTTCCCTCTCTGTTGGCGACCATTTGTACATTTGTTTCATTATGCGTTTCCAAGCGCCTGGAACCTGTCCCCTTACATCACCTACTTGGGCAAATGGCCGTGACATAATTTCGCCCATCGCTTGTTTCATGGGGAAATCACTCTCCAAGAGTTCAATACCAGTTCTAACCAAGTCGCCTTTCCATGCTTCTGAACATTGAATTGTTGCTGAAGTTGCCTCAGTCTCAAGATGACGTTCTGCTAAACCTTTCATTTGTCTAGCCTGATCAAGAATAGATTGTAGGAATATTTCTTCTGCTAATACAGAATTAATTCCGCTATATCCTTTTTCGCCTTCCTTATCATCAAAGTTGAGTAGCTCAGCAGCGACCAAACCAACTCCGCCAGCAGCCGCCCACAATTCTTCTGCTAGATGTGGTGTCGCTGGATGCAACATTTTGGCCCAATCTAACAATAATGAGCGAGCAAGTGGCCCATTTTTCCCTCCTCTTCTCTGATACCAGACTAAGTCAGAATAGACATCGTAATGGCTTAACATTACAGAAGCGCGCAAATCAACACCTTCCATGTCATTGACCCATTGCTTTCTTCTTTCTTGAAATTGAATTGTTAACCAATCATCAATTGGCGCAGAATCATTTTGCCATGACAACATTTCATGGCTTAAATTCCAAATTGCTTTCATTTGCCTATAACAAGATTCGACTGCAGTATCAGACCAATCCATTCCTGCTGTAGGTTGGGCTGCAAATAGAATGAACAAGCGAATGGTATCTGCTCCATACTGTTCAATCATTGATACTGGGCCAACAGTATTACCAAGAGATTTGCTCATCTTTGCACTTCTCTCACTCAATTCGGCAGAACAGTGTGGGCAGTTATTCCCTCTTTCACTAACTGGGTGTGTGATATTACAAGATTTACAATAAGGGGCTTGAGCGTTGACCATTCCTTGACACAATAATTCTTGAAATGGTTCATCAACCTGATGTAATCCCAAATCTCTGACCGCTTTTGT
This sequence comes from Methanobacteriota archaeon, assembly GCA_018650285.1. Classification (GTDB taxonomy): domain Archaea; phylum Thermoplasmatota; class Poseidoniia; order Poseidoniales; family Thalassarchaeaceae; genus MGIIb-Q1. The sequence continues at coordinate 97,770 of JABIGF010000017.1, forward strand.
CCAAAACCTAGCATAAATCAAATGCATCTGTGCATGTTCTATTCCACCACAGTAAAAGTCAACATTCATCCAATAATCAGATGCAGTTTTGCTAAAACATTCTTCGCTGTTTCTAGCATCTGTGTAGCGCATGAAATACCATGATGAATCTACAAATGTGTCCATTGTATCTGTCTCTCTTCTGGCAGGTTGGCCACATGTTGGACAATCTACTTTTGAAAAGGTAGGTGAAGTCTCAATCGGATTTCCTTCCCATGTAAATTCCACATCATCGGGTAGAAGAACTGGCAAGTCTTCTTCAGGAACAGGAACCATGCCACAACCATCACAATGAATAATTGGTATTGGAGTTCCCCAATATCTCTGCCTTGAGATTAGCCAATCTCGAATCTTCCACTGAATCATACCGTTTCCTGTATCTTCATTTTCTAGTGCGTCAATAACTGCCCGCTTTGCCTCTTCGCCTGAAAGTCCATCAAAACCTTCTCGGGTCGAATTGACCATCTCACCATATCCTTCAAACGCCGCTTCTAGTGGCTCACTGCTTTCATTGCCCTTTTCGTTGAGCACCTTTTTGATTGGCAAATTATGCTGTTTGGCAAAGTCAAAATCACGTTGGTCATGGCCAGGTACAGCCATTACTGAGCCGGTACCATACGAAGCGATGACAAAGTTCCCAGCATAGATAGGTATCTTTTCTCCAGTTAATGGGTTGATGGCATAGCGGCCAAGAAAGACTCCTTTCTTCTCCTTTAGCATCCCTCTATCCATATCCGAAAGTTGCTTTGCTTCTTTCTCCATCTGTTGCCATTCTGCTTCATTTTCATGGCCGGAAACCAAATCCTTGCAAAGAGGATTTTCTGGTGCTAATGTGACGAAAGTAACTCCAAAAATAGTGTCGGGACGAGTAGTGAATGCTTCAATTTCTAATCCATCATCGCCATCAACCTTGAAGCGAATTAGCGCTCCTTCAGAGCGCCCCATCCAATCTCTTTGAAGCGCTTTGACATGATTCGGGAATGAAATATCTTCTAGTGAGTCAAGTAATTCTTGAGCATAGTTTGTAATTTTCAAAAACCATTGGTCCATGTCTCTTTGTTCTACTTCACTCGAGCATCTCCAACAACGCCCATTGTGAACTTGTTCATTGGCCAATACTGTGTTACACGGCCCACACCAATTGACGTTTGCAAAAGTGCGGTAGGCAAGCCCCTTCTCTAGGAATTTAAGGAAAAACCATTGATTCCAACGGAAATAATTCGGATCGTGACTCATTACTTCTCGATTCCAATCATGAGAAAAACCCATCTTTTCAAAATCAGTTTTGATGCTAGCAATGTTCCTGTCGGTAATCTCTCTAGGGTGTCCGCCTTCTTTGATGGCAGCATTTTCTGCGGGCATCCCAAATGAGTCAAAGCCCATTGGATAGATGACATTGTAGCCACTAGCACGGCGATAGCGAGCAACGGCATCACCAATAGAATAATTTCTTACATGCCCAATATGCATCTTTCCTGATGGATATGGATACATTTCAAGACAGAAATATTTTGGCTTTTCAGATTCTTGTGGAGCGATAAATATTCCAGCATCTTTCCAACTTCTTTGCCATTTTTCTTCATAGTTTGCTGGGATGAATTCTTCTTCCATTTATTCATCCCCCCTATCAAACAGCCACAAGTCGTTAGATTGCCGAATCAAAACCCCTCTATCAATGGAGCGGCGTTTCAAACATCATCCCCGAAGGATGGGAACTCACTAGTGTTGAGCAGAATAAGTGCTCTGTCAGTGAGTCTGTAGCGGTAGCGCATCGCCACTCTTTCCTTCTCGACCAACCCCCAATCTTCCAAAGATTTGAGGTGGTATGAGACCAGTTGTTGGCTTGTCGCCAATTTATCTGACAGCTCTTTTTGTGACAGATTTAGAATTTCATTTTCATGGATGTCAAGAATCTGTAGAATCTTTCCTTGCAAACTGTTAGGGTCAGGAGTGAGTAGTGGTACTGGCAGGTCATCATTTGAGGTACTAGAGTCAATAGATGCTGGATAATATCTTACTTTACGCCCATCTTTTCTGCGCCAAACTCTATCATCAGATTCGAGTACTGAGAGATGGTGGGCTAATTGTCCGTTCGACATATCTAGCGCCCCAAGTAAGGCACGGAAATGAATACCACGATGCAATTCAATGTAAGCGACAATACGGCCACGCTGATACTCTCCACCGGATTCTTTGGTCCTGCGCACCATTCCGATTAATGCAAGTCCATACTTTGTTGCTGGCAGTCTAATCCATTCAATTTGGGTAAATGCTCCTGCGAGTAATGCAAGTAGGCTTGTTGATGCAACAATTGCAACAATAGTTGGTGCTGCTGCTGGAATTGAGATGATTGGCGTTTCTGATGCCATATTGTCATCATCTGATACAATTTCAGGAGTATCAATTGCTTCGCCTAATACTTCTACCACAACAATGTGAGATGCCCATGTTGCACAGGCAGCAGAACTCTGCAGGCTTTCTTCAACCCAGTAAGCGCCACGGTGATTTGGAAGTGGTTGCCAATCAACAATTTGAGAGGATGTATATGCATGTTCTACTCCATTGGTATCTACTAGTAGCCAGCACCCTCCAACCTCAGTAGTGACATATTTCCAACTGCCTTCAGAAAGCCAACTTTGTAGGGTCACTTCTTCTTCGGGTAGTGTGGTTTGGTCGGGTGTCTCTTCTGAACCATCTTCAACTTGCGCATCTTCCTCTACTTGTTCTGTGAGAGGATTCCATGTGTGGGCTAGTTGAGTGGTGAAGTAAGGGGTTCCAGTAGTTTCAACAAATAGGGACCAAGTTCCTTCATCAAGTTCTCCGAATTCAATAGTATATGGGCCAAATAGAATCCCATGTCCCGCAGGAATGGTTCCTAATTCTCCGCCACTGTTTTCACAGTCTTCACCCCATACACGTTCTGGCTGCGAATTTCCAGCTTTGGTTAGAGTGAATGAGAGATGACATGCTTGTGGCCAATGAACATCCAAGTCAATTTGGTTATCCAATTGGAGTTTGAAAGTAATTGATTCTTCAGCAGCCCCTTCGTTATTTGTAACCATATCAACAACGCTGAATTGAGTTAGGCTAGTATCTTGTAACGATGCTCTGCAAGTGGGTCCACTATCTGAGCCATCATAGATGAATGGATATTCACTTGCAGTATTGAATTCACCAATGGTGGCGATTATCAGATAGTTTCCATCATCTAATTCACAACCATCCAAATCATTCATCGACCATAGACGGTGGTCAATATCAAGTTGATCTGTTGCGCCAATTTTCAATTCTGAATATTCTGTTTGGCAAGAATCAGTTAGCCTTGAATCACCGACGAGGTTACCTTGTTCAGAAATAATTGCAATTGTTATTAGACAACTATCGTTGAATTGTATTTCAGCCGGTACGGCATCATTATTGATTAAACTTGTAACAATTTGTAGGTTGTCAGCATCAGTAACAACATCATCGCTTCCACCATCACCAATGAGAGATATTGAAACATCCAGTGGGAAGGTGGGTGTCGGTTCAATTAGGTCAAGGGCTACCTCAATTGTGCTAGATAATCCAGTCAACCCAGTCGATGAAACATCAAGTGTCCAAGTTCCAAGTGTTACTGGTGCCCCTTCAACAGTAAAGTCCCATTCAAGCCAACCTAGAGATAGAGTGTCACCAACCCCAAGAGATGAGCCAGACCCACAACCAAGTTCAGTCATTGTTTCTGGATATGTGGTCTCAAGAGATGAGATTTGCAAGGTTAGGCGGCATCCTTCGTCTGCATTTATTGTGATAACCTCATTGCCATTATTTTGCAAAGAGATGTATGAATAGACACTCTCTCCCATCAAATAATTAGAATCTCCAGAAAGCACAGGTGCACTGTTAATATTCAGCATCAATCCATCTATCAAAACGGGGCTACGCTGGAATTGAAGATTTTCAATGTGGCTTGCTAATCCGTTTTCAAAATCAAAGTTAAGCGAAATTTCCCCACTAGGAATAATGCTGGTTGTTGAATTTTGCCAATTCCAATCAAATGTGTCAAGATTTCTTGTTTGCCCAGCAGGAATGTCAATTGCTCTGCGTTGTTGTTGGCAAGTTCGATGATCGTTAAGAGTAGAAAAAGTAGAACCATCTGCTATCATTGCAATAGCAACAGGACAAGATGGATTGTATTCAATTGATTCTGTAGATGTGCCAGTATTTTTTATTGTAATCGCCATAGATAATGGTGTTAAATCGTCATACCAAGTTGATTCATCAGTTGGTTCACTGATTGAAATAATTAATTCAAGATTTTCAGAATCAGCAGATACTGAGCTTCCCATTACAGGGGAAACAAGAACAAACGCCATTAGGAGAATGAGCAATTTGCTAAACGATTCTTGCCCTCGCATAACCCCGCCTCTTACAGAGGCGACACTCACACTCCCACTTAAGACCCGCCCTTGTTGGTAAAACCGGTAATTTCTATGACAACAACCGCCTCCGGCAAAATAGATGTTGACTCGGAATGATATCGACCGCCGTCAATTAGCTGATGGTATCGAAGTTTGGATAGTCCAATTTGGCTCTCTAGGGAACATCAATACCGCCTTCATTGATAGAGCAACAAACACGGTTGTGTTGGTTGACCCTTATTCGGGAAAAAAATGGCTTTCAGCGTTAAAATCTGAAAATTTAACTCCTACTCATATTATTGTAACACATACTCATAGGGACCATACCGCAGGCATCCAATACCTAATGAAATCATGTCCTGAAATTGAATTGTGGGGGCATGAAAAATCAAACTATCCAAAAATATTGAGTAGACCATTATTCAAGCAATTGAATTACACACATTATTGGAACCATCCCCCTCACACATCTGAGGAATGGAAAGCGGGAGGGATCACTCTTCAGGCAACACACACACCTGGTCACGCGCCTGGGCACCTTACTTTCCATGGACACGGTGTCTTTCACGCCGGCGACCTTCTCTTCACTCAGCGTTCAGGCAGAGTTGATTTGCCCGGAGGAGACCCTGAAATGCATTGGAAAAGCGTCTCATTAGCTCGTCAAATCCTTAGCAATTTACCCGCCGAATGGCGACTAATTCCTGGTCACAATTATGAATGGATAGATGGAAGAGAATTATGTTGGGTGAGTTTTGCTGATGCTTTGGAGCATAATCTTGCTCTAACGTCGCCGAATTTGGAAGCATTTGAGATGCTTGACTTCTTACGGTTTGATGATGAATTAGCCGAATACTAATTTCAAATAGATTCTAACATCGGCGTGAATATTAATGGGAACATTACTCTAAATGTTGTCCCCCTTCCTTGTGATGTGGTATAATCCACTTTTCCATTCATCATTTCACAAAGCGCCTTGACAAGTGTAAGACCTAAACCGACCCCGCGTCGCAATTGCCCATCTTTCACTAGAGTTTTTGAGTACGGTTCATATAATCTCATTTCAGCTTCATGAGATATTCCCGGTCCAGTATCTTTGATTTCAAAGAGCACATTATCTCCAACACTGCTAATTTGCAAACAAACTTCTCCACGCTCAGTGAATTTCACAGCATTATCTAGTAGTTGCTCTAATATTTCTTGAAGGCGCATTTCATCAATCATCATATTTTCTGGCGCCATCCCCATTTCAAGACGGAAATCAAGTCCACGTCTGATGCATAGTTTTCTAGCCGCCTCGCTTGATTTTTCTACGATGGTATCAATATCATGCCATTCAGGGATAATGCGAACATTTCCTGATAGGATATTCGAATAGGTGATGACTGAGTCAATCATCATTCTCAAAGCGTCCCCTGCATCAATAATTTCTTGAAGAAACTCATGCTCTTCAACATCAAGGTGTTCTGAAATAGACAATAGATCTGCAAATCCTAATACTCCTGAAAGTGGCGTTCTCAAATCATGGCTAAAATTAGCAATGAAACCGGCTTGTAGATTATGGGCACGAGATAATTCACCATGTGTTAATCTCAATTCTTGTGCTGCAGTTTTTGTCTCTGATAATTGTTCTTTAAGTGCATTTTGTAGGTTTATCAATTCAGTAATATCTTGGTAAGAACAAATGACACCTGTTTGGCGCCCATCATTACTGAATAGAGGTTCAGCAGTACCCATTAGATGAATCACACGACCGTTCATCATCTCAATACTAAATTGCCAGTCACGTTGCGGTTGTTCAGTTCTTAGAGCCTCAAATAAAGGCCCTTCCTCTGAACTCATCGGGGTACCATGCGCATCGCGGAAAGAAATTCCTTCACTAAAATCAACATCCCATCCGGGGGGTGCGGGTGTCGCTGGTAAATCAGGCAACATTGTTCGAGCCGCACGATTTGCACGAATGAGCCCACCCTGTGCATCAATTTCCAATATGCCACTGTGCATAGATGCGAGAAGAACGCGCAACCGCGCCTCCATTGTAGCGGGGGCTGGGCTCGTGTCAAACGGGTCCATTCATACACCTCTCTATGTGGTGGGGGTATGGTGTTAGGGATAGCAATTTTGCTTACCACTCTTGCTTCATAGCAGGTCGTCAAGGTCTAAAGCATCAGGGAGGGACTCAATAGCTTTAATGGCAGCTTCTGCCTTTTCTTCTTCATGAATTTGCCAATCTGCTTTTTCAACCCAGCCCAATTCTTTCGCTTTTTCCAAGTCTCCTTGGCCGACATAGTAGTCAATCCAATCTTGTCTGCGGTCATCTTCGTCTTCGAATATCTTTTCTTGCAGAGCAAGATTCTGTCGCATCAACTGATTACTACGTTTTGCTGCTTGCCGTGCAATCATGGCAACTAGAATAGACAATAAAAGAATGGCTACAAGGCCAATTCCAATGAATTGAACCCATTCTATTAGTGATTTTCCTTGAGAATTAGCGCTTCCATCGCCATCATCAAGCGATGTCTTTTCACAAGGGTCTGGTGCTTCCCATACATTGGGGTCATAAATACAGATATCAGCCAAATCAGACCAGCCATCTCCGTCAGTATCTAAGCAGCCGTAACGGTCATTGTATGAGGTTCCATATTTTGAGCGGCAATCATCTGGTTGGTAGGCATCACGAGTCGTGTTATCCCCATATCCATCACCGTCGCTATCTTTCCATTGTGTGACTTCAAATGGGAAGTCATCCGCATTTGAGCCATTTGGATTATCACCCCAGCCATCTCCATCGGTATCGTTCCATTGTATACTATCCTTAGGGAAAGCATCAGAGAATGTTGCATTGATAATGAACATTCCAGGCCAACTCAATTCTCGTGTATCGTTCCAAGTTGAATTACCCCAGTTGTCACCGTAGCCATCTTCATCAGTATCTTCCCATTGACTTTCAACATCAGGGAAATCATCGCGAGTATTTGCCCACCCATCTCCATCGTCGTCGGGGCAACCATAGGTGTTACCCATATTGCTCAATCCATATGTGTCAGGACAATCATCACGTTGAGGTGCTAGTGGGTCGTCAGCAAATCCGTCTCCATCTCTGTCTGATGATTGCATTGGGTCATCAGGGAATGCATCTTCTACATCTGCAACTCCATCGTCATCAGTATCAGGGCAACCACGATTCGTGTCGTCTTCCATCTGGCCATATTCATCTGGACAAATATCAGGTAGAATTCCATTAGGATTATCACCATAGCCATCTAAGTCGCGGTCATACCATTGGGTAATATCATCGGGGAACCAATCGCCATTATCTCCAACAGGGTAGTCACCATGTCCATCTCCATCTCGGTCTCCACATTGTGAAGAGTCATTTAGGAATAAGTCTGGATTATTGCCGCTTTGATTATCTCCGCATCCATCTGCATCTGTATCGACCCATTGTGAAGCATCGCCAGGGAACGGGTCACCTGCATCGGAGTATCCATCGCCGTCTGAATCTTTACAGCCCCCACGATCAATCGTAGAGTTGCCAGCAAATCCAGGGCAGGTATCTCCTTTGGTTCCGCTTTGATTATCTCCAAATCCATCACCATCTGCATCGCACCATTGCGTAGGGTCATTGATGTAAGCATCACCAGTGCCAACTCCAGCAATACACGCGGGCCATAATGGGTCGGGGTCGGAATACCCATCTCCATCAGTATCTTGACACGCTAGGCGGTCCCAGGTAGAATTGCCATATACTGTTGGACAGCCATCAGAACGAGAAGTAAATTGTTCATCTCCATACCAATCACCATCAGTATCATTCCACTGTTCAATGTCAAGTGGGAATACATCAATATCAAGCATTTGAATTGGTGTCATCGTAGAAATTAGTACCCCAGGCCAATCAACTGGTCTAAAACTCACCCATGAGGCGTTCGCGAAGTTATCACCGTAGCCATCAAGGTCTGAGTCATCCCATTGTGCCGCATTATTTGGCAACCAATCTACAGTACCGTGTGGGTTTGGATCACGAGTATCATCGGTGTTGTCTGGGTGACCATCACTGTCAGCGTCAGCCCATTGTAGGATATCACCAAGGTAGTCATCATTATCATCAGACCAGCCATCTCCATCTTCATCAGGGCAGCCAAATCTGTCTTCTGTAGATGTACCATGAACTGTCGGACAATCATCACCCTCGTACGCGGGTAATGGATTGTCTCCATATCCATCGTTATCAGTATCATTCCATTGGGTGTTTTCTTCAGGGAATGCGTCATCTGCATTTAGGACCCCATCATTGTCAATATCAGGGTCTACAATCCAGTGATAAATTCCTTCGTCATTTCGCCCGTGTGCAGAGATGATGTAATCTCCATCAGGATGCCAACCTATTCCATAGATACTGCCGCAATTGTTCCCATTGCCGCTGCTAGTACAACCACCCGGGCGTGGGCCAGACATTGTATCTACGATAGTTGCAGCACTTGCATCAACTTTGAAAATTCTCAAACTTGCACCATCTGATTGATAATATGTGTGTGCTGCAACAAGTTGAGTTCCATCAGGTGAAAATTCAATATCATTGCATGTGGTAGATGTATCATACTTCCAATTTTGTAATCCAGAAACAACTTCGTAAAGCCTTACTCTTGCTCCTGAACCTTCCCATGCTTCGCATGTAGCAATGGTGTTCCCATCTGGAGACCAAGCAACAGCATTGTTTGAACCTCTATTGGTATTAATTGACCTATTTACAGTCCAACTAGTGGTTTCGTAAATCCAAACATCATCACGTCCTCCAATAAGGATACGACTTCCATCAGGACTCCAATCAACAGAATAGAATCTGTCAGCAGAAGCTGGATTAAATGAGTGAATTTCTGAACCATTTAATGAATTATATATTTGCACTTCTCCATTAGTTCCCGAATTGCCAGACCTGCCAATAACTACTGCAATCATTGTGCCATCAGGGCTGTATGCAACTTCGTTAGGTTGGTCACCACTACCTACATCTGTACTTACAGAAAAGAGCGGGGTTGCATTGCTTGAGTAGTATGCATGCAATGTGTCATCATCAATTACAGCCGCCACATACATCCCATCATCTGACCAAGCAGCATCATGAACGAAATCTCCACTAAATTCAACAGATTTCACATTTGTTTGAGTAGCCGTATCCCAAATTCGTAACCAACCATTTGAACTACCCCAGCCACCAGTATCTTCGGTGGTCAAGTATTTACTTCCATCAAAGTTGAATGATGAAGTATATTGGTCATCACTCATCGATTGTCTTGAATCTTCTAGGAATCCACCTGCTTGAATAACCCAAGGGTCATCAACATCACTAGTCCCGTCACCATCTGCATCAGGGCACCCGTCTCTGTCGACTGTACTAGTACCATATGCGAGTGGGCAATCATCTAGGGCGTCGTCAACACCGTCTCCATCAAGGTCTCCTGCGGATACAATTGGAGAGATTATTGTAACTATTAATAATGCAGAAAGTAGGGTGGCTTGAACCGGATGTAGTTTCTTAGTCATTAACTCCACAATATTGGGGGTAACTCATTATAAAAAGGACTTGTGTCATCCCTGCATCATTGAAATAACTCATTATTACCCCTATTATTCACCCTCAAGAAGGCGAATGCTTCAATGCTAAGCGTTGATACAGCGATTATAGATGTCGGAGACACCACTGCGCGTGACGCTCTCGGTTGAGGACCGAGTTTTACTTCATTTGTGGGAAAATGACCATCAAGCCGACCATTTTATTGTAACCCAAACTATCACTAGACCTGGGATTGCAGAATCTTGTGGATTACACCCTCCAAATGTCAGTAGAGCAATCCGTCCTCTGTTAAAACTGGGTTTTTTGAGTGAGCGCACAAGGCAAATCCGAGGCGAAGATCGCCGTCAAAAAACATGGCAGTTAACAGAAAACGGCCGAGAAGAAATACAAAACAGATTATCTGATATCAAAAAGACAAGTGTATTGATTCGTGATAAAGAAGGAAAAATGTTGGAAGTTCAAGCAGGTGAAGCGGCAGATAGAATGGATAGTAATTTGTCTTTACTTCAAGTATTGATGATGGCAATAGCCGAGGGCATGCTTCAGTATGGCGACATACGGCTAGGCCGAATTGAGAAAGGCGATGACAAACCCCCACCAGGACGCCTTCAAATCTTAGCAGGAGCCCACTCAACATATCATGTCAGAGCCCCAGATACAAGGACAGTTCATGGGCGAGAAGATGAGCGAGCTGCGCTTGACAAATGGTATGGTGGACGAGAACCAACACTAGTCGTTAGCGGTATTGCTGGCTGTGGAAAAACAACCCTTGTTTCTCATTGGCTTAACAAGCGACTTGACAATGAACCAAATCTTAGAGCCATGTATTACCCATGTCAACCATGGGATACCGCAATTGGCATCGCCACGAGTATTCTTCATCGTCTTGGAATTGAATCTAAAGGAAGTCTTCAATGGGACCCATATGGGATTCTAGAATCATTACCAATGTCACCCACTGGAAAATTTGACATTGATATGTATCGCCGCCGCCTCACTGCATATCTTACTGACCCTGAAAAAATTCGTGAAAGAGTCTTTGAGAAACTCGAAGAAAAAAGTAAAACTCCGCCCTACATTCTTTTGGTTTTAGATGATGTGCACAATGTGGAAGATGAAGCAATACATCTGTTGGGCTCACTATTGCAAGTGGCAGACCAGACACCATTGCGAATGTTGCTAATTTCAAGAACAACCCTTTCGTTTTACGATAGACGTGATGTTCACACACGTGGTTTGGTTAGTGAATTAGCATTACGCGGCCTTAGTTTAGAAGAGATAGAAGAATGGATTGCCGAGTTTGATGTCCCTACTCCCCCTGTGCCCGAAGAGGTACACAAGTTGACTGGTGGACATCCTTTGGCAGTTGAGTTGTTGGAGATGTATGGGGAAGTTGTTCATGGTGATTGGTTGCGATTCCTTGATGAGGAAATTTTGCAAGTATTACCAGATGCACACCGTGATTTACTCGCATATTTAGCGGTTGCAGAGAGACCAATTCCTTGGGATGTATTGGCTGAAGTTGCAGGACTTGAAGGAACTCCTTCTGAAGAGTTGTTGAGCCGTGGCATCATTATTGAGTTAGAGGACGGGTTGTGGTTACACGAAGCGATGCGTGAACGGTTGTTACGAGAAGTCGGCCCAACTATGAATGAGAGACGTAAGGCTCTCAAAACTGTGACAAAGTCTTGAAAAAGCAATTGCTTTCAATTAATGTGGCGGTTTAACCAGTCGTCAAAACCGCCTTTCTGCATAGCGCCAGTCACTTGGTCGACCGCTTCTCCATTATGGAACAGAACGAGTGTTGGAATTCCACGGACTCCAAAGCGACCCGGCGAGTTTGGATTATTGTCTACATTGACTTTTGCAATGGTTAGATTATCTCGCTCGCCCGCAATTTGTTCTAAGACTGGAGCGATCATTTTGCATGGCCCACACCACGGGGCCCAAAAGTCAACCAATACCCATTCATTTTCGCCTGTAACTGTTTCAAAAGTCGCGTCTGATGTTTCAATAATTCCGCCTGCCATAGTAATATCTCCTGTGCAACTCTTTCCCTTCATTGGGGGTCTTTGAACCCTCCGTTCACTTTGTTATACAATTTGAACTCGTAATAATGTGCCATGAAAATAAGTTAGAAGTGAGAGGTATTGTGCATTGAAATGATAATATTTTGCGTGGTTGATGAAGGTGAATGATTGAGAACCCCTAACCCCTCCCACGGCTTGAGGGGAAAGCCGTGATTGTATGTCCAAGTATCTTGACTGCTGATTTTTGTCGTTTGGGCGAAGTAGCAGATGAAGCAATAAATGCGGGAATTGAATGGATACACTTGGATGTGATGGATGGTAATTGGGTTGTCAACAAGACCATTACTTTTGGACCAGCCTTGATATCTTCAATTCGTCAAAGAGTTGGTCCAAATGTATTCTTAGATTGCCATCTAATGATTACGAATGCTGCTGACACTTGGAAGCAATATGTTGACGCAGGTGTTGATTTGGTAATTGCTCATGTTGAGGCTGTGGATGACTTTTCTACCTTGATAGAAAATTTACACGGTGCAGGTTGCCAAGCAGGATTAGTGCTAAATCCTGCAACACCACTTGATGAAGTCCTTCCACTTCTACCTAATCTTGACCTAGTTCTTGTCATGTCAGTAGTGCCAGGGAAGGGGGGCCAATCTTTCATGCCAGAGGTTGAAAATAAAGTGAGAACCTTGCGCGCCGCGATAGATGCTCAGGTTTCAGACGGAGGTCGGGTGACAAAATTGATGATTGATGGAGGCATCAAATCTCACAACATAGCCCAAGTTGCTGATTGGGGAATTGAAGTTGCAGTTGTTGGTTCAGGTTTGATCAATAATAAGGCCACAATTGCTGAAAACCTTGCAGAAATCCGTGCTGCACTTTGAGCCTGTGCAAAACATGTGCGGACGAGGGTTGAAAATGGTCAGGTGCGGCCAGCACATCATGCCTACAGCCGAGTGGATGGTTACTGAAGTCAAGAAAGTCTACCCCGATGCCAATATTGAAGCATTTGACACGACCGGTTCTGGAGACCATTGGTTCATCAAAATCATTGATTCAAAGTTTGAAGGAATGCGGCTTTTCCAACGCCAAAAGCCAGTAATTCAGCATTTTAAACCACACATCGCTACTAATTATGTACACGCTCTTGACCTAAAATGTTGGACACCAGAGCAAGCCCAAGAGAGGGAAGGAGAAGTTCCATTTTCGCCCCACGAAGCAAAGAGAACAGGATTCGTAGGGCTTCAAGTTAGACGAGCAAATAAGGAGGAATAAATATGACAGAATTTAATTGGACAGCAGATGAATTGCAGAAAGTTGTAGATGAGAACAAACTTGTTCTCTTCATGAAAGGAACCCCTGAACAGCCACAGTGTGGATTTTCAGCAAGGGCCGCAATGGTATTCCAACAGTTGGAAATGCCATTTATCTCAGTCAATATTTTGTCAGACCCACGTGCAATCCCATCGGTTTGTGAGTGGTCAGATTGGCCTACCATGCCACAATGTTTTGTAGATGGTGAACTTATTGGTGGTTCAGACATTGCTCTAGAAATGTATGAATCTGGTGAACTCCAAGAAATGATTGCTGAAATTAGTGAATAACTAGGCAAGCACATCAATCGCCGTTGTCACCTTGCTCTTGTGGTGCAGCCCAACCAAAGCTGACACCAGTGAATGCCATAGTGAAGACGCAAATAGATGCAAAACACGCAGCGTTTGCCGCCCCCAATACAGCATTTGATTGAGTTGTAATTAAGAATAGACAGGCGACGGTACTGATAGCAATACCACTCCAAAGAATTCTGGTATAATTCCACGGCTTTCTTCCAACTTGAATAAGAGCAAGTGATGGTGTGGCCATTGTATGAAATAGCCATGCTAACAAGAGAATAAGAAACGGTTTCTCTACCATTTCAGAATAGTCTGGAAATAGTGATGTTATTGCAAGTGGGCCAATTAACAGCCCAATACCCACGCCCACTGGTCCGAGAATTGCACAAGCAGTGAATGCTCGACTATAGCGCAGGGTTAATTTTTCAAGGTCATCTCGAACTTCACCAAACCAAGAGAGTAGCACAGCCCGCAGTGATAGAATAGGTCCGTATCCGGCAATAAAACCAAGCCAGGCTATTTGGTAAATTGCGACATCTTCTGGTGTAGCAAGCAATCCGAGGAGTAATTTTTCAATTCGTACATTAATTATGAGGGCTGCAGAGGCAAATAAGAAGGGTAAACCAGTGTTGATTAACATCTTATTATCCAAATTTGCAGTTACGGGAAGTGGTGCTTCTGGCTCTTTCAAATTTGTTCGTCCCTTCACATTCCAAAGAATTAGAGCAATTATCAATGCTGATAGTGGACCCAATGCTGTTGCTAATGCAAATTGAGAAATTGAATCCGCCCAAGTAATGATGAGGAGCGCTACAACACCTCTGTCAATTATTCGAATTATTGCTTCTAAACGAGCCTCGCCGAGTGATCTGAATCCGGCTCGAACAGAGTATGCTAGAACTTGGAGACCCGCTCCAATTGCTAATACGATGGCAGCTTCAATCCAGCCGCCAAACAGTTTGATGCCGACAAAGGCGGCCAATAGTCCGACAATAATGAGTGAAAGACTCTGAATCTTGAAAACCTGTTCCAATAGATTCTGTAATTTGGTGCCGAGTTTCCCCCCATCACGAGCAATAAGTGTAGGAAGACCAAGGTCGACTAGAATAACACAAACATGGAAGAAATCAAGCAGTAACACAAATGTTCCATAATCATCATTGAGTAAGGAACGAGTCAATATCACATGAATTATTATGCCCAAAACTAGGTTGATGGCATCTGCTCCTGAAAGCCATAATGTATCGCGGTGAGGGGAAACCTTGCGCGGTTTACGCACTGTTTCCTCATTTCCATCATCCATATTTTCACCGACTTATTCAAATTATTTCTTCATCAATTCGATTAATTTGTAATGGAGCGCTTCACTTGTTTTGTCCCAGTCAAATTCATTTTCAGCATCTTTTCGAGCAGTAGCTCCAAGGATAGATAAATCACTTTCAAAAAGATTCATGATTGCGTCTGCCCATTCATCAAATGGCGCATCATGGCGAACTAATGTTGCCCAATCACGTTGTCCAACAGCCCTATGTGGGGTGATATCTGAAAGAACCATTGGTAAGCCAGCCGCAGCCCATTCTCTTACTTTGAGTGGACTTGAAAGACGCCAAACTTCGCTATCAGGAAGAGGGAATAATGCAACATGACCAGTCGCGAGAAATGCAGGTATTTCGTCAGAGGGAACAGGTCCAACCACCTCCAACCAATCGTGAAATGTTGCTGCTTTTTGCAGAGCAGTCAAGCGGTTACCACGCCCTGCAACTTTCATTATAAATTCAAATTCTTTGGCTGAGAGAATTTCCCCAATAGATACTAATCTCTCAATTTCTCTCTCTTCATCAAGTTGGCCATGATGAATGATGGTTGGTGTTGAAGAAAAATTAGCAGTTGTAAATCGTTTGACTTCTACACCCGCTTCCATAATTGTAACAGGTTCTACTGCACGTCCATTGGTTGCATTCCAATGTGCAAGTGCTTCTGATTTTGGTAGTGAACCTGCAGCCCCCCTATTCTTGGCAATTTTGTACGCACGTCGATATTCAAGCCATTGCAGTTTTCCTATCAATGAGTGAAAGACAGGAGGACTTCTATCAACAATCAGCCAAGGTATTCCTGCCCTATTTATTGTGGCATGAGAGCCAGCAACTGCCTGCCATTCAATTAATGCGACATCGTATGTATCTACAGATATTATTTTAGGAAGAGATTTTCTTAATGATCGACCAAAGGTAAACCAACCTAGGCCCGGTTTCCTAGATCTATCTACTCCAACAAATAAATGCCCCGAATTTTTCACAAGTTCAGAAACATCTCCATCATTCTTTGGTGCTACAAAAGTGACATCCCAACCTCTCTTTGCTAGTGAGTTTGCTACCGCTAATTGGGTAGTACTTGCTAGGTCTGAGCCTAGTCTTTTGGCGGTCACCCAGAGTAGTTTCACATATGCCCGAGATACCGACCCCTATATCGCACCTACATCTCCGCCGCTATGGAGATGGCCGGGTTGAAGCGAGTATTGCATGTTGGCCCGGTTGAAAGCCGCGGCGGAATGCAAGCGACAATTCGCCATCATTTGAAACACCCTCCTATTGGATGGAAAACAGAATCTATCAACACTCATGTAGATGGTTCAGTGTTCGCAAAAATTAGCGCTTGGCGCCATGCCAAGCGAGAACTGCACAAGCGTTTGAAGAATGATCCGCCAGATGTAGTCCACATCCATACAGCAACCAGTTACTCTTGGTGGCGAAAATTGAGAGCCGTTAGAATGTGCATCAAGGCGGGTGTTCCAACAGTACTCCAGATACACGCTGGAAATTTTCATTTCTTTTTGCTTAATGCAGCGTCAGCAGCAAATGAATTCTTCCGATTAACATCGCATCATTTGGTTACTCCAGTAGCCCTTACTCCACGTCATAAGAGGGAGATTGGATTGGATAAATTAGCAGTTATTGGCTCCCCTGCTCCTCCTGTAAGAAAAATTGACCCAGCAACTAGAGACCGAAATTTGATGGTTCTTTTAGCTCGTCCCTCGCCAATTAAAGGTCACCGTTTGGCTATTGCAGTCGCCCAGGAATTACGCACACGTGGGCATGAAGTTAACCTCCATCTATCTGGAGTTTCATCAGACCATAAATGGGTAAACTCACTAGGTCCCGAAAAAGGGATACATGCTCGTGGTTGGTTGTCTGGTGAGCAGAAGGATGAATTGTTGACAACCGCAGGTTTACTCTTGATTCCATCCAATTATGAAGGAATGCCAGTGGCAGCAATGGAAGCCCTTTCTTGCGGATTACCAGTAGTCGCCTCACCATCTTGTGAAGGGATATTAGGTGGGGGTGGAATAATTGTTGATGACTTAGAGGTGATAGATTGGGCTAATGCAATTGAAGCCCTACTAAGCAATGAAGCAGATTGGTTGGAATTATCCAATCAAGGTCCCACAGCAGTAGAACAACAGACACCAGAAAACCTTGGTAAACAGTGGGCAGAACTTTATGAAAAATCACTTACCATTGCGGCAGCAGAAGGGGGGCAATAGATGACTCCAACTGAATGGCTAACTCTTGGTGAAATCGGTTTAGGTTCAGCAGCAGTATTCCCTTTTCTCATGAAAGACTGGTTGAACAAACGTTGGATAAAGAAGCATTCCTTGCCAAATTGTCCAGCAACTAGCCAATCCTCTCTTCCCCGTATGACTGTAGTTATTTGTGTACGTGATGAAGAGATGGTTATTGAAGGAAAGTTAACAGATCTTTCTAAGCAAAAATACCCACGTGAATTACTTGAAGTGCTTGTTATTGATACTGGTTCGGGTGATAACACCATGCGCCTTATTGAAAAATGGATATCGAATTCTCCCGAATTTGACCCATTAGTGCGTCTTCTTTCTACAACAACAGTGGCCGGTAAATCTGCTGCAGTTAATCTTGGTTTAGCAGAATCTCATATTGATTCAGAAGTTTTTGTATTGACCGATGCTGATTCAAGGTTGGCTCCCAATTCGTTAGAAAAGATTGGCCGCTGGTTTTCTAATCCTGATATTGGTGCTGTTTGTGGTCGGCAAATACCAATTGGTTCGGATGGTAAATTATTGACTAAATCACAAACATATCGCGATTACTACAACCGAGCACGTGAGGCCGAGAGTCGTATGGATTCAACACCAATTTTTGAGGGTTCATTAGCTGCTTATCGTCAGAGCGCAATAAATGCTGGAGTTGTTGCTGACGCTAATGCTGACGATTCCCAACTAGCATTAGAAGCAAGAAAGAAGGGATTGCGAGCAATTCATGACCCCGATCTTCACTTCTATGAAGCGGTCCCAACATCAATTTCAGCAATACATAGTCAGAGGGCGCGGCGGGCACAAGGACTTGTGCGACACATATGGCGTAATGTTGATTTTATGTTTTCCAACAAGCAAGGAATGGCTATGCGTATGACTATGCGAACCCTATTTTTCACTCACATCATAATGCCATTTCTAATTCTGGGTTCACTTGCTTGTGGGCTTGGAACTATTTTGACTACTGCATTAAATTTACAAGATTCAAGTACGCTTTCAATGATAGTTGCAATGCTAAACCTTTCACTATTCTTCGCCATATTCATTCCACCATTTGTTGTAGAAGTTCTTCAATACAAGGCTATTCGTTCGATGAATCCGGTTACATCGTTTGCCCATGCAATGGCGGTATTATTTTGGGTACACATCAGAATCGTTGTTGGATTGAAGTCTCATATCTGGCGACCAATAAAGGAAATACGTGAATCAATCTCACTATTTGATCAGCAATAATAATTGTAGTATTGGCAATGTCTAAGGCATATCTAATCGATTGTATTATCCTACTTGAGTGGATTACTACTGTGGTGGCAATGATATTCCTGTAGTATGTTGTGGGTATAGAAAATAGATACTTGCAAATTAGAATCAAATGGAGTGGTAATCAATTCACCAAACAAAAAAAAATGGCCCCCATCAAGCCGCCCGAAGGCGACCTGATGAGGACCGTGTTCGCATTACTTGTGTGTTTTTTTAGAACAGCCTTTCAGCGCTCAGTTGACGATGGTTGATCCATCACCAGCAACGGTGTTACCGCCATTGGTTACGGAGATGTCAACTGCACAGCCTTGTGCATCGCAGATGTCTGCGCCTGCTTCTGCTAGGAAGATGAATTCCCCTGATTCCCAGGAGTTGTCATCGTCACCAGCTTGTTGGCTGATTTGACAGTCGTCACCAGCAGCTACGCTGCATGTAAACACGTTGTCACCGACACTTAGTGTGATCTTAACGAATGACCATGCAAGGGTGTCCTTGCCTGTCATCTGCATCTTGATCAATGTGTCATCGGTTGCTGCGCTTGCATCGTCTGCTGCATCATCTGCTGTGTATGTGTTCAAGGTGCTTGATGAGGTATCTGTTCCCTCACTAGCTAGGTTGTTTGCCCACACGTACAGTACTCCGGCCAACACGACGGTGATTGCTACCATTAGGATGGTTGCAATGACCGGGCTGACTGCCTGCTCATTCTTCTCGTTCTTCATCATTTTTAGTCCTCATTCCCCCAGCGGGGGTACTACCGCCTATAGTGCCCATTGATATTAAGGTAACTGCCGGATTTTCTGTAGAAACTGTCCTTTGTAAACGCTACACTGCTCTAATATGCCAACATGTAATAGATATATCCTATGAAAAATATAACAGGTGCCGGTAGCGTTGGTACAATCAATTTGTAAGGCGGATAATAATTAGCGCGCATAATATATTCAATAATTCAATTATCAAGAAGTGTATTCTTGTAATATTATCAATGCTGAACTTTGTTTGTAGCAACGTTCTATGCAGTTCATGACTCAATGGGTAGTCCGTGAGCGGACCCCTTGAGCATACTGAACCACCCTCTCGACCCTCCGAGAGTGGCACTGCAATTAGTGAACAAGAACTAGAGGGATTTCAGCATAGATCTACTAGACCCTCTGCGCAACCCTCTGAGTCATCAATCACCCATCCCCCTAAGCAGTTAAGCATTAGAGCAGTGCATCGTTTAAGTAGTGACTATAAGCAAGCTATAGGGGGCAAGGTTGGTATAGACCAGAGGGGTCTAAAAAGTGAGTCTTTAACTAGTCGAAAAGTTAGAAGTAAGTGTATGTTGAATAAAAAGCATACAAAAAATAGCCCGAATAAGAAC
>JABIGF010000026.1 GCA_018650285.1 Methanobacteriota archaeon
CATAATAAAAAAGGCAAGTCGGATGCTACAATTAGGTTAGTTTCTTTTGACATCGATGAGGCTGAAGATAGAGATACTTGGGTATTCTCTGCGAATGATCCTCTTTATTTATTACCAAAATCTGCTGGAATGAAATCTTCAACCAAACGTAAAATTTTGTTTGAACCATGGGGGGAACCAATTGTTAAGACCTACCAAATCACTGATGATAAGGGTGAAGAAAGAGTAGAAAATGTGGAAATTAAATTCTCACTTGCACCCAAGGAACTACGAGAACCTCACTCTACAGGTGAGGCCGGCTCACTAGATTATGGTAAACACGCAAAAAAGAATATAGGAGTTTCAATTGTACGTGCTGGTCGAGAATTGGAACTGGATTCAAGGTTTGGTGTAACTAAAGACCCCCGCAACCGTTGGTGGGGTGCACAGATAGAATTTGGCCCAGGAATGGATGAAATATTTGGTGTGACAAATAGTAAACAAAGAGCAGAAAATCTATCAGATGCTTCAAATAATGATTGGGAAGATGAATCGGCCACCGAAACCAACGAAACTGCGGTCCAAACAAAGAAGAGATTGAAGGATGAAAATTATCCCTTCTACATTTGTTTAGATGTCGCTACGACTGTCGCAAATAATATCAATAAGATGATGCGTACAATTGAGAAATCACGCACATCCAGTAAAAGTGGGAGAAAGAAAAGGCATGCAGACTCTCCAGAACGTAAAGGGACAGAGGCGACAAAACAGCGAAAGGAAGAAACTGGAAAAGAAGGAGATTCTGACCCAGAAGAAGATCTATCAAAGGAAGAGAGGATGGAGAAACTCAAGGAATTCCTTGAAAATGCACAACTTGACCAAGGAGAAATTCAAGAAACAATTGGAGATATTGTTGATGCGGGATTGAAGTATTCATTCGCCCATGCTCATATGGACAATTCATCATTTTTCTCAGTAGATGGCGTTGCGGGTGCTATTGTGATTACATTGAACACAGGCCATGCAGCATACAACGAACTTTTTGACACATTGGGAGCAGATACTTCTGGTAAGACGCCTCAAGAACTTAATCAAATGCTACTAAAGGCAAATTCTGCAGTTCTATTGATGTTAATTGCTTGGGCACGTCTTGAGGACGAAGCCTCGGGTAATGCTAAGATTAGATACAAGGACAATAGAGATGATTGGGGAAGAATTACTCGTGACTTCCTGCTGTTTGGCAAGGAATGAGGACAGTCAACCGGACACCAATATTTTGTTGAATTGGACATCTAATTCTTGTTGTTCTGACAAGCACCCGAAATCTTCCCAATATGACTGAAGACACTCTTCAGCAGAGGCCCACGTAGTGTCGACTGATTCCCCTTGTAGAATTAGAGAAATATTAGTAGGACAAAGTGATAAAAATTGTCCATTCATCTTTAGACATAAGGCCAAAGTAACGCATTGAGTTGTGCCCAGCCACCCAATTTCAAATTCTTTTCCTAATGTGGATAGATCTATGTTCTTACTGGTTACTTCCTCCTGCAGTAGGACAAAATTTTGGTTAGCGGGGTCTGGAGAATGGCCAAAACAGTTGCATAGATATGTAATGAAAGAAGCAGGCCCCATGGCAGTAAATCTATTGAGGATTGTTTGCATTGAATTTTGCCTTATTTCTCCTTGCTCCTCATCTTGTCTTACATCTAGAGAAGACAATGTTGGCCTAAATAATTCTCTAGACTCTGCAGTATTGAATATTTCTGGCTGATTTCCTAATAAACGAATACCGTCTGTTTGCCGCCCATCTAACTTGTGATACATCCTGCATTCAATCGTGTTATCATAAAATAGATTGATAATCGAAATCATGTTACTTTCTTGCCCAAGACGATCAATCCGGCCAATTCTTTGCAGAAGGCGAGCTGGATTCCAAGGGACATCGACATTAATCAAAACCGATGCCGATTGAAGATTCAATCCCTCACTAGCAGCGTCAGAACATACAACAACATCGATCTTATATTCAAACATCAATTTGATCAGTTCCTTACGAGAGATTGTGTGGGGTTCAGTTTCACCACTCGGTCTGATTCTAGTAGTTGTGCCATCAAACCTAGCAATTGAAAGATCTGTTTGATTCAATATCCTTTCAATTTCTGCTGTGGTATCTGTAAATCTACTGAATACCAAAACCTGTCTTTGCTCTTTAGCAAATTTCAGAACTAATTCTAACAAATGATCTATTTTTGGGTCTGAACTTAGTTCCTTGTTCATCCGTTTTATTTTTTCGATTAGTGTTTTAAGTCTAATTTTTTCATTCCGGTTAGAAAATGAGTCGCTTCTGTCTTCTTTACTTCTTCCTTCTAATTCAGACTCTGTTTCGATATCATTATTTGCCTTCTTCAGCAATCTATTTTCTAATGTATTTCTCATCGCGGCTAATGATGATACAACACGTTGATAATAAATAGATTTAACAAAACCATTCCCGGAATTTCCTCCTAGATGGTGAATAATGTAGTCATTAATCTCTTTAATGATGGCCGAGTAATCTCCTAAACTAACTCGTATATTTGTTGCTTCCACATTCGGAAATTTGAAATCATCTTTGATCATATCTCTCGTATGTCTAAATGTATATGTTGAAACAATGCTTGTGTCATACATCAATGAAGGTGTTAGTTCATCTTTGAATTTCTTGACAATCTCATAAACCTCTTCGTGTTGAATCTTACCATAACCACAGATCTCTTGGTATAACTCAGAGGTTAGTAAATGACTTACTTGTTCAATTCGCCCATGAATACGTGTTAATAGTTTGGATTGCTGTTGTAATTTCCAAGGCACATCAGCAGTAACTATGTTGGTAATATCATCAAGTTCAGTGAGTTTTTCTTTGTCCAATTCAACCATTAGGTCAAGTAATCCAATATAATCATTTGAAGAAGTCTGATAGGGCGTTGCAGTAAGAAGAAGCATATGTTCAATGTCATCTTTGATAGTACGAATTCTCTTCCACAATTTTGTACCATCTTTTGATTCATAGTCATGACATCGTGCGTGATGGGCTTCATCCATAATTACCATTTGAGTTCCATGCACAATTTGTTCTACTACTACAGGCTCTTGTCTAGCCAACCATTGGGAGGAAAAAATTCTAATTAAACTAAGTTCATCGTGTCCTTTAGGTCTGAAATCTACAGAATCAATTCGGTCAACTGCTGTCTCATCATCCCATAGTTCAAACCTTTTTTTCCGGTGCAAATAACAGGCCCGGGTAAGGAATTGATTCAGGGAAATAGCCCATTGTTCCATGAGCCTAGCTGGTACGACAATTACGAACTCTGAAACTCTACGGCTAGTCAACAAGTGTTCTATTACGCCTAACGCTTCCAATGTCTTACCCAGCCCTACTTCATCACAGAACATAGCTCTGATGTTAGTTCTGCACAATGCTGCATTGGCAACACGTGCTTGATGAGGTAGTAGCCACATTTTTTTCGAGAAACTACTTCCTGGCGGAGTGCAGGAGAGTAGACTCAGATACCGTTCTATTGTTAAATTATTGTCAGAAGTCCCCTCGGATTCACCATCCTGTCTTTCGAACTCAGATTCAATCATTGCAGTCAGTGGAATTATTTCAGTATCTTCTGCCATATTGTTCCATAATTTTTCAAACCGATTGTAGAATACACATGCAACCTCTGATTCCCCCCATACCCATGAACGATGGGTGCTCAAATCTTCGATGTTTTTGTCCCACCCAGGGCCAGTTTCATTTACAGAACCATGGAAAATTGCGAATGGACCTGAAGTCTTTTTCTCGCCTTTTAAAGAGTAATCCAACAATGTGGAACTTGTTCGGAATGAATGTAGTTTTCTCTCTATTATATTTGTATATGTTGGATTGATTTTGTAGATTGCGAATTTCGAGTGGAAATTGGCATTTTTCTTACCCCTTGGGCGCGCAACATTTACTTCCAAAATCCCTTTTTGGATGGCTTCTTTGAATGCCTTGACACGTTCAATAGGTTGGCTGTCAAAGGCACGTACGATCTGTTCAACTTCCATCTGCCAATATTTTTCGGGGCTAGTTTGCCTTTCAAAAGCCTCACGAATTAGTGCTGCAGCCAATCCTATTTCGCCTTGATTTGCTGGTGAGAGAATCAACCTAACCTTTCCTCCAGAATTCCAGAGTGATTCAAGTTCTTTAGATACGCGTACGAACGATTTCGCGTTAAAATAACTTGAAACTCTATCATAGCCTAAAGATATCCCAAGAAGCGGCTTGTGAACTTTGTCTAGTAGTTCTTTCCCAAGCCCAGACATTGCTCGTGGGATCTTAACTTTCATAGAACTCACGATACCTCTCAACAAACTCTACACTTTGAGGGCCTCAGAGAACTTACGATACCTCTCGACAAACTCTACACTTTGCGGGCATTGCTCAGAAATCTCATCACCGACCCACGGATCTGTTGCGTCTTCGGATTCATTCAAAATAACCCAATTGAACAATGCGGCCATTTGCTTAGGTGTCGGGTCCTTTTTTTCGTAACGCATCAACGACCTTCTCCAACTATTTTCCTTCGTTTCTTTTCCCTCATAACAACACCCGCGAGATTTTCGAATTGATACAATCTTGCTCATGTATCTTTCTTCTCTGAAAATCGGAAGTGCATCTATGGGGCGAGGGGCTTGAATGCCAGAATCTAATCGATGATGGACAATTATGCTAAGTTTCTTTTCCTCATCCTGTAGTTCATTGATTATTTCAATGAGTCTTTCTTGTTCATAATGTTTATGATACCAACTAATGGCAATTTCTGCTGAAACATGCAGAGGATATTCTTTTTCAAATATCTTTTCACGAATTTGATCATCAATTGCTGCAAGATGGAGAAAACACCGATAATCAGCCAGGGATATTTCCATAATTGCGGCTAGAGAACCTTCAGAATAACCTTTTAAACCATCTAAATTATTCATGAAACGGTCATAAGATTCACGAATATTCATTCCACTAATTAACACTGGTAAAATAGATGCCATCGTTACCCCTCCATTAGGGTCCAATACAGTTTCTCTCTCTTTTCATCAACCTCAGCATTTGAAAACCCATGTTCTAACATGATAGAACAGAAAGCATCTATCTTTGCAAGTTTGGTAAGAAAAGACACATCAGCGCAGGCTTTGAATATGGGGTGTTCAAGGTAAACATGAAGAATAATTTCATTATTATCGCAAGTATAACTCCATGGTGGGTCTCCTACTGAAACTTCTTCATGATGCGACATTGGCTCTAGGTACTTATGATTGGCTCCACGGATTGAAAATGGCCCAACTTCCTCCTCTTCTTCATCGCCCCCATTTTCTTCTTCCCCCCCCCCTTTCTTCTTTTTCCCGCGCTTCTTCTTTGCGGGAGTAGGTGGTTCCCATGTTCCGCCGGAAATAAATTTGGACCAAGTCTTCTGGTATTCTGCCTGTTTCTTCTTATCCTTTAGTGTAATTCCGGCATATTCTGTGATGGGGCTCAGAAAATTTTCTAATATTTCAATTACATCAGCCCATGCGGGAGAGTCAGTATTCCAGCCTTTTTTGTGAAAATTAGGAGGTACCATGTCCAAGTGAATCCAACCGAAGATTCGTCGATGATCTGCGTGAGGATTTGGATATGGCCACAAGCCATTCTTAGAAGAACCGTCATGGTGCCAAGCTTCGATGAGTTGTCCTCTGCGGGTGGTGTGTACGCCAAATCTACCGGCATTTGCCTTTTCGGCCTTCTTTACAAGACCCACCCACCCCCTAATCTGTACCAGTTCGCCACGTTCTCCTGCACCCAAATCTTCAGCTACAAATAAGTCCAGGTCATCTAATTTGAGTTTAGGGATCCGTGAATCTAATTCTGGCTCTTCATACTTGCATTCGGTGCCATCATAGTCCATTTTCAAACCAGTTTCTAACTCGGCTGAGAAGGCGAGTTCCAAGCCTTCTCTTCCTGCATTCCAATCGTGATTTTTCTTCATTAGGTTGCTAATGACAATTACAGTTCCATGCTCTTGGTCATCAAGATAAGGGCTAGAATCACTAGAAATAATGACATCTACATCATCCCATGTATCTTTTTTAGCGAAACTCTTTGATTCTAATGTGAAAAATATAGTTTTACTGCTCTTGATTGATTTAGTGTGGATTTCTATGTCATGCCCTAGTGTAAGCCAACCAGCTTTCAACCCCATACCGAACATTCCTTTACGAAACCTCAAAGGCGTTCTTTTTTCGTCACTTGCTCTGCGCAGTTGCAGAGCAATCTCAAGGTCATCGATTTCCATTCCAACGCCATTATCGATAATGATAATTTTTGGGTCACCGTCTTTGTCTTCTAACAAGACTTTTACAGTTTTTTCCTGAGAACTAGTGACCTTTTCTAGTGCTCCATACTCCTTGTTTAGTGCTTTCAACCGTTTCTCTGCCAAGGGTACAGTATTTGCGGCCTCATGTAATAATTCCGCTTCCTCTTCACTTAACAGGTGCCAATCACAGCAGTTAGCGACGATCTCTCCAAGAGCATTAGCTAATCCAAGGTTTGCGGCACCAATTCCCTCTGCGGTCAGTACACCTGGTGCAGGAATTAAACTGATTTTCACTGTTTTATTCGAACTCATAATTACCGGTATTATCCATTCTAAATTAAACGTTCGGAAAGGAAATTTTGCTTACCAAACATCTTCCCAATTCCAGAAGGCTTCAGATAGGCTACGGAATCCTGGTAGTTGTTGGTCTACGACAGTCCAAATTTCTGCTTCAGGAGTCCCGCCCACCTCTTCACCACGAATTATTCGCCCGACCATCTGGGAATAGAGAACCAGCGATTTTGTCGGGCGGGCGATGATTGCTGCACTGGTTTTAGGGGCATCAAATCCTGTAGTCAGTACTCCATAGTTGAATAAAATACATGGCTCATCATCATCTTCGTCCACGAAGGTATTAATCCAGTGTTGCCTTTGGTCAGGAGGAGTATCCGAAGTGATAGATGCACACCTATATTCCCACCTCATATTCATGAAGATTGCCATCATGTCAGAGTGCCTGACATTGACACTGAAAACCAATATTCTTTTGTGTCCTTTTTTGACCAATTGTCCTATTTTGTCAAGAATTAATAGGTTTCTTTCTTCATCTTCTGAAAGGATATTTAGTATATTATCACTGTAATCGTCTGAGTCGTATACTCTATCTAATTCATCATCGCTAAGTGGTTCATTGGGGGGAGTCATTGGCTCGAAAATAGGTTTTGAGAGATATCCATTTTCTACTAGATAGTCAAGGGGGCTAGCGAACCCTTCTATTTGCAATGGCACTTTTTGTTGGAAGTATAGTTTGGATAGTTCTGCATCTTTCTCTGGGTCATTGTATGTTCTTCCAGGTGTTGCTGACAAACCAAGGAGCTTGCAGTCTTCATTTACTGTTAGAAGGATACTAACCATTAATTCATAGGTTTCTGCAGTTGATTGATGTGCTTCATCGAATACCACTAGATGAACATGTCTAGCAAGATTCGCCAACCAAGTGTTTTCCCTACTATGGCGTGCCCATAACTTGTCTAAACCTACAAACAAGATGCCATCTTTTGTTACTTCTTCAACTTCGTGTGGACCCCACATTCTTTGCAGATTTACTTCTCGATTTCCATGAAGTGACCACGCTTTCTCAAATTCTCTAGCAGCTTGTTCACATAACTCACCATTGAATGCGAGCCAGACGACTAATCGCGGTTCTTCTTCTGAAAGGACCGAGCAAATATGATTCATAGCCGTACGTGTTTTTCCCGAACCTGTTGGCATGTGAAGGAATGCTCTTGGTTGTTCAGAATCAAGATATTCTCGCAGTTTGCGTACAGCAGTTCTTTGGTGCTTGAATAGCCCGTGTTGCCCACCTACTTCAACTAGAGTGGGGGGGATTTCAACTTTCATCTCATGGGGGATTTCATCAGTTGGAATATCAAACCATTCAAAGAGTTCTTCTTCCTTGGAACTATTTTTTCTGATCTTCATAGTACGTAGGGTATCCCACGGATTCCCCTCTCCCAATCTCATATGCCTGCAAAGTGATTCTGCACTTGGTCGAGAAAGAGCGTCTGTGATGACCGGGCGGTATTCTTTGTTCCGTAGTAGCCCAACCTTGCCATGAAGTTTAATGACTAAATTTATCTTATCTTGAGTCCCAAAATCACCACTTGAAATTAGTTCTGCAAGACGGCGCACAGCGGGATCTAGAAGGCGTGCGAATTGACGATCACCGACTCCAATCAATGCATCTTCTATTTTCATGTTAGCACCTAATATATTCAAATTATATTTTTCAATATCTTTGGTTCTTATTCAGGTATCCTATATTGCCAGAACCCTGGATTGATTTCATTTCGCTCCAATACATTACTGAGGCGAGCAAGGTTTCGCAACGCATTGCTTGTTCTTCGGTGGAATTGAGGTTCACCTGAATCAATTATTCTTCGGTCGTCATCGGTAATTCGCCCACTTTTTTCTACGATTTCAATTGCTTCTTTTCTAGTATACCAGCGTAGAGGAACAAACGAATCAAGCAGAATCTGTTCAATTTCTTTTCCGGTTAGCCCTGGGTGACTCATGATACTGCCATTGTTCACACCATCTTTAATCTGTTGAATAGTTTACAATTACTAATTCTCCAATCTTACCGCGCCCCGCGCCGTTTCTATTTATTGATCTTCGAGCTAATACTGGGTGTATTTTGAATGAGTTTGAAAAATTAGTATCAAAGAAATTGTTGTATCCTTCATCGTCTTTTTCTTTGTACTCATGTATGCCATCATCATTAATTGTGAAATTAATATCAGAATTCGAGATCATAATTTTGACATTTTTAACATTATCAAGTTCGTTGGCAAATTTCGCTAGTTCTTGATGAGCTAATTCTGTTGAAAAATCACGTTTAGAGTTTGAATATGAGGTAAAACTTGTAGGGTTCAGTGGTAGATAAGGGGGGTCGAAATAGACAAATGTAATTGATTGACTTTGTTCCTTAACAAAATCGTTACATGATTCATAATCTCCATATTCAATCTCTTTTACTTTCTGTAACGCATCGTGAACTTTATTTAATTCATTTTCTTTGTAAAATGTCTTGTTCACTAAATTTGATGGCGGGACATTAAATTTCCCTTTCCTATTCATTCTAAAAATACCATTAAACCCTAATTTATTAAACAAAATTACTAAGGCAGCAAGTTCACAATCCTCGTCCTCAATTTTCTCCGTATCCTTCCTAGTGCTAGTTAGTTCCCAGAATTTCCCATCACGCAAATGGAAATACCATGCTTTTCTTTTATCATAACTATCCGAGCTATCATTCCATGCGTCATATTCTTCTTGATAATTATTGAGGTGCTTTTTCACACCATCTAGATCCTTTTTTATTGCAGTATATGCCATAATAAGAGGCCCATTGGTATCAGAAATAAATACTTCAGAAATATTATATTTATCATTTCCAAGAAGTTCGAATAACATGGCTCCACCACCTACAAACGGTTCAGCATAGCGAATCTCTTCCCCATCCTTCAATTCTTTTGGAAATAGTTTCTCTAATTCCTTCATTAGTTGACGTTTACCACCAGCCCACTTCAAGAACGGCCTCGCCATGTTCATAATGCGATAGTTGATAGATATTGATCATTGCGGATGACTACAATAAAATTAATCCACACAATTACCTTATGAACTGTCGCTGAAAGAGGAGTTTTGTGGTCGACCTAGCAGCACTCTATCAGGAGACCGGCGACATCCCCTGGGTAGTCGGTCTTTCAGGTGGTAAAGACAGCACTGCTCTGACCATGTTGTTACTAGAAACCATGGAGATGCTACCACCACCAGTACGCAACCGCAAGAAAGTCTTCGTGACCTGCGTGAACACCTTGGTCGAGGCCCCTCCGGTTATTGACCACGTACATGCATTCATTGCAGAACTACGAAATTATGTGCGAGATAGAGATTTACCCGTAGAGGTGGTTGAACTATTGCCAGATGTAGAACAAACCTTCTGGGTCAATCTTATCGGTCGAGGTTATCCTACTCCGGTGAGGGAATTTCGTTGGTGTACAGACCGAATGAAGATACGCCCAGGAAAACAATTTATTGATGACAATCCAGAGATTTTTGGCACCCCTCCGGTCGTACATTTTCTTCTTGGCACACGTTATGATGAGAGTATTTCGCGCCAGCGAACTATGGAAGCTCATACTCGACTTGGTACGGATATTCACAGTCACGGAATAATGCCAACAGCAGGTGTAATCCGCCCAATTGAAGATTGGCCTACAGAATATGTCTGGGATTATTTGTTGCGTAGTGAGTGGGCAAAAGGTGGTACCAATCCTTTCAGAGAGGTGAATGGAAGACTTGCTGTACTCTACAAGGATGCAGCTAGCGGGGAGTGCCCTGTTATCCATGACCCAACCCAACAAACATGTGCCGGGAGTAGATTTGGTTGCTGGACTTGTACTGTTGTTGAGGTTGATAGTTCACTGCGAGAGATGATTGATTCTGGCCGAGAAATTTACGAAGTTGAGAAATTGAATTTGCTAGCAGATTTCCGTGACAAACTTCGTGATGAGAGGAACTTGGAAGAAAACAGAGTACATGGTCGAAATCGCCGGGGTGTGACACTAGTCAAGAGGGATGGTTCTGTGGGCACGGGTTCCTACACCATGGGATATCGCAAAACAGTCTTGGCACGCCTTACTGAACTTGAAGAGAAGATTGGAGAATGCCTAATTACTGAAGACGAACGTCTCCTGATTCAGCAGATATGGGTTGAAGAGACTGCAAACCTTGCTCTAAAGATGGCAGAACAGACGGAGGCGGCAGAATGAGTTTTGAATTGGATGAAGAATTATTGGCAATACTTTGCAAGGCTGTCGCAGGCAAGAAGGCCAATAATTTGCAAGAGTTATTCAAATCTCTAGTGGATGAGGAATATCAAGTGCGCCACATGATTAGACCACATCGAATTATTCGAAGAATCGATGAGACAATCGATAATCATCTGGAGGAGAAAAAATGACTCACTTTACCTCTCTTCAGATTCGCAACTTCAAGCGATTCGCTGGAGAGAATCACATCCCTTTGTCGGGTGAGGGGCAAGTAACGGTTATTGCCGCTCAAAACGGGGTTGGAAAGACTACTGTCCTTGATGCGTTCCATCTTACTCTTCATGGTAAACGGGTTTTCAAAGAGAGATATCCGGGCAAGCAATTCAATGAATGGATACATAATGCGTATAGTATTGAATCAGAGGAAGAAGAATACCCTTACATTCAGTTTGCACTAGAATTGAGCGATCCTATTCATGATGATGTGAGGGTTCAGAGAACATATTGGTTACTTCCTGAGGATGATGGGGGTGTAACAGAAGAGTTGGTTGTGACCAAGGATGGGAAACCACTTGAGTTAGAGTCAGGCGAAAACAAACTGGATTATACTGAAGCTTGGATAGAGGCTCTACTCCCACTCCCTCTATCTCGAAGATTTCTTGTGGACGGCGAGCGATTGTCGGATTTTGACCCTCAGGAAATAGATGAAGAACTCATTGAAAGCATTGATGATCTCCTCGAGATTGGAATGTTGCAAAAACTCGACACACACCTCCAGACGATTCACCGTGAGACAGTACGAAAGATGGTCCCAGAAGATGAACATGAAACTTTGGAGAATTTACTCAACCTACGAGATGAATACAAATCTGAGGTGACTGAGTTAGAATCAGGGATAAAATCTAGTAAAGCGCAACGAGATATTATTCAAAATAGAATTGATGAATTGAATGAACTCTTTCAGAACGAATCTCTTGAAGAAGAGAGTGAAGTGGCTAATCTTCGCATTGGTTTTGCAATCAAGCAATCAGAACTAACTAGCGTTCGTAGAGATGTTCTTGATAGGATGACTACTTCCTTACCTTTTCTTATTGCAGGTCTCCCAGTAAATCTTCAAGACTGGAATGTTGCAGAGGTTAAGGCGGCATTAGAGTCGGAACGACTCAATGATGAAAACCTGAAATTCATGTCATCGGTACTGAATTCATTAGATCCATCTCTTGGTGAGCGTAGTAGAAATAGAATTGAAAAAGCAGCAAATGATGTTGCATCCTCATCAGTGCATGAAGAAGTATCCTCACCACTTGCTCATTTGAGTTTAGATGCATTGAGCATTTTTGAGAAAAGATACGATGAGTTGGGAATGTCTGAGGCTCAGGAAGACATTCAAAATACAATGGCCAACGCAATGAGTAAATTGAATAAATTTAACAAAATAGCCACTCAACTAAGGTCCGCTACAGAAGGATTGAGTATTTCAGAAATGGCTAATGAACTGAAGGAAAAGGGTATGGAATTCGGTGGACTTCAAGCAGATATTTCTAGGATGTCAGATGAATTATTAGGAAAAGAAAATGCCATTTCAACAATTGAAAAACAGATTGAAAATATTCAAAGTAAAACAGACAAAGATTCTCATTTGAATAGGAAAAAGGAGACAATTCTCCTACTGCGTGGCTTATTGGATTTGTATGCAGTAGAACATCGTTCAACCATGGCCCAACCACTAGAAGACCGATTCAAAGAAGGATTCGAATTGTTGAGCAGAAAGTCGGATAGATTAGAGAAAATAACAGTCAACCCTAGAACCTATCAAACGGAATTGAAAATGGCTGGATTCCCTGGGAATTGGTTAGACAGAGATTTGTCTGCAACCGAAAGGCAACATGTAGGCTTGAGTCTTCTCTATGCGCTGAGAAAAGTGGGCAATCGCCCAATTCCTGTGGTGATTGATACCCCGACCTCTAGAATGGATAGGGACCACAAAGGTTGGTCAGTAACTAGGTTTTATCCGGAACTTTCTCATCAAGTGATTGTCTTGGCAACAAGTGATGATCTGGGGGATGGGTTGTATGATGAACTAAAACAAACCAAGAACCTTGGTCTTGAATTGTTAATTGAGGAAATTTCAGACAATAGTGTGAAAGTCAGCGAGTCAAATTTGGCGGCATTTTTTGGAGAGTGAGTGAATGAAGGATGAATGGCTTACAAAACTTGAGAGCACAACTCTCACTAGCCAAATGCTCACTCATGCAAGACTCAAACACCTAGCCAAAATAGCACAAACTTCAGAGGACCATATCTCTAGAATTGGTATGGGGCTGTCCCTAAGAATGGGGGCTGTTTCTAGAGATTGGGAACCTTATGAATTGGGTTCTGACGATGCCCCAATTAGTGTTGTTTCTGGAAAGAGTATTCGTGGTAAAACGCTGTTCAAATCAGACCTCACATTATTCTGTGCTCTTACTCTTCAACATCAAGTTCCAGAGAATTATGATGGCTGGAGGAAGACATTAGGTGGTCATTGGGAGAGAGGAGTTCAACTTCTTACTCAGCGAGCATCAGGCGAAACCGATTGGCTGCGTATAATTTCTAAACTTCCTCTAGACTAATTGTATTTTTCAGGCAGCAGCATCTCTAGTCCAAATAGCGGATCAGGGTCAGTAGCATCATGGTAAGCGATGAAAGCCCCACCATCAGCCATTATTCCCATGCTAGCGAAATCAAAACGAATGTCATTACCAGCACCACTGGTAGAATCAAGATTACCCTGGCCAAGATAAGTCAAGGTATCAGGCTCAAGCGATTCCGAATAATCTCTAACATGCCAGGCAACATCAATGTCCGGCCCAACTGCACTCTGGTATCTGACATTGAGTACAAACAGGTCATGCTCCCCATTAGAGTGGAACTCCCACTCCTCAATAGAGTCAGCAACGCCGGTCAAATTGTAGGTCTGGTTGTCCCAAGTCTCGCCACCATCCCACGAAACTTGATGGGTCAAAATTACTCCTTCTTTGGTAACACAGTGAAGTGCAGCAGATGAATCAAAGGCACAGTATTCGCTTGGCAAACTGTTGCCCTCAGCAGTCTCAGCTCTCCACCAGTTGAGCGAAGTGTCTAGCCAAGCATCTCCTCCATCATCAAAGAAACTCGGGAAATAAAGCCCGCCTGAAGGAACAGGGAAAGCCCGCATCTCCTTGTGTGGTTTGGTGAAATCCCAAGCGGCAGTCAAGTTATCAAATTTCAAATCAACAGTTTCAACGTCAAGATTTGCATCTTTGTCAGGGAACTCGAAGTAGTAGTAGTTCAGCCCGTCTACACTGATTTGACCACCTCTATTTGACGATTGGTGCCAAAAATTGCTGATTACTAAACTACCCCAGTCGCCACTACCAATGTTACTTGAGATAGGTCCCACAATTTCAACTTGCCAAGAGCGGTCATAGAATGGTTCAGTCAAACGATTGTAACACCAACTCCATGATTCACTATCACCATCCCAAAGGAATGCGTAGAACTGGTCTCCTCCACTGCTTGAAGGGTAAGGGAACCAACCCATTGAGATGATATCGCCAGTTGTAGTTTGGACAATACTGCCTTCACCAAGTCCTTCTTGTCCAGTGATTGTCGGCTTTGGTGTTCTGCAAGCAATATCTGTGAGCAAGGATGGTTTGTAATCTTGCCATGTGTGGCCTCTATCTTCTGACCATGTAGGATATTCACCACCGAAGTTCATCAGCCAACCCCATTCGGTGGCGGCAAGATAGTGTTCGCAACAATTACCGCCGTATGTTTTGTCAAAGACTCCCCAAGAGGCGTTGCCCCAAAGACTGCGATTGATCCACTGTTCACTACTAGCATCCCAATCGCCAACACTGAGTGAAAGGTCTGGGCTTGCTACATCATAATCGGATGCCAAATCAAGAGTCGCAGGGTCATCAATGTAAGCAAATCCTTTGTCCCAATCGGGAATTGCTGCTGCTGGTGTATTATCCTCTCCGCCACCAAAACAACCGGCGAATAGTTGAGTGAAAACAATGAGGCTGATGAGCACGCCACGGCCTGTTAGCCGTGAAAAAGAAGTCAGACTCCCACTACTCATCAACTAATCCGAACCGCCCCGCCTATTTGTGACTGACGCGCGAATGCCTTTAGGCATTAAATAACCAAATGTTGCTATTTTGAAGATTAACGATAGATATCTATTCATCAGTCAGTAAGAGCGATTATGAAGTGGCAAGCACGGTGGTCTTGACAATGAGAGGTCACTTGCTACCGCTTCTGCTCGCTGCCTTGATGCTACTTGTCCTAATTCCATTCGCTCCACCAACTACAGCACATGTTTCAGATGATGCAGTTCACGACCACATCATAATGACAGAGATTCTTGTCAGTCCAAGTGGTGAGGATTACAACGGTACAGATTGGAATGGCGATGGTAGATTTGGCTCATCATCTGACCAATTCATTGAACTGTGGAATCCTACAGACGAGACAGTCAACATTGGTGGATGGTGGCTCGATGACAATCCCAACGATGGCTCGCCAGCTTGCTCTATTGGTTGGAACACTAACCTCACACCTGACGAAAGAATAGTCTTTTATCGAGATAAAACAGGGCTTGAGTTCAGTTATTTTGATGGTGATACCGCTCAACTTTCAAACCAATACGAGGTTGTGATGGATAGTTTCTCATTCCCTGAACTTGATTCAGATTACGATGTTTCATACGGTCGAAATTCTGATGGCACTTGGGGCAAAGTGGGCAGCCCCACACCTGGGCTAGCAAACGATCAATCGTGGCCTCAGGGAACCCATAGGCAGGGCTCTTGTTACACACCACGTGACCACATGCACGAAGGCTCGTATGTTTTGACTGGGAGAGTAGTGACGATGACCTCTGAACAAGGGGTGCTAAACGATGGACACATCTACATCGTTGATGGAACTATTGTTGAAGTTTGGAGTGGTCCTACACCATCTCATATCAACATTGACGGGGTGCCAGTTTACGAAACAGAAGGAACGATTTTCCCCGGTTTAATTGACCTGCACAACCACTACCACTACAACTACCTGCCACTGTGGGATTACACGCCTGAAAACGGGCAGTTCTACACAAATAGATACCAGTGGAAAGACAATCCAAATTACAGGCCCGAAGTTTCTTGGCCGAAAGTCTTCATGTTAGAAGGTGGACGTTGGGGACTTTCGGATGAAGCAGTCAAGTATGCAGAGGTGAAGTCAATTGTTGGTGGAACAACTGCAATCCAAGGTGGCCCATCAAGTTCTGCTGATTCTTGGGATAGTATCTTAGCGCGTAATATTGAGCACTACAATTTTGGTGAAGACAATATGAAAACGTGCGCAGTCTGTGATGCAGCATACGACCCTGATTACGACGGCTCTCATTTGATTGATGACCATAATGATGGTTCTCTTGATGGCTGGTTTGTCCACGTCTCCGAAGGCGTGGACGGTTCATCATTGAATGAATTTCAACTTCTCAAAGACCAAGGATTGTTATTCAGAGAAACAATCCTGATTCATGGTGTCCCACTACGTGAATCGCAGTTTGCAGAAATGGCATCAGTAGATGCAACCCTTGTCTGGTCGCCGATGTCTAACATGTTGCTGTATGGTGACACTGCACGCCCTGACTTGGCAAAGGATGCTGGCGTGCGAATTACACTAGCGCCTGATTGGGGACCTTCAGGAGCAAAGAATCCACTTCATGAATTGAAGATGGCTGATTTGTGGAATAAAAATCACATGAGTGACACATTCACTGATTATGAATTAGTCCAAATGGTTACGAGTAATGCAGCTGATGCGATGAAGTGGAACAACTATGTTGGCCGAATTCAAAATGGATTAGAAGCAGATTTCCTAGTTGTTGATAATATTGCAGAAGACCCATATCGCACAATGATTGAAGCAATTGATCCAGATATTAGATTAGTTACTGTTGGTGGATTAGCAGTCTTTGGTGATGTTGATATGATGCAAGCCATCAACGGTCAAGACTACGAATTGGTTAATGGCAGCGGATTCCAAAAGGCCGTTGACATAACTTATGACAGCATGCAGGATGGCGCACAAACATTCTCTTCACTTGAAGAAACTCTCTCAAAAGCGATGCGTTATGACCGTCAAGAAATGTTCGATGCGTGGGGGCAAAACACACAGACATGGGAGGAATTCAATTCATGGTTAGACCAATCTTATTCCACTTTGGATGCAATACCTCTCGACCCAATTTTCACTTATGGCGATGATAGGTATTTCGATGTATTAAATCGTTCAACACCCTTCAATAGCCAAGGTACAATTGACCTTTACACTCGTTTCTACGATGTAGAATTTGATGCAAATGGCAATCGCAGTACCACTTTTGTTCCTCCCGACGATGACCCTGTATATACCGGCGGAGATGGTGGAGATGGTGGAACTGGCGGCGATGGTGGCGATGGTGGGACTGCACAATGTAGTGATGGCGATACCAAAACAATCGATGAGGGTTGCAACACCTGTTCTTGTGAAGGCGGTGAATGGATGTGCACAGAAATTGCTTGTACACAAGAGCCACTAAACACAGATGAAGAAAATGAAGGACTTGCATCATCACTTCTTAACCCATCATCGCCACTATATTGGATAATGTTGTTTGTTGCCCTTTCCGTAATTTTTGGTTCAGCAGTATCACTTTGGATGGTTGCTAAAAAACGCTAACCGTTCTGTCACATTGAAATGAAATCAGTCCAGTTCCCAAACTGGACCTTCAGCGGTATCCATTACCGTGACCCCAAGGGCTGCCAACTCATCACGAATAGCATCAGCAGCAGGCCAATCTTTCGCCTCTCTTGCCGCCGCTCTTTGAACAAGTAATTCTCCAACTTTAGGTGCTAGTTCGGCTCTCCGCGGGTCTTCTGCAGGTTCAGCCAAAGCGTCATCTCGGCTAGGTAGCAGACCAAGTGCTTGGCCAGCGAACTCTTCCATCCATTCAACAGCATAAGTTGCAAACGCCCGCTTGTCATCTTCACCAAGACCATTGCCTAAGGTGTTGCTAATTTGGCGTAGTGCCGCATTGATTTTTGCTAGTGCTTCACGTGTATTGAAATCATCATCCATTGCCATAGCGCATTCTTCAGCCAATTTTTCTAGCATCCCCATTGAATGAGAGAGCCCTTCCTCTCCTAGATTTGGCCTAGGGAGTGTAGTCAGATTTTTTGCCGCTCCACCGTCGCTAGCAAGCAGTGCTTCACGATAGGTGTCTTCAAGCCGTCCTTGACTTCGTTTCCCATCTTCTAGAAATTGTTCCGAGAAATCAATTGGGTTGCGGTAATGTGCATTCAGAAGTGCATGCCGCAAGGTCAGAGGTTCAAATTGTTCCATCGCTTGGCTTATTGTCCAAAAATTGCCAAGCGATTTTGACATCTTTTCGCCATCAACATTGACAAATCCATTGTGCATCCAGTGATGAACAAGTGGTGAAGTTCCAGTACAACATTCAGATTGGAATATTTCAGCCTCATGATGAGGGAATCGTAAATCTTCACCGCCACCATGGATATCAAATTGTTCACCAAAATATTGCAGACTCATGGCGCTGCATTCAATGTGCCATCCTGGTCGACCCGCTCCCCAAGGGCTCTCCCATTGAGGTTCATCGGGCTTAGCAAATTTCCAAAGTGCGAAGTCCTTGTGATCTCTCTTTCCACTTCCAGTACCTCCAACTCTTCCGCCAGCACCAGCTCTTACAGCCTCGATATTTTGGCCCGTCAGCATACCGTATTTTTCTGGTGCTGATTCAATATGGAAATAGACGCCATCGTCTCCTACATACGCATGCTCTTTCTCAAGTAGGGTTTCAATCATTGCAATAATGCCGTCAATTGTTTCACTGACGCGCGGATAATGGTCTGCTCTCAAGACGTTCATTGCATCCATTACAGAGTAATAATCCTCAATATTTCGTTCAGCAACTTGGGAAAACTCAATTCCTTCTTCGTTGGCTTTGTTGATTATTTTATCATCAACATCGGTGAAATTTTGCACATAGGTGACATCGTATCCTTTTGCCTCTAACCAGCGGTGTACAATATCAAAGGAGACGTAACAACGGGCGTGGCCCAAATGAGATGGTGAGTAGGGGGTAATTCCACAAACATACATCCGAACTTTGCCCGGTTCAATTGTTGTGAAATCAACTTTTTTTCGACGGCGTGTGTCATGAACGCGTAGTGGCATTTCTCACCGCCTCGTTATCCCGCTCCCCACACATAGTAATAACCTAATCCGGAAAGCCCACCTTATGGCGAAACAGTCAGGCAGAAGGGAGCCTTTGGCAAGCATGGCTGGAAAAGTGATTCTTGTGACTGGTGCTACTCGAGGAATTGGTAGAGCCGCAGTCCACAAGATTGCTTCTACAGGAGCCACTATGATATTGGTTGGCAGAGATAAATCGCGTGTAGATGAAA
The DNA here is from genome assembly GCA_018650285.1 of Methanobacteriota archaeon. Taxonomy (GTDB): domain Archaea; phylum Thermoplasmatota; class Poseidoniia; order Poseidoniales; family Thalassarchaeaceae; genus MGIIb-Q1. The sequence goes on from JABIGF010000026.1 coordinate 19,375, forward strand.
TAGTATCTGAAGCGAAGGAGATATCTGGTTGCGGGCCAGTTAGTGGCGAAATTTGCGACTTGTTAGACCAAGATGAAATCCGTAAGTTAGCCGAGAGATTCAAATCACAGTTTACTCAACTTGATGTATTAATCAATAATGCTGGTGCAATATTCACGAAGAAGATCAAAACGGCAGCAGGCTTTGAGCGAACTTGGGCGCTAAATCATAATGCCTACTTTTTGTTGACTATTCTTCTCAAAGAACAATTGCTAGCAGCGCCCAATGCACGGATTATCTCTACTGCATCTGAGGCGCATCGCCCCGGAAAAATGGGTTGGGATGACTTGCAGTATGATAAACGAGGGAATAGAAATGGATGGTCCTCATATTGTCAATCAAAGTTGGCAAACATCCTCTTCACCAAAGAATTAGCTCGTAGAACCGAGGGCAAAGGTGTGACTGCAAATTGCATTCACCCAGGTTTTGTAAATACTGGATTTAGCCGCAATAATGGTTTCATAGGGCGAGTAATCATGTTCTTGACTTGGCCGGCTCAACGAAATGCTAAACGTGGTGCTGAATCCATAGTTTGGCTTGCTACATCACCAGCAGCAGAGAATCTAAATGGCGAATATGTATACAATTGTAAACCGAAAAAGCCTACAAAATATGCCCGCGATATGGATGATGCTGCAAGACTTTGGAATCTTTCCGAAGAGATGACTGACACCGTTGGAATTTGGTGACGATTGTCTCAAAAATATTGGCGATGGTTGAAAAGGCAGACAATATTGCCAAGTAATATGTCTGAAGAAAATACGACTGATACAAAGATGTTAGATTGGGCGTGCAAGGCCACCCTTGTTCTGCTATTGCTGGTACTATGGCAGGGGATGTCAGGATTTTCTCAATTGGGCTATACTATCGGTGACATGGCGCTTGGAAGTAGCCATGGACACAGTGGTGAACTAGCCTTCCTTGTTTCTATTGCTATTACAGTGCTGATCATCAAATCAAAAACAGAATCATCTCAACTAAAGGGAATGTCCTTTGGTATGCTCACAATGCTCATCCTCCAGATAGGGTTGGGTCACATGATGGGTTCTATGTCGTGGGCTGGAATGATTCATGGAATGCTTGCGCTTGGCATTATGTCACACGGTACCATTCTTTGGTATCGCCTAAAGTCAGTAGTTTCTGAATGAATTAAGTGAATTATCACTCTTCTTCAGCAGTAATTGTTGCTTGAATTTCTTCGTCTTTTGCTTTGATTTGTTCCCAAAGCAATTCAGCGATATCCATCACTTCCATCTCTTTACCGATTGATTTGAGCCCATCATCAATCATCACTGAACAGAATGGGCAGCCAACTGCTACTGTGTCGCAACCGGTGGCTGCAAGTTCCTTAGCACGAATTTCATTGACTCTCTTATCAGGGTCTTCTTCTAACCACATTTGAGCGCCACCAGCGCCACAACAGAATGAATCTTGGCCGTGTCTTTCAACTTCTGTCCCAACACCTCCAATGACATCTCTTGGTTCTTGCATCACTCCACCAATGCGACCTAGGTAGCATGGGTCGTGATAGGTGATGTTTCGCTCATTCACTGCCCCATTAGGTAACTTCCCTTCCTTTTGGAGCGAGGCAATTAATTCTGAGTGATGTAGTACTTCGAGTTCGTCTCCACCATAATCACCATACTCTTTTCCAAGTGTGTGGAAACAATGTGGGCAGGAGGCGACAATTTTCTTGACTCCAAGTTCTTGGAAGGTCATCATATTGGTTTCAGCTAGCATCTGGAAGAGGTATTCGTTTCCTGCTCTGCGAGCGGGGTCTCCCGAACATCCCTCTTGCATGCCGAGGATACCGACGTCAAGGCCCGCCTGCTGAAGTAGTGAGATTGTTGAGCGAGCCACTTTCTGAGCGCCTTCATCAAAACTAGCGGCACATCCTACGAAATAGATATACTCGGCTGGCTCACCAATTTTAATTCCTAAATCAGAAGCCCAATCGCCTCGTTCATGTGCGCCGAAACCATACGGGTTGGAATTGGTTTCTAGATTTCCTAGAGCGACATTTAGTTGCTCAGGATATTCCATTGCCTCCATCATCAGATGCCGTCGAACATCAGTGATTTTCTCAACGTGCTCAATGTAGACAGGACAAGCATCAACACAAGCATGACAAGTTGTACAAGCCCAAATTGCTTCAGGTGTCAACCTTGCTACAATGCTCTCTTCAGGACTTTCTCCTTTGAGCAATATTGGAGCGTATTCGTTAGCATAGTCTCGTACATTATGGACAATTTTCATCGGGTTTAGTGATTTCCCGGATTCGTAAGCAGGACAAACATCTTGACACCTCACACAGGTAGTGCATGCCCATCCATCGATCAGTTGCCTCCAAGTTAATTGAGTATATTCACTAACTCCAAAAGTTTCGATATCTAAATCGTCAAGAGAAACTGCTTTGCCATCTTCACCAACAGCCAGTGGCTGCATCTTTGCCATTGCCTGAGTATTATGAAAGAACACATTTGGGAAGGCCATTACCAAATGCATATGCTTAGAGATTGGAATAAGGACAAGGAATGTGCAAATTGCCACCATGTGGGCCCAGTATGCGCCTACTATGGCATTGCTCGTGAGAGCCATGCTTGCCACCCATGAACCGATAGGTTCCCAAGTTGTTGAAGGCGTCTCTCCAGATTCAACAATGAATGAAGTCGTTGTGATAGTGAAAATCAAGAAGAGAATGAAATTGCCTTCAAGTTGTGATTTTCCTTTCAATTTTTCAGGTGTGAATACTGCTCTGCGTAAGAAGGCAGCAATACAGCCGAGCAGAGCGATGAAATAACCAAATTCAACCATCCCATTCCAGGGGCCAATTAGGCTAGATGGCAGGATATTTTCTGAGAAGTAGTTTGCAGTTGCTAAATCAAACATGTCGCTACCTAGCATCAAGAATCCCCAGAACATCATTACATGCATTGTACCTGCAACTTTGTCTCTGAGCACCTTTTTTTGTCCAAGCCAGCCGCTCAATACTTCTTTGACGCGCACCCCCCATGAATCAAATCGGTTGTCAGACGCACCCAACATTACTAGTCTAGTTGCCTTCTGGACTTGGTAAACAAAAGAACCGATAGAAATACTTCCCAGTAACAGCAAGATAGTCCATCCTGGTACACCGCCATAATTGAGTAAAAGAGGATGTCCCATCATATCATCTCCAGTGGTTTAACTTCGGCCTGAACAGACGAAGGGCTTGTCGGCCTTGAATGAACCGCTCGCACCCAATCGCTAAGGGGCGGATTACCTACCGGCCTTTCATGGTAACCGCCACCGCCCCAGGGAAGGCCATCCTGTTTGGTGAACATGCGGTAGTGTATGGGGAACCTGCCGTTGCAGTTGCAATTAATGCAAGAGTAAGCGTCACCTTAGAACAGTGTGATGGGGATTGGCAAATAGATGGTTATCCTCTTGATTCGGGGCGCCACCCTCACCTTATATCTCTGAAAAATGCACTTTTAGGCGGAAATTCGCAATCATATTCTGTATTCGTTGAAAGCGAACTATTCCCTGCAGCCGGCCTTGGCTCATCCGCAGCACTTTCATCAGCAGGCTGTGCTGCAATGCTTTCTCTTTCTGGCATGCCAATAGATTCAGAACAAATTGCCACATTATCTCACCTTGCAGAGGCAGATGCACAATCTGGAAGAGCTTCTCCAATTGATACCTCGACATCTACGCTTGGAGGTTGTGTTTTAGTATCAAACAAAAAAGAAGAATTGGCTGAATGGCGTTACACAAGGAACCTAAAAACGCCTGAGGGAGAGCGAACTTGGGAGGTTCATTCAGTCTCTCTTCCCAAATCAGCCAGTGAAGTCTGGTTGGTTGTGGGGAATACAGGGATCCATGCTCCAACTAGCGAAATGGTAGCAGGGGTAGCCGAATTGTTGGCGAGCAACCCAAGTAAAAAAGAGGATATTGCTCGAATGGGAGAGGTCGCACGCCTAGGTGTCGACGCACTATCAAAAGGTAATTATCCACAGGTAGGGGCATTGATGAATGAAGCCCACCGATTGCTTTCTAGTGTTGGCGTCTCTTGCTCTGAACTCGATGACATGGTTGAGGTCGCTCGTCGAACATCTTTTGGGGCAAAATTGACAGGCGCTGGAGGCGGTGGATGCATGCTTGCATTGACGCAAAATCCAGCAGAGACTGCTGCTGCTTTGGAGATGCGTGGGTGTCGAGTTTTGGTGACTCCTTTGGGTGCATCTGGTGTAGCCATTGAAAACCAGTAGGAAAATCAATTTTTCAATTGGATTTTTTGCAATTCTCATTAAATAAGAAAGTCGCCCCTTTTAAATAGGGTAGGTAGGTGGCGACCCTCATGACAAGCGATGAAGAGCGCCTAACCGTCGTCAACGTTGTCGCCTCTACAAGGGTGGCAGAGGAACTGAACTTACCGGATATTGCAATCCAATTGAATTGTGAATATGAACCGGAACAATTCCCTGGTGTAGTTTACCGTGTCGTTGACCCAAAGTTGGCAATCCTCATGTTCCGCTCTGGCCGTGCTGTATGTACTGGTGGAAAGAACGAAGCAAACATCGAAACAGGTATTGAAAGAATGATTGGCGATCTACGCGCTGCAGGAATTGATACATGGGATTTGAAGGATGTTGAAATCGAAGTTCAAAACATGGTTGCAACTTACGCTCTACACTATCCTGAAGATTACGATGGTTTTGACAAGTGGGAGCCAGAAAAGGCTCTTGCAGGAGAACCTCGCAAGTTGAATCTAAACAATTTGACATTCCACCTTCCTTTTGACAAGGTTGAGTACGAACCGGAACAATTTCCTGGTCTAATTTACCGACTTGATTACCCTAAGGTTGTCTGTTTGATTTTCGGCAGTGGCAAGATGGTGATTACTGGTGCACGCCACAAGGACGAGATTCTTGAGGCTGTACAAATCATTCAAGACGAACTAGCTGACTTACTCTGATAGCAAATTCAACTATTGTTGACTGATTGCTTCAAGGGTTGTTCTGATAACATGGGACACTTTGGGGTGAGGTATGGTGCAGACCTCAATAGTCGATGAGTTGGCTGATGTCCGCTTACCAAAAATCAACTTTCTGTTGGCGGAGATAGTGAAATATTTTCACTTTGGTATCGTAATTTTTACTGGTATTGGTTGGATGTTTCCGTGGCCCCAATCTTTGATATTATTCATTTTCCTTGTCCCAGCAATGAAGTTGCATTGGATGACAAATAATAACGTCTGCTTTTTCACAACTCTAGAAAATCGACTTCGTCGAAATCCACATGCTGGAAGTGCAGAACAAGATGGATTCATGTACCGTTTGAGCGTTGGCATTTTTGGACGTCATTCACCATCTGAAGAACGAGTGCTTCAAATCTCTGAGATAGGCATGTATCTTGGTTGGATAGTTGCAGTATTACGACTATACTTCTCGTGAAGATGATATTATGAAACTATTAGCGGCAAAATTAATCCGCTTACTACATCTATTAATTTTCATTTTCATAGCAGTTGGGTGTTTCCTTCCATGGTGGCATTTATGGTTAATTCATGCACCATTTGTTATCGCTACGAGAATTCATTGGAGATACAATAATCGTCGTTGTATCTTTACCACTTGGGAAGTTATTCTCAAGGGTGAAGAGTTTGTTGAAGACCATGAAGAAGGTTGGTTCGTCAAAGAGGTCTTTGAAGGAATTACTAGTTGGCGCCCGAGCACCCTTTTTGTACGTCGTCTGATGGCTTGTTGGATGTATTCAGTGGCATTATTAAGCAGCATTAGATTATGGCTACATTTTGCATAGAATTGAATAATTTCCTCGATAATCCTCCATAGAGTAATTTTCATGTCGGGGCATCATTGATGAAGGAAAACCATTCTGCCCATTACATGGGCAACCAAAATTATAGAGGATATGGATTCGCGTCAATTGCAATAATCGCCATATTATTGATGAGTAATTTATCTCTGCTTGTCCATTCTGAAATGGATGATAGTGTGGAATTAAGCCCATCGTCAAACTTTTACCTTTCATCAAAAGCATCTGGTGGCGATGTTGACGTTCCTTCATGGCGAGTTGGTGATAGTTGGGTATACGATGGATACTTCGATGTCGCTGCGTTAATTGCTAGTTCAGGTCAAAGTTCTAACATCCAGACCTTAACTGGTGACCTTGATATGTGGATTTCTGATATTGTCACTGTAACAACAGAAAACCAATCCACCCTAGCATACATCGTTCGCTCATCAGGACTTTTTGAGGCCAATGGTGTAAATCTTGGCGGATATAATGGAGATTTAGATGTCGACTATGATGGTACTGATTATGTCCGAGTTAGTGATCTTGCAACCATTTCAATGCAAATGAATTTGCTCGTAGAATTCTCTGCTTTTGCTGGTTTAATCAATATAGAGGTTGCAGATTTGCAGGTGGTTAATTCCTACAGCCCTCCAAGGGAAGATTATGATTTCCCACTAAGGGTTAGTGAGGCTTGGAGAAATAATTACACACAAACAACTGACTGGTCTGGCTCTTCGGATTATTTCACGCTCCCTGAAGATACATCATCCCACTCATCTAGCAATCATGCTGTTGTATCTCAAGGAAATCCAAATGTTCCTTATTCTGGATGTAGTAATTCATACAATGTCACAACATTTGA
>JABIGF010000022.1 GCA_018650285.1 Methanobacteriota archaeon
CAACATAGCACGGTGAATATGCCCCTGCTCCTTGCACACACCGCCCGTCAAACCATCTTAGTTGGGGGTGGGTGAGGCTACCTTTAATTGGGGTATTCGAGCCTGCCTTCGACAAGGAGGGTTAAGTCGTAACAAGGTACCTGTAGGGGAACCTGCAGGTGGATCACCTCCTAAGAACCTCGAAAACGCGGAGGGTAGGGTGCTTCGGCACCCTACCTTCCCAACTTTTTTTTTGCTATTTTTTTTTTACATTGCAAATTATAGCGGCAATACATTAATTATCCTCCGGCAGTACCAATAATTCATGGACGGAAGTAAGTTTCGAACGGCTTGTATTGTAACCGCATTGTTGACGCTGAGTATTATTTCAGCAATTCCAACAGCAGCGGCAGAAGGAAATAATGTAAGTGCATGGGGAGTTGAATATGAATGGGAAAATCTGAATGCTGATATTGAGTCAATGACTGGATTGCCATATGAAGACATTATTCTGGATATTGTAGAGTCCGCTGAATATGGTGGATTTAATCTCACCATTTTGAATATTTACAGTGGTGGTTCATCCTTTTATGTAGAGCAGTGGGACGATTCTACTGAACAACAAATCACAGATAACAGTGGGGATACTCACACCGTGTCAACCAGAGTTACAGAAATCACTCTACGTCATGGAATGTTGTATGATGCAGGATTTATGGTGGATTGGCAGGACAATTCTATAATGAGTGCTCCATCAATGGAAGTGGTATTATCTGCTGATTACGAAACAATTGTTGTGATGGACCTAGTGTATACAGAATATGTGACATCAGACCTGATGTTGGTTGGTGCTGACCTTGATGCTTCCGCGAATTTGGGTGTTGGAGCCGGAATGGGCTTCTATGCTGATGTTTCGGGCAATGGAGATTCATTTGAGATGGATCTTGATGCTGGAATTGAATTGGGATGGGCTGCTGATTCAATCAACAGTGAATGGCGCTTAGAGCACCCTAGTAATGTTCTCAACATGATGAATAATGGTAATGATTTTGATTGGGAATGCACTACATTACAATGTGGGAAAATGACAGGTTCCTATGCTACTGAACAATCATATGACCTTTCTTTCACAGGTTTACCAATGGATGAGTTTGGATTTGAAGCAGATGCATTAGATTTACATCTTTCAGATACTATACCAGATTCAGGGACATTTGATTCAGATAACGATGATATGATGATGGAGGATGGATTGCAATTTGAAATACCATATACATTCGGTGGTGAGCAGACAATAACTATTGATGATAGTGGGACAACTACTGTAGCATCTGAAGTAATGATGGATCCATTTTCACCAGGAATGGGCATAATGATTGGCTATTCCTTAGGAAATGCAATTATGGGTAGTGGCGATCAGACAAATGCTTTAGATGCAATGGAAGCAGCAATGGAATCTTGGAGTGAAGATGCAGAGGAAACTGTTGTGTTTGATACATTCACTTGTGATAATGGCGAAGAGATTCCTCGTGATTATGTAAATGATGGCGAAGAAGATTGTACCGATGGTTCTGATGAAGGTGTAGATGAAGAGGAATTAGCATCAGAATTAGAGAATTTAGCAATGAATCTTTATGGTGCTTTTGAAGAATCAGATTTCACTAAGAATTTGGAATCTGTCGGTGAACGACTAGAGTTTGAGATGGAAAAATATGAAGATGTTGAAATTGATTTCCCATATGTTGATGGTGATTACAACGCTTTGTGGAGTAATGAACATTCCCGCTATGTTGGTATGCAACTGATTGGTGAAACCGAAGCAGGCAATGAGTATTCAGTTCTTGGTCCTGAAACATCAGCCTACAACAATAATCCACCTGCTCAAAATCATCTAGTATATTTGGTTGGTACTGCTGCTGATGAAGCAGAGGATGCTGCTGAAACTGCTGACACAATAGAGGAATTGGCTCCTATTTCAGCTCACGATGTATCTGCTATTGTTGCAGCACTTGGTGAACATGCGCCTGAAAGCATGATTGAAGAAACAACCCCGGAGACTTCTCCACCTGCTGAAGAAGCATCAGAAGGCGGTTTCTTTGGACTGCCTGCGCCTGGTTTGATTTCAGTATTATTCGTTGTTCTTGGAGCAGCGATGGTCGCAAGCATCACACCACGTCGCCAAGAAGAATAATCCACTGAGTGGCTTCAATGCGACCTGCACACGTTCGCCAAGGCGTAGTAGCGGTAGCAGTAGCGCTGCTCGGGCTGCTCTTGGTTCAAGGGGTGTGGTTTGAAGTCTCGGCATATGGGACCTATTTGGAGGGCCCTAGCCGTGAACCAACTATTTGGGCAAACTATTCTCTTGATTCAGAACAAGAACATATAGACATCGAAATAACCAATGCCACACCACTTATTGTTTATCTTAACACTCGTGAAAATATAGGTGAGGCTGGAGAAGTAAATGTGACATCTACATTAGATGATACTAGAGAATTGGTTCAAAAAGGAGTGATTCTAACGGTTGCGTTTTTCGCTCTTGGGTCTTATCGGAGATGGTTTTCATGGCTTGGATTTGGAATGTGGGGTTTCACAGCCTTTTTACTCATAGTAATGGTTCCAATGAGCCTGTTTGGGGGGTATTCTGATGATTCAGGTCCTGAGGCTAGAGGAGCGCTTGAAACTGGAGATGAGGTGGGTGATAATCAATTTGCACATTCAACATTCAACTCTTCATTGTCGCTTCATTCTACTGGGCTAAATTTTGGTTTTGATTCATCGGGATATGATCTTGGTTTGGTAAATGCATCGCAAAGAGATGCTGTGAGAGAAAATCCTCCCGAAGATGGTGAAGAAGGGGCTGAAGCTTTCATACGATTTGCAGGAGAGGTGTCAATAAGTTTTGGGGAGGGAATTATTGCATGGTTAGCAGTGCCTATTATCCCACTAGTTTTCCTCATTATTGGGCGCGTTAATGTTGATATTTCAAATCAAGTAGCGAGTATTGAAGATAGTGAGTCTGAGTGATTATTCATAACAACCTCAATTTCCATCAGATTATCTCGAAATATTTGAGAATTCTGATTGCGACACTTTTTCACCTAATAGGGGATGGGGGGGATGATGACTCTTACAGATACGGTCCTAGATTATTGGTCAACAATAGACGGGATGGAATGGTGGGTCCGGCTAATAATAGGACTTTCCTGTTCTATTATTGCAGGTGCTACTGTCCAATCAATAGCAAAAGGTCCTGTTATGAAGTTGATTTCTAAAAGTGACAATAAATATGATGATACGATTTTTGACCTTGCAACCCCACTCATCAACGTAGGTGTGGTATTGGCAGGCCTGTGGCTCACAATTATGTGGGTATTTGAGAGTGATTCATCTAATAGCATGATGTTTGCCAAGTTGATAGTAATAATTCTTGTTTACATGTTAGCTCGTTTTGCAGTTCAAATAGTTGAATTGTTCGTACCTGTCATTATAGAAAACCTGAATAAACGAGCAGACATGGATCTTGGAGGGGTTGAATCATTAATATTCTCTGGAATGAAAATCGCTATTTGGATTGGAGCAGCGATGGTCATTTTCGCACAATTAAATATTGATATTACGGGTATTCTTGCCTCAGCAACTATCATTTCTCTTGTAGTTGGTATGGCTCTAAAGGAGACTGCATCAAATTTGGTATCAGGGATGATGATGGTCATGGATAAGCCATTTGAAGTCGGTGATAAAGTGACAGTGATGGGTGTGACCGGGAAGGTAGTTGATGTAGGGATAATGTCAACGAAAATCAAGACAGGGCAAGAACATCAAGTGGTTATTCCAAACAAGAGTATTAGTGGAAAGGAAGTTATCAATTTCGCTAAGGGTGGGCCAGAAGATTCTCCAAAAAGAGTTAATCTTCGGCTAAATATTGGGGTTGGGTATGATGAAGAGCCTGCGCACATCAAGCAAATGTTACTTGACGTTGTTCGTGAATGTGACTACATTATTGATAATCCAGCACCAACTGCACTATTCCGTGATATGTTAGATTCAGCTTTATTGTTTAGATTGAACTGTTGGGTTCGTGATTACTCGGATGAATGGGTGGCTAGAGATTGGATTCTGACTAGAGTTCTTGAGAGGTGTATTGACGAAGGTATTGACATACCTTACCCACATATGCAGTTGAAGTATGACTCGGCATCATTAGTAGAAAAGGAAGCAGCAAAGAATGCTGCCGATGAAGAAAAGAAGTCGGCAGAAAAGGAGCGAATCAAGGCTGAGGCAAGAGTCAAAGAAAAGGCAGAGTCTACTGCTAGGATGAATGCGCGCAAAGAAATACGTGCACGCATTGAAGAATTGAATACAACCCTTGAGGAAGATGCATCTGAAGACCCTGAAGATCCAGAAGGCGAAGTAAGTCAGAATCGTTTGGATATACTTGCAGAAATCCAAGAGTTAGAACTACAACTCGATGAAGGCATTAGTGACGATGATGATTGAGATGTTAATTCACTAATCATTCAATCCAGTGGGCGAGTTTATCGACAATCTTTTCTCTAAATGTTAGCAATTGTAATTTTGGCCCGTCAATAGATACGGTGACAGTAGAACCTCGTGTGAAGTGCCATTCATCCCATCCATCTGGGACGCAGAATCCTCGGTGCATATCTGAGTTGATTATGGTGGGTTTGTTTGTCCAGGCGAAGTATGAGCCGTCATCTCTTCTTTCATCTCGTGGTAAATCACGTGCACAATAGAGATAATGGTCATGAATCATTTCAGGGTCAAATTTCATACCTTCAATTACACAAATGTGACGAAACCATGCGCCTTGACCTACGAAAGTAGAGAAGAGTAGGCCCGATGAGCGTTGCATCAAGTCTACCTTTTCATTTACTTCATCACCTTCTCTTTTTAGTCGGTATCGGCTTGGTTGATATTGATGAGTGTTGGCTACTAGTAGGTCGTTTAAGGCAGGGTCGCAAGTAATGCGATTTCCGCTGGTTGTGACTATTTCAGCAGTAAGACGTGGTAGGAGATTAACTATTGCCTCTCCGTTTAGAGCCGCTCTCAAATCTGAATCAAATGTGTTGGAATCACTTCCCATGAAGAAGCCAAAAGAACCGTCAGGGTCGTCTTCTTGAGGGTGGCTGTTGACTCCCATCACTGGAGTATCGGCATCGATATTGTGTGCGATTGAGGTCAATGTTCCATCGCCGCCAACAATGATTACTAGGTCGCGACCAACAAAATCGGAGCGTTTGACAGATTCTCTTGGCACAAGTTCGTAGGTGGTGCCACATTCTTCGCCGATGGCATCCAAATCAGATTTCAAAGAGGCCAATGAACGGTCGTGAACCGATTCAAAATTTTTCTTGAAAACAACGAGAATGTCAGCGCCCATGCTATCCACCTCCCCGTGGCCTGTTGTGGGGGTGGCGGCTTGCTCTTTAGAGCCGTTGGGGCCAAAGTCTCAAAAGCCTCAACTTTTTGCAATAATCAATGAAGAGAGTTCTATTGCTATTGATTGCTTGTAGCCTCCTGTTTTCGGGATGTTTAGATGCATTCGGGCCGAGTATAGAGCAATCAGATGATGTGATTAATGACGGGGCTTTGATGAGTGGCGGGGATGTTGAAGATTTTCTTGGTGATGAATCTATGATGAATATTACAGCATTAGCGGAATCTGAAGACCAATTAATGGTGGAGATATATTCCAAAGAATTAGAAGATGGTGAATTGATGGAGATGACTTTCACCATTGCTAAAGATGATACTGCTCAACTATCTGATACAGGTCTAGCGATTCAATCGGGAGTAATGGGACTTGAATACAGAATAGTCCAAGGTGCGTCAACTGATGTAAATATCATGGTGGGTAATCAGTGGTTCCTTGCACGCGATTTAGTACCTCAATATGTTAATCCATTTGTTGAATTAGAATCAGAGGATAGCATCGGTGGTGGTGGGAATGACGATCTTTTAGCGGAATTGACTCCTGATCTTGGCGCTTTATACATGAATATCAATGGTTTGACTTGGACGATAACGATGGACCCGATTTCATTCCAACAAGTTGCTACTGCTTCCAATGATACTCACAGCATTATGGTAGAATTTCTTGAGATGCCGCCACGTCTGCGCCAATTAGAAATTAATTCACATGATGGTAATGAAGCTATGAAATTGACAATCACATGGGGGGATAATGCCGCATTATCTGTACTGGATACGTATCCTAAAACTTCGGTAGACATTGATTTTGATGAACAAACAGAAAATGGTGATTATTACATTTTTTCAGGTGAGGTGGATGATGAACACGTGCATGAGGTATTGTTAGGTGACATCGAATTAAGAATTGGTTTAGAAGATAGTGAAACAGAGGAGTTCAATTATTCTCTGTCAATGAATGTTGATGATGGGGCGGTGAACTTGACTGATGCAGAGGGTGCATGGTGGGCGATTGAATGGAATGATTCCAACAGTGATGGTTTTGTTTCAACAGGTGATAGTTATTCTATTGTGACAAATAGTTCGAGTGCTTCTGATTATGATATACGGTTTTACGATAGTTGGTCACAAAGTTACGAAGGTGGCCCACTTCTAGGGTTTGAACTAATCTTATTGCTTGTGGCTTTGATAACTGCTGCGTCGGTTCGTCGAAACTTATTGATATCGTGATAAACTCAATAATCTATCATTGTAACCGCTTATCATGGGCGGTGATGAAAGTGGTTCAGATTTGCCCGACTTGCCGCTTGACAAAGATGTCTACATCTCGGATGAGGATGACACTTTTGAGAAAATGAAACGAGGCTTGAAGAAGTTTGGAAAAGACCTCAAGAAAGGTGCGGGAGATATTGCTGACTCCTCAAAGAAACTTGCTAGTAAATCGAAGGAAAAAATGGATTCTGCTTTAGAAGAGAGAAAAAGAAAGAAGGCTATGAAAGACCCTCTTACTTTTCCTTGGAATAAATTGACAGTCTCAGAATTAAAGGATAATTTGAAGGCTCTAGGGCTAAAAGTATCTGGTAAAAAGGATGACCTAGTTGAGAGAATCCTTGAGCATTACAGAACAGAAATTCCTGCTGATGAAGATGGTACACCTCATTTGATTGAAGATTTAGACCCAGTTGATGAGATACCTGCTGCTCCAGATTTGGAGGAAGTAGTTGAGGATGTTGAGGTTGAGGAAGTTGTGGTGGAACCTGACCCTATGCTTGATGAGGTTGCTGAAGGGACTCCTCTATACCAGTTAGGAGATTCTGAGCAACTGTACGTCCATGACCCACCAAAAAA
>JABIGF010000024.1 GCA_018650285.1 Methanobacteriota archaeon
AAGGTCAGCAAGGCCAGCAAGGTCAGCAAGGCCAGCAAGGTCAGCAAGGCCAGCAAGGTCAGCAAGGTCAGCAGCAGGATAACGGACAAGGACAGCAGCAGCAAGGTGGCGAACAAGGTGGCCAGCAAGGTCAGCAAGAACAGCAAGATCAGAATGGTGAAAACCAAAATGGTCAGAACCAGCAGCAGCAAGGTCAAACCCAAAACGGTCAACAAGGCCAGCAAGGGGAACAGTCCGACCAGCAGCAAGGTCAACAGCTCGACAACCAGGAACAGAACGGTGATACCGACAACGACGGCGACGGAATCCCAGACGATATCGACACCGATGACGACAACGATGGCATCCCAGATGCACTCGACAGCTCGCCAGAGGACCACGATAACGATGGAATCAATGACGCTGAGGATAACGACGATGATGGTGACGGAATAGACGACCAAGAGGAAGTCCAGGACGGAGACCCAAATACTGACATCTACGACCACGACAACGATGGGATTTCAGACAACGTCGACCTTGACATCGATAACGATGGCATCGATAACCACAATGATGTGTATGAGAACGGCAGCAGCGCTATGCGTGACCATGATAATGATGGTCTTAACGACGGCGTAGATGATGACGATGATAACGACGATATCCTAGATGTCGACGAATTCGACGGCATCTCTGGCAGCTACAGATACGATCACGACAACGACGGTCTCGAAGACAAGACAGACACGGACGACGATAACGACGGCCTATCTGACTGGTACGAGTCTAACGATGGAAATGATCTAACTGGACAGTTCGACCACGACAATGATGGTAGCGATGACCACGAAGATGATGACGACGACAACGATGGAATTCTCGACGAACTCGAGAACTGATTCTTGAACTGTTAGATTGTTAAAATCACCTTGACACGATCCCACCCGCCTCGGCGGAGTGGTGCCAGGCACCCTCGGGGGAATTTCCCCCGGGGGGCCGCTAATTTTTTTTATCTAATTCTTCAAATGAATTCGTGCCTATTATTTTCATCAATTATTTAGCAATGATACAGGTATCACTCTGTGATACAAAGAAGCACATACGCGCCGAGCCGTTGATATATCGGGCGTTAGTGGCGAGGTGCTTCAAAGGGTGAGATGATGTCTAAAACCAACTTGAATAGAATGAATAGCAAACCACGGAACAACGGGCTAGCAGCCTTTTCTATGATTATGCTAATGTTAATGAGTGTACTAAATTCAGTTCCATGGGCTGAATTATCGAATGATGATGCTGGGGAATCAAACCTTGAGTATGGGGTAGTGGGTGAGCGTAATGCTATCCAGACCTATGACCAAGAAGGTGGTGGTAATATAGGAGATTCGCCATCTATGTGGGGGAATGAATTACATCCATCTCTACTGGACCCACAATATAGTGACCCTGCTGTAATGTATGGAAAAATTTCTGACCTTTCACTTGTTGATTTGAGGCAACAGAATATCGGCCCTAACCTAGAAGAGACAAATACAGAAGACCACGATAACGATGGAATTAATGATTTAGACGACCTTGATGATGACAATGACGGCATCTATGATCTCATTGAGCGTTTCGATGGTTGTTTCGCTACTGACCCATACGATCACGATAATGATGGTCTTCTTGACCACGATGATTGGGATGATGATAACGACGGTATTCTTGAGGGGCCCATTGATTGGAATCAAGGTTCAGACCCTGTAAATGTTTCATCTGACCGATATGTGAATGCGACCACAATTCATCCAGCAACCGGCCAACCAGTTGGTTTTGGTTACAGAATAGACCAGAACTTGTGGGACCACGATAACGATGGCGTTCCTGACGAAGATATGGACGGTTCAGGCCGTGAGAGTTACGACGAGGACGATGATAACGATGGTCGAATTGACCAGTTTTCATGGCCTTGTGATGATGATGCAGACGGTGCTCGTGATTACTTTGATGATGACGATGACAACGACGGCGTTCTTGATTGGATTGATGCAAACCCCTACGATGCTTCAGTGACTGGAACTATGCAGTCGACTGGTAATTTTGATGCTGCTCATCAGTGGACTCATAACGATTACCGCGCTTACAGCGGTGGTCTTAATTTTGTATCTCTTGAAGCGTTATTCCATCCAGCAAGTCCTGTGTTTACAACCATTTGGGATGGCGACTTAGATGGTGATGGAATACCTAATTTCCTTGATGCAGATGGAGATAATGATGGTAGTCCAAACAATGTAGACGCAGACGATGACAACGATGGAATCCTTGACATGTATGACCCCGATGACGACAACGATGGTATTCGTGATGTCTGTTGGGATTTAGATACCAACGGTGACGGTTTGAATGATTATAATCGTAATGATACAAGCCCATACCAAACTCCTGGTCATGACACAGATGGAATCAGTGGAATTGATTGTGAACTTGATTATGATTGGGACAGTGACAACGACCGATGGCGTGCTATCGATTTCAACTACAATCACGTTTGGGATTGGTTTGATGTTGAAATGGGCGGCACTACTAGTCCAGATAACCCGTTGTTTGAGCCCGGTTGGAATGCAGCAAACCTATCATGGGATTTGGATGATGACGGTCTAGAAAACGAAGTTGACCCATATCCAATGAATCACACTAATGTAGTGAATACTTGGAATTGTGAATGGAATTCAAATTACGACGCTAATGTTGATGGTGACGGAGACGGCACACCTGGTGGTTCAAACATCTTGTGTACCACAGAACGTGCATCATATACTGGAAACAATGATTGGGACGGTGATGGAATTCTCAATTACGAGGATGTTGATGATGACAATGACGGAATCCCCGATTTCATGGACATTGATACAGATTGTGACCTTGACAATGATAATGACATTCACCAGTTGAATGGCAGTAAATATCGTGACGACGGTCCAAACGATGTTGATACAGACATTGATGGAGACGGTCTACAAAATGACGAAGATTGGGACGATGATAATGATGGAATAGCGGATTTATTTGACCCTGATGACGGTAATTGTGGTATTATTGACCAAGATACCAGTGACAGTTTCTACCAGTCATGGTATCCTTTGGGCGATGGTGACGATTTGGATGGTACCGGTGATTCTCAGCGATATACAGACAATGTGACAGACCATTGGAATCTGACATATCTACTAAATCCATTTTCAGTTGGACAAAATTTCATTCTGAATTACAATGGTTTTGATGGCACAACAAGCCCACCAACATCTGGTGTGATTCCCGAGTTTTGGTGGATTTTCATGTCACGTTGGTCTAGTTGGAATGGTGACAACAAATGGGACATTGATGGAGATGGTGATACTCTTCAGAATGGATTAGATATTGACCAAGATGCTGATGGAATGCCTGATTGGTGGGACCAAGATGAAGGTAATGACGGAATTTTGGATGTTGACGACCCTAAGATGGGGGGCTCTCTTGATTTTGGCCAGTGTGGATTTGTTGTACAACCTCAGGCAGTTTCTGGCGGTGCATCTACTGGATTAGTTTGTGGTTTTGAATACGCTCTTCAATATGGATATCCATTGAGTGGCTTTAGTGCACAGATGGGTATTCCTTACAGTACTCGTCCAGATGCAACCTTCTCTGAAGGGTCTTATGATGGTGCTAATTCTCAAAACCAGTGGAGGTGCACATCTCAGTGTTACCACTTCTCTTTCGGACCTCAGGTCTTTGCTTCATCAAACTACACAGCATTAGATCACAATCGTGATTTGTTTACAGCATGGATTGGTTTGAAGTGGCAATTGTTTAACTGGAATCAAGATACAAATGGTAACTTCTTCCCAGATGAGTTTGCTGACCATCTTGACGATGAAGTTGACCCCGATGACGATTGTGGCGCTCCAATTAACATGAATGGAACATGGATTGACCCAACTTGTATGTTCAATGATACAGCTGATTTGGATGATGATTTTGATTCCGTTTATGATTTATGGGATGTTGATGATGACGGTGATGGTATTTGGGATTATTTTGAAATAGACACAAATAACGACCTTGATGACGATGCTGGGACAATACCACCTGGTAATTTCTTCACTGGATTAAATTGTCAAGACAAGGATGACGATGGTCAAGATTCTGACCCAGATGGTGATGGTTGGTATCAAGCCGTTTGGGACAAAGGTGTGATGGGTCAAGGGTATCTTTCCCCTGAATTCTATGATGTTGATAACGATAACGACGGCGTTCCTGATGGTGAAGATTGGGATGATGATAACAATGGTGTTGCAGACACTGTTCAAGAGTTAGTCCCTGGATGTTTCGATGGTGAAGAACAGTATATTTGGGATCATGACAACGATGGTATCCCTGATTGGGGTGACGATGATTGGGATGGTGATGGCCGTTCAAATGCAGTAGAACTTGCAACTGCTACTCCACTTGTTTCACCTTGGGACCACGATAACGATGGTGAACGTGATGATGAGGATGAAGATGACGATGAAGATGGAATGAAGGACAAAGATGAGATTTTACTTTGGCCAACACGATTCAACCGTGAATCAACAAACCCTTGGGATCACGACGATTATGGTAATGGCGAAGGTATCTACAATATTATGAATAATACGACTGGACCAGATGGTCAAGATGTTGATGATGATAATGATACCTACTTCGATGTAAATCACGATGTCTTGGAAGAAAACTCAACCAGTTTCCCATGTTACAATGGAAGCGAGTCATCTGATTGGGACCATGATAACGATTGTTTTGCTGATAAGGATGACAAGATTCCAACAAGAGTCAATGTTTCTATTGAAGATACTTTGTGGATGGATGCGAATAGTCCGGCGTTATTTGGCGGTTGGGTTGAATGGCTTAACCTGTCATCACAGCAGTTTGAGCCAGCAGAAAACCTCCCAGTTCAAGTTTCAATTGTTTGGACTGATAATGGAACGCTTGCATTAGAGACTGTTGACGTATTGACAAATTCATGGGGTCAATTTACTGTTGGGCAATTCCTCTATCCAGAGGATATTCATGTTGGTGACAATACGACATACACAGTTACTGCAGAAGTGACAGAAATGTTTGTCCATGACGGCTCAACATCAATTCCTAAAACAGTAGGCGTGAAAGCGAATCTAACTGTTGATTTCGTCGCATGGTATTATTTCCGCAGCGATGAGCAACCATTGTGGCTTGATTTCAAGGCGCATTACTCAGCAGATTGGGACCGTGGTTTTTACGACCAGCGAATTGAACATGCACCAATTACCTTTGAAGTATCAGGAGGTCCTTTTGGTAATAGATCATCTGCAACCAATTTCACAGGATTTGGAATGGGTTATAGAACCGATTCCAATGGTTGGTGTTCTCTAACCTTTATTCAGGCAAATGGTAACAGTGGAATTTGGGAGCAAGTGGTTTGGAATTCAACTCTTGATAATGGTCCAGGTATGATACCAGGTGGCTATGAGATGGTACTTTGGAATGATGTGTCTAAACAGCATGAAATTCAAGGAATATACAATTACTCAACAACATCACTGCCAGTAGGAGATTATGATTTCCTCGGCTATGTTAACCCCACTTTGGCTAGTGAATGGCCATTCCCATACTTGATTGGAGACCATACAGATCCATTTACAATGAAGTCAATGCACAGGATGTATGTTGAAGCAGAAATCATTGTTTCTGGTGATAATCCAGTTTACTTCTGGGATGCGACAGTATTCACCGGTTCAAGTTTCGGCGCTTGGCGCGCTCTTTACTTGAGTTCAGGTTTGGCAGCAGCAGGAACTGACTTCCAAGCAGCAAGCATTGGAAAACCTTGGCCAATGGAATGGGATGGAGACAAAGCATCTTTGCTTGATGAAGCAGCAAGATTGCGTCCTTTCCTCAACCATAACAGTACACATTGGTATATTGCTATGCAAAATGGTGCTGATTTTGATGTGCCACCTTGTGGACCAATTGATGCAAATGACCCTGAAAGCGGTGTGCGTTGTGAAATTATTCCAGAAATGGACACAGGTGAAAATTTCGCCGTCCTTGGAAATGTTTCAAACAGAACATTCGCGCCATGGGCTGAAGACCCAATGGCACTCCAAGTTGACCTTGACCACAATGGTATTTTCCAAGGCTCACAAGAGACAGGATATGCTCGCAAGCCTACATTAATGGGCAATGAAGCAGTATTCAATTACAATTGGTCTTGGTATAGTCAATATGAAGCTGCAACTTATGGAATTAAGGTTGATTTCACCAATTCAAATTACTACTTTACAGGTAATCAAACGGCAGTATTAGCGCCAACAGGGGCATATGTCAATATCTCTGTTGTTGGAACAACCGACTTTGAGTTGAACTCAGTTCCTCGTCTATACCGTAACACCAACTCATCAGTTGAAGCACGTCTAGTTGACAATGCAATGCGACCAGTGAAGAATGTCGCAGTCAATTGGAGTTGGTCAGCAACAGGCGAGATGAATTCTTCTGAAACCGATGCAAATGGTATCTTCAAGATTCCAATGAACATTTCATCAGAACATCAACTTGGTAACTTCACAATGAGTTTTGAGTTCCCTGGAAACCCTCTATTGAAGGGTTCTTCAGTCAGTCAAGATTTCTGGGTGGTGTCTCAAACATTCATCAATTTAGTGAGTGCTGAATGTGCGGGTGCAAACATCTGTGAAAGTGGCGACGTGTGGGAATTTACTGCACAAGTAACTGACGATAATAGAACACCAGGAATACGTGATTTAGGTTCTTCACTCTCGGGTGATGGGGAGAATGGTGGCAATGTATCAGTCATCTTTGAAGGATATGATTTCGAAAATATTGCTCATCGTCAAGTGGTCTCAACAATTGTACCTAATGCTGGTGTTATCCACTACGAAGTTTCACTTGACCCACAAGCATTGCGTCAAGACCCAGCCTCTTTCCTTCCGGAAGGATTTGGCCCAGTAAATGTGATATTAAGATTCAATGAGAATCTGCCTAATGAAGGATGTGAAATGGCACTTCAAGAATATCATTTGACTTTGCCAGGTCAGTGGGATCCATGTACAAATCAACCTGGAAATGACCATTTCCGTAGAGTACTTCGCTCAGATGTTGATGGATTTGCAATGATTGGTCGTACTGTATTAGATGTAGACCAGCAAATCGTTTACACCTCAGAAACAGATCCAAACACCGGTGAAATCATTGAGAAGCCAATGGTTGTTACAGGACGTTTGCTTGATGAACTTGGCAGCAACTTGACCAACCGTCAAGTCCGCATTTATTACGAAATGCAGGGTAGTAGCCAAGGGCCAGTAACATGTAACCCTGGTTCAACAGACCTTGGTGGATACTTCGAAATTACTTGCCCATTGCAAGGTGTGATGGCTGGACAAGCAAGAGTCACAATTGATTATAATTCATGGGAAAACAACGACCGTCAACGCTACAAGAATTCCTCTGTGACCCACCTGTTCCCAGTCTTCTCAAACTCATCTCTTGAGATAACTGAAGTAGGGCCATACCAGACAGACGTGGACCGATACACCTTCTCAAACGGTACGAGCTATCCAGTGCTTTACCTGAAGGAATCTTTCCACATCGAGGCTTTCCTCAAACAATCAAACGGCCAAGCAATTGGTGGTAAGTGTATCAACATCTATCTTAACCCAGACCAGAACACACGCCCAATTGCAACTGCATACACTGGTGACGAAGATGGTGCAATCAACTGGTTCAGTGGTGACCCAGAGCAGAATCCTTCCAGAAAGGGTGTGGAGCCGATGGGTAACGAATTGGAAGGCTTTAGATTATTGAGACTTGCATACGAGCCAGACAGAGATGTTTCAAAGGGTTGTGACAAGGAATCTTCAGCGGTTGTTAATGGTTCAACAATGGATATTCTTGTTCTAGTTCGTTCTAAGGTGGATATGCAATTTGACGCTCCGTGGGAGCGAATTAATGGCTACCTGCCTGGTGATGAAATTACTGGCAGTGTTGCAGTTCTAAGAAATCGAATTGAGGCAGCAGTTGCAGGTCAGCAAGTTCACTTTATCTTCCAGTATTGGAATGGTAGTGATTGGGTCAATGAGTCTCTCGTGATTGAAACAACTAGCGACCGTGGAATTGCTAACTTTACTAAGGAATATACTGGCACTCAATGTGGTGACGAGGATTGTGATGGATGGTGGCGAATCATTGCAACCTTCCCAGAATCCGCGCATTTCGTAGGTGGAGATAATTTGGTCGGGGAAGTTGATCTTGGTGATCCAAACCTCAATGCAGCAGGTGCAGCATGGTGGACTCAACCAGAATATATCTTGCCAATTATCTTAGCAATGTTATTTGCAATGATTATTGGTGCGGTGATGTACAAGCGTTATGCTGAGCGTCGTAGAATTAGTATCCTCCAAGGAATATTGACTGATACGATGATGCAATTACAAGTTGCTAACGAGTATGTGGCAGTGATTTTCAACTGTTACAAAGACTTGGTTCGCTTCTTCCGCCAACACGGCTTCATGAAGAAGGTATACGAGACAACGCGTGAATTTGAGTGGGCTGTCCGTGAGGCATTGCGTGGCATTGCTTCGCCAGCTGAATTGGATGCTTTCATCTCAATCTTTGAGGAAGCAAGATATTCTGACCACCAGATTACAGTAACTCATCGTGACAGAGCATTACAGACCTTGCAAGCGATTACTACCAGTATTTCGTTGGCACTAGGTGAGCAACAACTGAGCCGAACTTCAGACCATGAGGCAAACATGCACACCAACTTGGTCAAGGCAGGCGAGTTCATCGATTCAGAAGGCAATGTAAAGCAGGCTGGATTAGATGACAATGCAGAGTTGGAAAACTTCAGTCTTTGAGTAAGTATGCGAATTTGGTTGTGCAGCGGACTTCGGTCCGCTGCCTTCCATCTATGCTAATCCAATATTGGCGTTCGTTTTCTTGAACGAATGACGGACTGTGAGCCTGTTGCATGGGTAGCCTATCGAAGGACGCACTGAAAGCCCTTTGAAATTTAGAATCTGTTTCAATGGGTATTCGGATACTCCAATGCGAATATCCTGATTTGCTTATCCGATGCTCAAAATTATTCTCAAAAAACTAACCTATCACTCTTTATTTCTGGAGTTCTGGAGGAATCATTTGCACATGATTCTGCTTATTAGGAAATGAATTTGAGGCCACTATCTGGACTAACACGGAAAAAGAGAGTAGCGCACACGATGCAATCAACCCTATTCCACCAAAACAGCACCCGTCTGTAACCGCCATTGGACCTGCCGATGGTTGTCCTTCATCTTTAACAATTAAAATGATTGAATAAATGAAAATCAAAATGGAACCAATTGCAAGAATTATTGCAATAATGGTCGCCACCCCATACAGTCTATCCTCTGTCATCGTTTCACCCTATGGCCGAAAGGCCATATATTCATGGTTTCTGATTATAGGGGGGCCCTTCCGAAACCCGTCCTTCGCATGGGTAGGCAGTGTACTGGGGGACTGAACACCCATTGTACTCTTCCATAATGTCTCGAGGGGTTTGGCAGAACCCTTGCGATTTCATGGGAATGATATGTCGGTTGTCTGTATCAACCCACAAGAGACGGTGTGAAATTTGACCCAATACTTGAGGGTTTTCTGTTCAGATTCTTGTGGATTCACTCATTAGAATTTTTGAACCATAACATTAAATCATCTCATTATGACGGGGTGCCATGGAAACCTCCACTCTTACATTTTCAACATGTTTTCGTGCGTTTTCCGATGTTTCGTCGGAAGAGAACGACGTTTATGCGTTGACAAAAAATACTGAGGGTCAATTATTCATACAATCAATGATGGAGCATTCAAAAGGAATATTTAATCCAATAATAATTACTGAAATCCCATCTACTTTTGAGGGTGGCGAACTTGGTAGATTCCAAGATTTCCTTGTAGCATTTATTTCTAATACAATTATGAATGTTGACACATCATTGTGGGATGGGGATTCTAGTGGTAAGAAATTGAATGACATTTGTAAGATTATGATTGAAGGGGGTATTAAGTCCGGTTATCCCCTTCTCTGGATTGAAAATAGAGATGGCGAGGGATTCGTCATTAGGGATTTGCTGCAACTCCCTTTGTACACCCTTGCGTGAGAAACTCATGAGTGGGTACCCTTGCGACACCCGTCAGTTGCATGGGTGTTGCGAGGGTTAGTTTGAGAATAGAATCGCTTATACACTACTTCATGGCTGATTTAATCATGGTGAATGTCAGATGGCGAAGAACGGGTGGACCCCCAGGAATTACCATTGAATTCACTATTCCTGAACCTAATGCGAACTTTGGTCTGAAAGAGGGAGGGAGATCATACACGGTGGCAAAGGAAACTGCTACAATATTACGTGAACGACTTGGATTCACATTTAATGTATATCGACCAATCAAAACAATGAATCCACGATGGAGTAAAAACTGCTCTGTCAGTATTAAGGAAAATATAGTCACAGTTAGAATACCTGATCTTGCAAAGGTGTATAAAGAAAATAAAAAATCTACGACAGTGGCTTGTTTTCAACATCGATTCCATGACTCTGTGGTGGGGGCATCATTCTACTTTCGGAAATAATTGAGATAGAATGAGTTGGAAGTAGCGACTAAGCAATTTGGATGAGTTGGAAGGGCTCATCCGATTACCCATGCAACTTTCAAAATCTGTTTGAAGGGCATTCAGTGCGTCCTTCGATAGGCTAGCCTCTGTATCGACCCATTGAAACGGATTTACAATTTCAAAGTCTATTCTGATTAACAGCATCCTTTGTCTCGCATAGGCGCGGCAATGAAATTTACTTTGTCAACATCTCTTGTATTATTCAGATAATCAACCATCTGTCTGAATGACACTGCCATTCCTTTAACTTGCATTGTATCTACACATGTATGACTTGATGTCAAACAGTTATGATGATACGAAAAAACCTCAATTTCATGTGAATGGCGAAGATCCATAAGTTTGTTCTCAACTCCATGCTGATAATATATTACAATAGTTCCCTCTACAATTTCCTCATCTGCCATCGATAACAACTCCCCTCGTTGCAGAGATTCTGCAAAATGTAAGCTAGCATCCCGCAGGAATAAACTTCGATTCTTATACCCAGATTCTTCAATTAAATTCTCTAATTGATTAGCAAATTCTTTGTCTGTGCTAAATGAAAGTACACGACTCATGGTTATGCTAATAAGAAATAATTAATAACATTTCTTAAATATGTATTAATTGACCGATAAATATGACTAATGCACCAATGACCTATGCTTTGCTCACACTATTTGTAGCTCTAATATGCGGACTGCTCCCCATTTTCTCAAAAATAAAAGATGACCCAAATAGGCTAAAAATGTTCACATCGATCGCTGCTGGAATTATTATTGCATCTGCATTATTAGTTGTAATTCCAGAAGGCTATGAATTAGCATCAGAAGATGAACATGAATTGCATGATGATGAACATGCAAGTGGATTATTACTTGGTGGCGCGATTCTAGCTGGATTTTTACTTATGCTAATCCTAGAAGGTTCGGGAATTGGACATGCTGTACACGAAGAACATCATGAACATAGTAATGAACATAATCATGAACATGTCCATCATTCCTCATCAGGTTGGTTATTGGTACTAGGGCTTACTCTACACGCCGCAACTGATGGATTGGCGATTGGGGCCGCCGCCGCTTCTGGTAGTGTTTCT
Source organism: Methanobacteriota archaeon (assembly GCA_018650285.1). Taxonomy (GTDB): domain Archaea; phylum Thermoplasmatota; class Poseidoniia; order Poseidoniales; family Thalassarchaeaceae; genus MGIIb-Q1. The sequence goes on from JABIGF010000024.1 coordinate 11,769, forward strand.
ATTACTGCAACAATCGCTTTGGCGGTATTGATACACAAAGGTCCTGCTGCATTCAGCCTAGGGGTATTTTCAATGCATGAAAGAAATGAGCGCAAGGACTCAATACGAGATGTAGTAATCTTCTCGCTTGCTACGCCAATAATGATGATAATTGCATACTTTGCCTTAGAAGATTTAGAAACCCACCTAATAGGGCTAGCAATGCTATTCTCGGCTGGTACTTTCCTGTATATCGCTACAGTAGATACTTTGCCAGACATTCATAATCCTGAAACTGGAAGAAAAGCAATGGTGTTCGTATTGTTAGGTGCAGCAATACTTGGTTGCGCCTTGTTTGGAATGGACACTCTAGGATTAATTGAACATGGCCATTGATATCGAATTTCACGATTATTGTTTATTATTTGAGCCATAACAATCAAACCAAAAAGGTCCTACGAAGGCGTTATGGCGCCTATTTCTAGAGTTCTACTTGGGGTAATGTTGTTTGTAGTTCTTACAGCTGCGTCATCAATAGAAGGTTCATCGTCAGGAAAACACAATCAAGCGGCTGCAGGTTGTACTTGCCACTATAACGGTGGTGGAATTACTGCTACACACGATTTTCCATCAACGTACAATCCAGGTCAAACTTACAATATTAATATCGGACTATCAGGGGGTACTCAAGCATTTGTTGGAGGATTTTCCCTTCAAGTAAACAAAGGAACATTGTCTAACCCAGGTTCTCTTGTAAAAATCCAGAGTGGTTCTAGCGCAACACATACTAATTCAGGTTCACTATATTGGGCATTGGATTGGACAGCTCCATCGTCTGGTAGCGGTACTGTGAGTATGAATTTGGCAGTGCTCCAAGGAGATGGAAACAACCAGAACTCTGGTGATGCTTGGGACCAAGAGTCAGCCTCTATTGCAGAATATATTCAACCAAATACGCTCCCAATAGCATCCGACCTCACTCTTTCGCCTAATGGCAACGTTGGTGTTGACCAATCTCTCACACTAAGTTATACTTACACTGATGGTGATGGTGACCCCGAATCGAATTCACAAATACGATGGTTTGTTGATGGGAACTTGCAAATTGCTTTCAATGACCTGTTGACAATCCCCTCTTCTGCCACTACAGTTGGTGAAACATGGACTGCAAAGGTGACACCAAATGACGGCAAGGACCTAGGCCTCACTAAAGATTGCCCAGATTCTGCCAATATCATTGATATTGATTCAGATGGAGATGGAACCTTTGACCTTGATGATGACTTTCCTAATGATTCATCAGAACAATCTGATAGTGATGGAGATGGTGTAGGTGATAATGCCGATGTATTCCCGAATGATGCATCCGAGACAATGGATTCTGATGGTGATAATGTAGGTGATAATGCCGATGTATTCCCCAATGATTCATCTGAGACAATGGATTCAGACGGTGACATGGTCGGTGACAATGCTGACGCTTTCCCTAATGATTCATCAGAACAATCTGATAGTGATGGAGATGGTGTAGGCGATAATGCCGATGTATTCCCCAATGATTCATCTGAGACAATGGATTCAGACGGTGACATGGTCGGTGACAATGCTGACGCTTTCCCTAATGATGCTAATGAGACAATGGATTCAGACGGTGACATGGTAGGCGATAATGCCGATGTATTCCCCAATGATTCATCTGAGACAATGGATTCAGACGGTGACATGGTCGGTGACAATGCTGACGCTTTCCCTAATGAT
>JABIGF010000028.1 GCA_018650285.1 Methanobacteriota archaeon
GCCTCCAAGCGCTCCACCAATGCCACCATCCGGCCCACCAAGTGGTCCAGGTCCAATGCCTCCAAGCGCTCCACCAATGCCTCCAGCAGGACCACCAAGCGGCCCAGGCCCAATGCCTCCATCCGGCCCACCAAGTGGTCCAGGCCCAATGCCTCCATCCGGTCCACCAAGTGGTCCAGGCCCAATGCCACCATCCGGCCCACCAAGTGGTCCAGGCCCAATGCCTCCAAGCGGCCCACCAAAGAAACCACCCGCTGATGAATGATACCTATTGTCTACTTTTGTACGCATAAAACACTTTTTTTTTGCGTGGTGTTGATATGGCCGCTCTAACCCCCACAGCATGAGGAGAGTATGGTGTCGACGTTAGAAGTGACTCTTGTTGACGGCACAATCCATGAAATTGCGGCCGGCGTCTCTGCTGGCGAAGTTATTCGTGACGCCTATGGTCGTGGTGCAGTCGCAGCAATTCTCAATGACCAACCAGTGGATTTGTCAACCCCGATTGAAGAATCATGCACCTTGGACCAAATATTACTTGAAAGCGATGAGGGTGTTGAAATCTTGCGCCATTCATGCGCTCATCTGTTAGCTCAAGCAGTGACAGAACTTTATCCAGATGCAAAGCCAACAATTGGCCCAGCAATTGAGCACGGATTTTACTACGATTTTCATATGGAGCCTTTGGGCGAAGAAGACTTGAAAGCAATTGAGAAGAAGATGCAATACTTTGTCAAACAGAATCTCAAAATTGAGCGTGAAGAACACACTTCGGCAACACTCGCTGAGATGTTTGCTGACAATTCTTTCAAGTCAGAAATCATTTCTGATAAACTTGAGGATGGAGATGCATCCACCATTTACCGCCAAGGCGATTTCTTTGACTTATGTCGCGGCCCACACGCCCCTTCGACATCTTACCTGCGCAATTTCAAACTGACTTCAACTTCACAAGCATTCTGGAGAGCAGACTCGTCTCGCGAAAGCCTCGTCAGAATCTACGGTATGTGTTATGCCAACAAACAAGACCTCAAAGCGCGTGAAACTTTGCTACGTGAAGCGGCATTGCGTGATCACAGAAAACTGGGCAAAGATTTGCAACTATTCCACATTGATGAGATGGTAGGACAAGGCCTAATCCTTTGGACCCCACGTGGTAGTGTGGTTCGTCAAGAGTTGCAGAACTTCATTGGTGAGCATCTCAGAAGACAAGGTTATTCTCAGGTTTTCACGCCTCACATTGGCAAACTAGACTTGTACCGTACGTCCGGGCATTTCCCTTACTATCAGGAGAGCCAATACCCTCCACTAGTTGAGAGAGACTTGATGGCAAAACTTGCTGATGATGATTGTTCTTGCTCAGAACTTGCTAACATGATGGGTGAGGGCGATATTGATGGTTACTTGTTGAAACCGATGAACTGCCCACATCACATTCGGCTTTTTGCCAGCCAGCCTCGCTCCTACAGGGATTTGCCACTAAGGCTGGCTGAGTTTGGAACTGTTTACCGTTGGGAGCAATCTGGTGAAATATCAGGTATGACAAGAGTTCGTGGATTTACTCAGGATGATGCGCACTTGTTTGTGACTGAAGACCAGATTGCCGAGGAAGTATTGGGATGCATTGAGTTGGTGCAAGTCATATTTGGTACGCTAGGTATGGATGATTATCGCGTGCGAGTTGGGTTGCGCGACCCAGACTCGGACAAATATGTTGGAGAATCCGAACAGTGGGAAAAGGCTGAGGCCGCTTGTCGTCAAGCGGCTGCAAGTTTGGGTGTTGACTTTATTGAAGAAGAAGGCGAGGCTGCATTTTATGGGCCAAAAATTGACTTCGTAGTCAAGGATGTTCTTGGGAGAGAGTGGCAACTTGGTACAGTGCAAGTTGACTACAATTTGCCAGAGAGATTTGAGTTGGAATATACTGGTGGCGATGGAGAGAAGCACCGCCCTGTCGTAATTCACCGAGCGCCGTTTGGCTCAATGGAACGATTTGTTGGTGTGTTGATTGAACACTTTGCTGGCAAGTTCCCTACTTGGTTAGCACCTACTCAAGTTCACATCATTACGATTTCAGAGAAGCACAAAGAATACGCTGCCAAAGTGGCAAGCGAACTCAAAATGATTGGTGCGCGAGTTGAAGTTGATGATAGTGACAATACGATTGGCAAGAAAATTCGCACTCATCGCAAGATGCAACCAGCTTACATGGTGATTCTAGGAGATGACGAGGCGGACAACGATACTGTCAGTATTCGTAACCGTAAGGGCGACCAGGTGCAGGGAATTCCGCTTGACAATTTCATGGCTAATCTGTCAGCAGAGATTGAAACTAGAAATGCTGAGCAAAATCTTGTGCCGCCTCAAGAATAAACGCTTTACTGAGGCGTTGCTCAGCCCGTACCCTTTGAGTCAAACCACATAAAAGAGTGGGGTGAGCACCTATTTCAAACGCTATGGCTATTGATGAAGATTTTATGAATGTTTGAAATATAGTGACACTTTCCCAACCTTGTTATTATGGCTCCTCGTGCGTTAATCACATCAATTCGGCTAGAAAATTTCAAAGCATTTATTGATACAGGAAATATCCCTCTAAAACCAATAACTCTCTTAGTTGGGAAAAACAGTGCAGGAAAGAGTTCGTTGATTAAGGCAATTCTGGCCTCTTCACAGACTGCCAGACAAGCGAAATTAGATAATTCATATTTCCGTCTTATTGGAGATTATACCAATCTGGGAACCTATGGTGATACAGTTTATGGTAATGATACAACCACAAATTTCTCAGTTGGATTTGAGGTAAATGGACCTAGTCATAAAAAAAAATCTTCTTATCGTTTTCGGTATTCATTCTCTCGACACGAAACAAATCCATTGGGGACATCTATTTTAGGTGTTGAAGCATATTACAACAATAATTTCATTTGCTCAGCTAAAGACCCATCTGAGGAAACAAAGAAAGTCAAAAAAATGAAAAAGCATGTAGATGATATTAGATTAAGTTATCCTAGGATAACAAATGTTGCTAATTTTGCAGAAAAGGATGAAGAGGACGAATATCAAGTTTTCTTGAAGCAATTTGCAGATGCAATGGATATTGTTGCTGGTGAAGATAAAGAAACTGAATCGGAGGAAAAAGAAATTAAATATTCAAACGAGATATATATTCGCGATTTCATTTTGAATATTAGCAAATTACCAAAATCAAAGAAGAAACAGAAGAAATATCAAATAAATTTTGGAATAGATGACATGTTAAGCCCTTACATTGGCGATACGCGAGCGGCATCTCTTCACCTTCAGGGTGTTTTGACTAGAACAATCTATCTCGGGCCTTTACGCGATGAGCCTACCAGAGAAGCTAGGCTGGCTCAATCCTCAGGCAATAGAATTGGAATCAAGGGAGAAGATTTGGCAACAATGCTCCATCTTAGAACAACTAAGCCGGATTTCATGAAGAAATTCAATTCTCACCTTCAATCATTAGGGGTGGCAGATTCAGCAATAACATCGCCAAGTTACATGAGGGACAAAGATGACAAAGAGGTAGAAACTGGTTTCATTAAGATTCTTTTAGAACATGAAGGAACAACTCGTTCATTGATGGATCTTGGTTTTGGCACAAGTCAAGTATTACCGATTATTTTTGAACTCAGTTTAAGGAGAGATCGTTTGCTGGTCATTGAACAACCTGAATTGCATCTCCATCCGGCAGCCCAATCAGAAATTGGGAGTCTACTAAATTTTTCTATTGAGCAAAACAATCAACTCATTGTAGAAACTCACAGTGCTAACATGATAGAACGATTGAAGAGACTCATTCGTGAAGGTCAGTTAGACAACGATGATATCAATATAATTTACATTGGGAAGGACGAGGAGAATGGGGGTTCCCGTTGTGATGTCATCGGTTTCAATGAGAAGGGTGAATTTACAGACGCCTGGCCTGAAGAGAGTTTCTTTGGTGAAAGAGAAAAAGAATATCTTGATTGGTGAGTAGATGCTGCCAGCGATTGTTCTTAGCAAGGGTTGCAAAGAACGATGCTCAAAGTCTCCAACTGACTCCACAGCGTCACTGAGCCAAATAAAAAAATTAGTTTCCGAGGGGGCAATCTTAGTGATTGGGCCAAAACTTTGGAAACATTTCATGGACAAGGAGCAGGATATTTCTGCAGAAGATAGATTACACCAGCACGAAATTCGAGGTTTAATCGGGTTTGCTCTTCAAGAATTAAGGCTTTGGAAAAAGGAGGACTTACCCTGGTTTGTTGATGAGGTTGAACATTTTGAGCCATTTAAATTTTTGAAGACTATTTTCTTGCAGCCGAATGAGTTGATTGATGGAAGTGAGTGGGAAAAATTTGCATTAAAGGAAGAACTGATTGTTGGCGATTATAATATTAAAATTAGAAAATTATCACTCGGTACTAAAGATATTACCACAAGTTTTGATATCCCAATCAATAAAGGCGACAATATAGAAGATATTAGCCATCATCTACTTTCATTGATTCATTGGTGTGAGAGTATTACCATTTGGGATGCCTATTCAGTTTGGCGGCACAAGGATTCACTGAAAAACCGCGGTCTTTCTTCTGGTTTGACCAATTTTTTCAGATGGATTGTTGATGCACGTACTGAAATGAAGATGCCATTAGAACGGTTACGCATTATCTCGAGATCACGAATCTCTGATTCCAAAGTAACCCCCCTTTTTAACAAACTCAAGAATATTATTGAAAATGATGGGGACCCAAAATCAATATTAGCAGAAATTAAAACAATGGAATCTGAAAGTTCAGCCCAGAGGGATGTTAGAAATGAGATGGTAGAAGTACTTGATAATCTAATCAACGAAAGTAAACTTGCAAAAGTGGTCAAGCCCATTCAAAACGATCCTCGCTATGGCATTCAATTGGGTTTCATTGGCGACAAAATGGGAGATAGATACCTTGTTTTTGAACGAGGGGGGTTGTCTCTCACATACTCATTGGGCCATTCAGGATTCATGCATTTTGAATCTGGCAGCAGGAAAGGAAAGGTTCAGTATAATTTCAATATATCCGGGCCACATCCAAGTAAAATATGGAAACCTTTCACAACCCGAATCTCTACTATGATTAATCACAATAAATTCATCTATCATTAATTCATCAATGAATAGAATCTACACTTCCTCTATGAGTTTAGTACAGTAATGCACATGGGTTTCAATGGGTATTGCAAGGGTTGCAAGGGATGAGCACTTGGCTTACAGGGTATGCACAGTGACTACCGCCTGAGTCACTCTTCTTCAGAAATCAATTGCTTGTAGGCATCAAGTTGCTTCTTGTATTTCTTAGCCCACACAACCCAGTTCTCTCGCATCCCTTCCATTGCCTCATCATTTACCGGCACGACTGTGAAAGCCCCACTTTCACGTGAAATCAAGAGCAACAGCATGTACTCATTTTCCACGCCTTGGAGGTAAAGCGCAGCCTGCTTGGAATAATTTCTCTTCCATTTGTATTTGAAAATAGATTTTTGATTATTGTCTTCAGGAACTTCGTGAGGAAACACTCGTAGTGTCTTTGTCTCAACAGGGACACCTTGGAAATTGAGGTCAGGAGTCCCACCTACACTGACTCCCAACTCTTCACAATCAAAGCGCACCCTCTGGCCACGAACCCACTCTTCAGAATTGATGTTCTCAAAAGTCTCGGTCAAAAACTCGTCAAACGCATGACCGATCTCTATCATTCCTAGTGGTGAATTTTTCATTGCTTTTCGCTCAGTCTTTCTCCACTTCGCAATATTATGAATCACTCGTTTGAATTTTGAGTGTTCTTTCAAGTCTGACACGCGTATATAATTGGTCATTTGATTATACATATCAAAGAATTTTGGTGGTGCCATTTCAGTTTCGTTGAGAATTTGTGCTAAACTTTCGCCCGCTTTTTTCGCTACAGCATCAGCCTCTTTATCTTCAACTACTCCCACTAGCCCATTGCTTATCTCATGGTGTGGGATGTATGTCCACTCAACCTGCTCAAGGAAATCATTGAACCATTTTGTTGAATCAGGAGAAACGTCGGCTCTTTGGCGCGGTTTACTATGGCAATGAATTTCTGGCTGGTTAGCTTCAAACATTTCTCCGCAATCGCGACATCTCCAATTGTACGGTTTATTGAGAGCACGTGAGGCTGGTTTCTTGTCTTGCTGCTTATTTCCATCGCTATCGGTTTTGCCTCCATTCTTTCTAGAACCTTTCTTGGCATTTTGTCCGGCGTTAAAGGCGTGTTTTCTCGCCTCGTTTGTCAAAATAAGCGGTGAGTGTCCTGGTCCAGTCACAATCACTAATCCCGGCGCAGGGATAACTCCACGTTTTCTCCACGCTTTGGAATTGAACGCTTCTCCACCTTCTGGTGGCTTTCCGTCCTGCACATTCCACAGTCGTTTGAAGACTTCATTGTCATCAAATTCTTCGTCTTTGCGCCCGATAACCGTGCATTCATCTGCACGATTTTCTGCGTACCATTTCTTCCATTCGCTAAGCGTTGCTTCTATCATTTTTCCATCTTCTGATGAGCACCCGGAGTGCTCTTATCACTACCCGCTTGTGCGTTGACCCTATTTGAATGATTTCAAATTCGGCGGCGGAGCGCTTCCATCATGCCATCGGCTTCGCCTAGTTTGGCTAAGCAACTATCCATGTCGCCGATTTGATGCGCAGCAGCAGCCTCACCAACAGCCGCTTCGCACGCATTGCGTTCACCATCTCCAACTTTGATTCCAGCCGCTTCCAACTTGTTGCGCAGCCCTCGCCATTCTTCTTGTAAGAAATTGAGAAGTTCTCCGGCCTCACCGCTTGCTGCACCTTCTGCATCGAGTTCTTTGGTAATTTCATTTAGTAGCATTGCTGCATGCGACCACTGCTTATCTTTACGAGACTTGTCAACCTCTTTGAGCCGCGCGTCCCACTCTTTCGCATCTGCCCAGTCACTCCATCGAGCGATGAGTTTCTTACGCTGACGCCACGCCTTCTGTACTTCCACCATCGCTTCTGATTCACGCGTGACTTCACGAAGTATTGAGTCGGCCATCCCTCTAGCAAGTGAGAAATTACCCTCTTCTAGTGCGGCCTTTGCCTGCTCTAATCTTTCAGCAAAGTCAGAGTCATCAATGCCATCTGCTGCTTTGATGGCCCGTTCAGCATCTTTGACAACCTCGCCAGCATCTTCCTCGGTTTGGCCAAGATTCTCAACATGTTCAGGGATTGCAAGTGCAATTCCAGTCGCTTCTGCTGGAGTCTCTCTTGCAAGCGCTGCTTCCGCCTCTTCAACGGCTCTAAACAGCGAATCGTATTGTGCGCCTTCGCAGCCAGATAAGGCTCTCTTGCCGTCAGCGATGGCCTTCTCTGCTTGTTGCCAAAATTCAATAATTTCTCCAGCGTGTTTTTTGGCTTTCCTGAATAGCATTTCTGCTTCACGTAGAGATCCAAGTTCCATCTCTCTCTCGCCTTGAGTGAGTAATCTCTTCGCTTTCTTGGCGGTTGGCGCAATATCATCAGCCTCTTCAACTGCTTTTGCAGCATCATCACGAATATCTGTGATATCACTTGACATTGCCAATGTCCGCTCAATATCATCTTCTGCTAATTGCAGAATTGTCATTCCCTCTTTAGGGTCATTATACCCTGCCTCGTTAGCATTCTGTAGCAATGAAGCGGCTTGGTCAATTTGATGTCCTTGAGCACGTAACTCAAGAATGCGCAGTTCAATCTTATCGCGTAGAGTCTTGAATTTCTTGCGTGCGCCTTTATCGGGGTCTTTTCCATAGATGTCAAAAAATGCTACGGCGAATGCCATCAAACAGATGACAAGCGATGTAGTCAATACCACTCCTTCAGGGCCTCGGGACAAAAAGAAAGCCATGGCGCTAGTCGCTCCAGCCAGTTGTACCAAACCGCGGTATCGTATCGCACCTAGTGTACCTGTCAAGACTTGTGAAGTGAACAAGTAGCACCCTATTCCAACCATACCTAGTGACCCATATCCTAGTTTAATGGACATACTTAATCCGCTGTCTAACATATTCATGCTTAGTACAATTAGTGGAGCCCACGCAATCGCTGTAATTGAGCCGAGTCTTGAGCGATGCTTTGGCCCGTAGTCAACAAAATCTTGCATTGCTAGAGCGAGTACCATCAAGATTAGACCCGGGCCAAATCGCGGCAAAAAATCTGCATTGCCTTCAATCCCCGGCCAGATATACCAAGCCGCTGCGGCTACTAGAGAAATAGCTGAAATGATACCTAGTATTTCCAACCGTTCTCGTTGTTTTGCAACCGCTTCACCTAGGAGCGAGTCAACTTCTCCAACATCAACGGCCTCGCTCATCAATTCTTCACGTACCGCCTCGCATCAATAACTTGACCCTTTCTTGATGTCTTACGGATAGGTCGCTCTAGCGACCTTTCTATGTCGGGCGATAATTTGTTCTAGAGGCAGGGTCGCAGAGAAGTGAAATCAGAACGGAGAATTTTCTTTGCCTTGTCTTTGTCTGAAAAGCAGATATCCAAAGTATCCAAAGACGATAATGCCGATAATCACGTCTGCGTCGTCAGCCCATTTCGAACTTGGTGTAATATCACTGTCAAGAGTAAAAGTTCCCCCCTCGCCACTAATTTCATCAGTCCATTGAACAACTACCGAGATTTTCCCGTTCTCAAATTCTTCAATTTCAATTGGCAGAACAACAGTCGCTGGGTTATTTGCACTCGCTTCTCCAGAATCCCATTCCTTTGAGCATTGTTCGTGGTAGCACACTTTCACCTTTGCATTGGTTGAGCCAATGTTCTGAATCTTCACTCCAATCACCCCAGGTTCACCAATAATTGGCGAACCTTCCACACTGAGTTCAAGGCCACTGACGCTGGCTGCTATTTGTGGCTCTACAACTGGATTGGAGATGATTTCTCTAACATTTCCTGAACTATCCATGGCGTATATTTTCATCTCATGTGTGCCGACATCTAATGGTGGCAGGTTGAAGATTCGTGCATCTTCCCAAGATCCATTTTCAAGTATTGGTTGGCCATCTAGGACAATAGCCCACCCAGTTTTTTCTATTGCATCAATGTCATCAAATGAGCGTGTAAGATTGAGTGTGACGTTACTATCCACAATTGCTGGATTGAGTGGTCCGATAGGATAGCCGCCAACCATTACTTCAGCGGTGATGGTTGGTGGAACTGCATCTAAAATGGTGATATCCCATTCACTCAAATTGGTATTTCCGGCGCTATCAACCAATTCCATTGTCAGTGAATAGACAGTAAGTTCTCGCTGCTGATGTCTATCTTCGACAGACATATGCATCCAGTTGACACCATTGCCTTGAACAAATTGATCAGCAAATCCAAAATCTTGATGCTCCCATCCTTCCGATTTATTTGAGCGCCAAGTCACTTTGACAACCGCCCCTGAATCGTCGTAGGTGTTTGCAATAACTGTCAATATGGTGCCAGCGCGAACAGAAAATTGTTGATTATTATTTAAGTCATGGAAGTACGGAGGAATCCCTTCGGTAGCCTCTTCAGTAGTATTCAGGGTAGCCTGTGGTATCACTCCATCTACATAGAGGTCAATCCACCAGTTGCTCCGTGCCCCATCCCAGTCAGTACAGAGTAGAGTTGCATTCAGAACTTGCCCGTGGTAGTAAGCAATTTCCTTAGGAATGAATGTGTATGAGTCATTGGTTTCAGAATCTCTGTATGAGCCGTTGTGGCGCAATTCCCAAGCGTTTGTCAAATCCCCCATTCCTGAATCACTACATTCACTCAATAGGGTAGTATTGCCTTCTAGTGGTATTGTTAGACCAGGTCTGTCAACCATTTGACCATCAGCAATTGGTGCTTGATTTGGCCCGACAGTGACCGTCCACATTCCAACTGTTGGTGAAAGTGACCTGTTGATTGTGAAAGAAGATTGGTTGCTTGTCATCAAACTCATCTGAGGGCTGTATCTAACTTCCCAACCAGATGGTAGGTTGACTGTTATTGGAATTGCTTCAATTGCATCACCGCGTACAGGGAACCAGAAAATTCGGCTGCTACCATAAGCTGCTTGTCCTTGAAGAATAGCAGACTCAGTCCAACTGTATGAACCCTCACCGACATTTCCATATTGACTCAATGAGAACGAGCCTCGGCTAACATTTCCTGCCATTGGAGATTCATCAAACAGGAACAAATGGTTGCTTTCAGCCCACATCATCTCTTCATGCAACATCGAGAATCCTGCTAATTCTCCGCCACTAAGTGCCCCATTACCGTTGCCAAATAGTCCATCAATTTGCTCAATCAGACCTTGCGAGCGACCTGGAAGTAGGGCTGAACCAAAGTCGGTGGGTATAGTGAAACTCGCTTCCCACGTAAGGTCAAAACTCTCCCCTTTTTCTGGCGCCTCACTCATGTTCAGATATGCATGCCCGCTCCATTCTGGAGCAATACTAGGGGTTGAGTTTGTGAGTTGTGAGGTGATATTCCACCCTTCGCCAGTATCTTGACTTGTTATGGGCTGGCCAATTCTAATGCCATTTTCAACATTGTAAATGCGCCATTCACCCTCATCTATGCGTGGCAAGTAATAGTCGACTTCTCCACTCCACTCCAAGAGTTCCCAGAAATTTGAGGATGAATGTTCAATTCGTAGAATGCCACTTTCATTAGCATCTTCTGGCCAGCCAAAGATGCGCATTGTTCCATTTAGGATTACAGTTTGATTTGCTTGCCCATTCCAGCGAGTCATTGATTTGTTGTTGTCATTTGTTGTTGTTATCCAACCTTGGCCGTTTGTAGGTACAGCAAATGTGGCATTACCGGTGCTATTGCAAATGGCTACAAATTCATCTTGACTTGCAGGCAACATCAACTTCACTTCGCTTGCTGGTGTGCTAGCAATGTCAAGAGTAGCATCAAGAGGGTATAAAGCAACATCTGATACAATTAATTCGTAAGCAGATAAGTTGGCAATTGCCATGCTGCTTGCATATGTTGGATGTGTAATTCGTATTCTAACAGGGCCAGCGGGAAGATTGTCGAAAACCAATCTACTGCCTTGTAGAACTTCAGGGCCTGCAACAGTCAAGTCGGTCCAAGCATCAGTAACGGTGACCTCTGCACCAGTCAATGGTTCACCACCATCAGCCATGATAATCATATCAAGAGATGACGATGAAGTGGTTCTTTCAACAACAGTCTCATCATCCAATAGTCTCTCTTCAAAGAGTGGTGATGTAAGTGTCGCCACCATTACTACGATTAGAAAAATAGCACATTTACGCAAAGTATCACACACCTCTATCATCAAGAATCAGAGTAGAGCCACTAAAATCTGCATTCAAAGGGAGCACCTTGTTGTCAAGAGCGTCACTTATTTTTTCTTGAACACCTGGTGGTGTTTGGACAAGAATGAACCCCCCTCCTCCAGCACCGAGAAGTTTGCCACCACTACATCCTAACTCCATTAATTGGTCAAATAATGAATCAATTTCTTCATTTGAAATGCCGTCAGCCAAGCCACGCTTTAATTCCCAAGCATCGCTTAGCAACTTACCAATAGATTCTAAATTTCCAGATTGAATCATTCCTGCAACTTCATTTGCTTGCTCACGCATGGAAATTAGGCGCTCCATCTTGTTTGAAGTATTGGCGCTTTGCTGTTCAAGAATTGGTGTTGCTTTACGTGTCAAACCAGTCCACACGAGGCAGAATTTGTCACCTAGTCCTGCAGCATTGCTGTCAATAGGTGTTACAGTAACACTTTCATCGGCGTTAAATTGAATCTGATTTAAGCCGCCAAAAGCCGCCGCATATTGGTCCTGCTTGCCAATGGTTTGGTCCAAAATCTCAATCTCAATTCTGCACGCTTCTTCGGCTAACTGTGAGGCTGAAACTTGTCGTCCCGCAAAGGCGTGAAGTGCATGTAGTAAACCTACAGTAACTGATGATGAGGAACCTAATCCAGTGCCTTTTCCAGGAATGTCTGCAATAGTTGTAATCTCTACACCAGAGGTTACGCCAGTCAAACGCATTGCTTCTCGAACCAATTCGTGTTGTAAGTCTTCAAAGTTGTCAACATTTTCAGTCTGGCTGTATGAAATTCTGATACTGTCATCAAATCTTTTGTTGATTGCAACATAGATATGAGCATCTAGTGCCATTGAGGTGACAAGACCGCCAGCAGCGTGGTTTTGGTAGAATGCAGGCAAATCAGTCCCGCCGCCGCAGAATGACACCCTTACGGGTGTTCTAGTGATTAGCATCAATGGGGGCCACCCTACTCGCCTTCATCAAGCCCACGCCTTCAAGTTGAGCCAAAATCATTGGATTTTGGTTAGATGTAATCGTTGAAAAACTCATGTTTTGTTGATATTTTCGGAGAAAACTAGCATTATTTCAGTAATTAACCACTCTTAATTTCACCGATCTATTATTCATCTTGGCCCTAAATGGCCGAGTTGAGTTTGTCACAACTAATATGGAGGGGGTGTGCCCCGCTTTAGAAGGCGAAGGCGATGGTAGCGGACCTCATCACCATGGATGACTTGACAAATGAGCAAATCAACACTCTGTTGAACAATGCAGAAAAATTGCTTCCTGCTGCAAAAGGAGATGAATATCTTCCATTGCTAGAAGGTAAACTACTCGGCAACATGTTCTTTGAACCAAGCACAAGAACTCGCATGTCATTTGAGACTGCAATGAAGCGATTAGGTGGCAATGTAGTCAACCTTGGGGCATTGGCTTCTTCTTCAGTTACCAAAGGTGAAACATTGTTTGACACGATGAAGATGGTGGATGGCTACTGTGACGTCGCAGTATTGCGCCATCCGCGCCAAGGAGCAGCCCAGTATGCTGCAGACGCCTGTGCAATTCCCATTCTCAATGGTGGAGATGGGGCAGGTCATCACCCAACACAAACTCTTCTTGACCTTTTTACAATTCGTCAAGCACATGGCAGACTAGATCTGAATGTGGTAATGGTCGGTGATTTGCGATATGGCAGAACCGTTCACAGCCTCTCACATGCACTCGCACGTTTTGGGGCAAATCTAACTTTTATCGCCCCTCCAACTCTTTCTATGCCAGAAGAAATAATCCAAGATTTGGAAGAAGGTGGTGCAAACATCACAGTTTCAGAAGATTTGATTTCAAACTTACAGACAGCTGATGTCATTTACATGACCCGCATTCAAAAAGAGCGATTCCCCGATGAAGACGAATATCAGAAGGTTGCAGGAATCTACAAATTAGCAAGAAATGACCTCAGAGATGTCAAAGAGTCAATGATTCTCATGCATCCATTGCCTCGAGTTGATGAGATTCATCCAAATGTTGATGATACACCTCATGCCGCTTACTTTGACCAAGCATTCAATGGAGTCGTTGCAAGAATGGCTCTGCTTTGTCATCTGTTTGATGTGGCAATACCGGGGGGTGAATGAATGGGTGAAATGAGAAGAGTCACAGCAATTTGTAACGGGTCTGTAATCGACCATATTCCTGCTGGTACAGCATTGAAAGTCTTACGAATGTTGAGAATATCTGGCCATCGTGCCAACCCTGTTTCATTAGTAATGAATGTGCCATCTGGTAAGTTTGGTGCGAAGGACATTATCAAAGTTGAAGACCGTGAATTAACTCAAGAAGAGTTAGACCGATTGAGCATTATCGCACCCCACGCATCTGTTGCAATCATCCGCAATTATTCAGTCGCAGAGAAACGTGAAGTTGACATTCAAAAAGAGTTAGTTAACGTTGCAAAATGCACATACTCTAACTGCATCACTCATGGTAATCGTGAGCCTCAACCACACCGCATGACGATTATTTCAAGTGACCCACTGCAACTCCGTTGCCATTATTGTGGCCGTCCACAAGACATGGATGCTATCATCGATAATCTATTGTGAACTATCATTTGTAATCTCTGATAGCCAGTTTCGCATGATGCAAGCTTGACATAGTGGTTGGCTAGTTG
Organism: Methanobacteriota archaeon; assembly: GCA_018650285.1. Taxonomy (GTDB): domain Archaea; phylum Thermoplasmatota; class Poseidoniia; order Poseidoniales; family Thalassarchaeaceae; genus MGIIb-Q1. The sequence continues at coordinate 14,028 of JABIGF010000028.1, forward strand.
CTTCTCCGCACTTTTCACAATTGTGCATTCTATCACTTGCCCATTCTGTTGACAGGTGGGTGCCTTTCGCTTCTACCTGCAATTCACGAATCGCATCCATTGAGTGAACTAGTCCATGTCTTGAACCAGGTACATCTTCTTCCAAGCGTGCAATCATGTCGCGAGAGCGCTGACGTAATGCACCCGGGGCGTGAGGGCAATCTCCATGAAAAATTGGTAATCCAGCGCCTTGTGCATAGGCATGAATCTCTTGTTCAGGAACCCATCTTAGAGGCACTATTCGTGGCACTAGTCCATCAATTGGCGCCCATGTGTGTGGGGCGAGACGTATTGTTCGATCAACTTCTCCCTTTTGCAGATTCATCAGAATAGTTTGGGCGGTATCATCTAAATTATGGCCGAGCGCCATCCAATTAGCTCCCACGCGTTTGGCCAATTCGTTCAACCCTTGGCGCCTAAAAACACCACAATATGAACACGCTTTCATCCCATCAGCATCTTTGCTATTGGCGGCTAATGATGGCATTAATTCAACTATTGAATCCATTGTTGTGAAATCTAATTCCGGATAAGAAATTGTTTCAACTCTAACACCGTAACTTTCTGCTAATTCAAACGCTTTCTCCATTGAGGGCGCACGATAACCATCAATGCCTTCGTCAACAGAACCAGCGACGAGTTCAATATCTCTCCTAGGGCCAATAATTTTGACCATCATATCGAGTAATACAGCAGAATCTTTCCCTCCAGAGATACAGACGAGAATTACTTGTGGCGAACCATCTTCTCTGCGAGCATTTTTTGGCAACTTCAATTGTGCTCTCATCGCCTTTGAAACACGTTTTCTAATAGAATCTTCAAGATGCCGATGGCAGAGATGAATCCCACTGTATCTTTGGAATATCACAGCAGCATTTTGGCATCGACTACAGGATGCAACTGTGATGGCACTCATCAATTTCACCCACTTGGGCTCATGTTTTGAAATGAGCGTCTAGTTCAGTAATAGATATTTTCAATTGAAAAAACGATTTTTCAATTGGAAAATTATAGCATCAATAATCTCTAAGAATGCAACTTTTTTGAGGCGTCAAACAATAAGAAATCGCAAAATAATCCCGCTAATCTGCATTTTCCAGTTGGCGATTTGATTTTAGTGGCCAAACCGGCCCTTTAGGGGCCGGACGCGCAAAACCTCTTGAAGGCGTAGTATTCCTGAAGAGATTTCAGGGAGCGTACATGCTACAGAGATTGTTGGCTACATTTGGGCGCATCGACGGCGTTCAAGCCGCTGCTGTTGTCAATGTTGACATGCAAGAAATCGCCACCTTCCTAATTCCTGAATTGAAGGGGACGGAAGTGGCGATAGGTATTCACGAATCCCTAAGAGAAGCTGGACGAGTTGCTTCCGAAGCGGGATTAGGGTCGATTGAACAATTCTGGGTTGAATCAGAATCTGGAAATGTCATTCTTGCCCCGTTAGCAGGTGGATTTACTCTCTATGTCTCAAGCCAAGGCGCCTCAAACATTGGCAGGCTTAGGCATGAGGTGAGAGCAAGAGCTCCAGTGATAGAGGACTTATTGAGGTGATATGATGTTTGAACTACCTATGGGAGAACCGATTGATGGGGAAATGGACTTGAGTGTTGGAAGGGATACTTTTCCTTTTGACTTTGGAGCGATTTCATACTTTAAACCACGAGCAAAGAAACCAGTCGGGCACCGACTTATTTGTGCGGGAGAGTCTGCAGGGTGGCTTTCAGAGTCATCTAAAACAAATCAATTCCTTGCAGCAGAGGACGCCCGTACCGAACTTAGAACTCTTGATTCATCAGTGAATTTGAGAGCACGAGGGGTTGCATGGAGCCAAGCCGAATTTGAGAAGGTGGCACGCAGCCTTCTTGAGTCATTTATTGATCCTGCAACTCTAGGTACCCTTCTACCAATGCCTCGTATTGAGGGCCATATTCCCACCAAGGATCTTGCTCTTCTTATCGAAACTATAGCCACTAGTGATGTAGCACGTGGCGCCTGTGCATTAGAAGATGGAATGTTAGTCCACAGGGAAGGTGACCTACCTGCTGACGATGAAGAATTTTCAATAATGGTTCAAAATCATCTCAAAGGTATGGAATCATTTGCAGAAGGCATGGGTCAGGAACGTCCACTCGCCTCTTCTATTTCTTTAGTAGACGGCTCTCTTCTTATCGCTCCCGCTGGTGATGCTGCAATTGCAGTCTGGACTGATGTTGAGGCTGATCATACAGCATTGTTGGCTAATGCGGCAGCGATGTTACAGACAGAATCATCTAGCATGGCAGGTGATGATGCTGGTGAACCCCTTCCTGAAGGAGTAGTGGTGAAAGATACTAAGAGCGGCGTTGACCAATTACTTTCAGCATTGAAAACCGCAAAAGAAGACTCTACTACAGGATATCTTGAATCAGTTCCAACTGATGGCCCATCCGTTGCGATAACTCTGATTGATGGAGTTCCAGTTGGTATTCGTGGCCAAGGAATGTCAGATGTTGGAATAGCAGCGACTGGCGCTACCTCTTCTTCAAACCGTTTACAATTGGTTAGACTTGATAGAGCAATGAGATTATTATTGCGTTCAAGCACTGTTGAAAATTGGTCTTTGAATTCCCTCTGCTCATCAATTGCGACATGTAGGACAAGAAGCGAGGATAGGCGTAGTCTGCTTGAAGGAAGACTACAAGTTCTCTACGGTTTCGAACTCGGATTTGAAGCGATGCAGTCTGGACGCCAAACTTGGAAACTTGTTGATGACGCATCATCAACACAAGGCCTACCTGGTAAAACACGAAAAAGTTTGATGGGGCCAATCGTTGCTGAATTACAAGTAAAAATTCAAACACAATCCAACTCAGTTTCACGTTTAGAGCGAGAGGCTGAGAAATTACAAGAGAAGATTGAGACGACTCGTACTCAGCGAGATGAAGTCAGAACTGAGCTGGCAGCGTTGCAAGAATTATTGGAAGAAGGCCGTGATGAGAGAATGTCATTAGCCAGACAACTTGACGACTCTGCTGAAAAGATTCGTAGCAAAGAAAAGGCTGGCGAAGAGCAGACGTCAAGAGCCGAAAGATTGGCTCGCCGTGTTTCTGAATTAGAGAATCAAGTCAAGAAACGAGCCGAAGAGATGGCATCAGCACTCGGCGAGATGGATTCTCGAGAACAATTATTGGAAGCATTGGAGGGATTGTTGGCTGAAGAAGCAAGAGTCAATTCTGAACTTGCAACTGGTGAAGCGCGTCTAACAGAAGTGCGCCGCCTCATTGATGATGACGAACGAGTTCAGAGAGTATTGCATGAGCAGGTTGCTGCTCAACGTGAACGCCACAGACATTCACAAGCGGAAATCAATGAATTAGAGCGCCAGGTTGAACAACGCCGTGATGAAGTCACCTCCATTGAGAAGGACCTTCACTCAACTCATGGTATGGTTGAGGAAGAGAGGCTTCGAGTTTCAGAGATGGATCGCAAGCACACATTGCTTCAATCGGAATTACGTGAACTGATGGAAGAACGTCGTCAATTAATGCGTGAACTTGGCGACCTTGACAGTCGCCGTGGTGCCTCGGAAGCAGAACTTCGCATGCTCATTGAACAGGCTGAAGATTTAGAATCGGCACACGAACTTGCTCTTGTTGACATAGCAGAAGCAGACCGTATTCGCGCTCGTCTTTCAGAAGAACCGCTTGCCCGCGCCCTGTTAGGTGATGATGAAGGATTAGCAATGTTAGAACCAGTCTTGGAGCGTATGTCATCAGCCCGCTCTCGTGGATTTAGTGTTGTACTGCTAGACCGTGCAGTGGAAAGAGGATTGCAAGTCATACAACATACTGTGGATGAGGTAGCACAAACTCCCCGTTACTTACTTTCAACTGAAGTGATGGATCTACTCGCTCAACAAGCACCTGAAACTGCAGATACCGTCCGCGGATTAACTCGCTGGTCTGTTCAGAACAGACTTGAACACAAACTTTCAGAAACTGTATCCAATGTCGTACTTGATTTAGAGAATTTACTCAATGATTACGAACAGTCAGTGACGATGTTGATGCATCTTAGAGAAGTGCTGCGTCAAATGAGTGAACTAGGATTGCCAAGTGAACAGATTGCCCCACTTGAGAAGATTGCACATATGCCTGAAGCATTACCTGCTGTGTCCAAAGAAGTGCGCCGTCTAATCCAACGTGCTCTTGATGAGATATACATTGAGTCAGACCAACGTACAACCGGTGAAGCAGTTGGGTTAGAAGCAACTGTTGAAGTTCTTGAACAGTTGATGTATCGTCTTGAAGTCAGTGGATTGACCGGTGATGAGCCCGTAGGAGATTTATGGAACTTCCAACATTCAGGTATGTTGCCTTTCGAAGCTCACGGCCTGACAGCAATTGAACGTCCTGAAATCAATAATGCAGCACTTGCTCAAATGAATCCTGATTCAGCAGATAACCGTGCAGAATCAATTGATGTGGCCCCCATTAGTGAAGTACAACCAACCGATTCAAGTCAAACATGGCAACCTATTGAGGCGCCTGCTGACAAAGATGGAGTCGACTTGACTAGTAGAATGACAATGGGTCTTGCTGACGCAGAAGTATTGGGGACTGCAGAAGAAGTTAGTGATATGTCTTCAATTGACCGTGAGTTAGCAGAAATGGATTCTGCGTCATCAACTCGTGATGAGACTGTCAATGGCGTACCTCCGCCAGCAGACCCTGAGAAACGTAGTGAGTTAGCATCTCTTGAGGACGAACTTGCAGACCTTGAGTTGTGAGGTGTTCTGATGACTGAGTCGGACCCTGCTGAAGGAGAAAAACCGATGCCGGGCGTTCAACTTGAAGGGCAAAGGAAGTATCCCACCTCTATAGAAAAAATGGTGACTGTTTGCTGTATAATCGCATCACTGCTGTTGATAGGGCCGGCACTTTCTGCCGACCTATCTATTCCAAGTATCATTCAAACCCCATTGGCTTTTTGTGGTTTACCACTTGCTGGTTTTATTACTGCTAGACTACTGACAATTCCAATTCATGCATCTGCAACTTCTTGAGTCAAAATAGAGTTGGAAAGAACCAATCTCATTCTGAATTTGTTAGACTTGGGAGTTTGGATTCAACGAATCCAACGATCTTCTGCCAAGGTAGGACATATTTCATTCCAGCAATAAAGATTAGTAGTAACATCGCTGAGATAACTTTGCCATATGTTAGTTGAAGTTCCAGTGATTCTTGAACTTGACCACTCCATTGTGATGAGCCAAACATTGCTACCAAATCAAGAACCAAATCGTCAAACTTTAGTGCCATCATTGCACAGAAAGTCACTAAGGAAAAGATTCCAACAGTATGAATCAAATGGCCCTTTAGCATGTTATCAAATTGAGTAACATATTCAGGGTCTTTCTTACATGACTCAGGTAATCTGAATGCATACTCAAGATATCTGATTACTGCAAATCCTGATTCTGAATAGAGAATCATCAACATTGCCATTAGTAATAGAGGCCAAATGGTTTCAGATACCATGCCGCCAACAAGCATTTTATCACTTATTTGAGGACTAATCGGCATTAACCCAACATCAAAGTAAACGGTTACAGCCTCAAAAGAAAGTAATGCATGTAATCCAAGATAGATGAGAGTAGTTCCTAATGACCAGCCAATCATTCGCTTTGACAATCCCCATATACCCATCATTCCAGTCCATACAGGAATTAGATATAGTGCAATTATGAAAAATTGGGAATACAGAATCAGCGGGTATACTAGAGTTTCAGCATGGTTACGAGAGGCATCTGCTGAAATGGGTAAATACAAATCCCAGTTAGTGAGCATACCCCAGAACCAACCTAACAGTAAACGACCAGCAAGGAATAAAATTAGACTTAGTAGTACGCCTAAAATCACTTTTCTCCTTAGATGTGGGGCTTGGAGATTTAGGAAGACCCATGCTCCTGTGATTAACCCACAGAGTAAAATTGGCATATAGTAACGTCCAGGTCCTTCATTTCCCTGTCCAGTTAGGAAATCTGGTATTGGCAAACCAAAGGTTGAATCTCCAGATTCGCTTCCAAGAATATTTTCAAACAAATCCAAAGTAAGTGTGTGGTCAAGTGCGGGGCACCATATTTGGCCACCTTCTGAATCAATGTTTGCAGGATCACACGAGCCGAAATTTGAGCCAAGTTGTAGGTAGAGCCAGATAAGAGCTAGTGTTGCGATTGTTTGCAGAGCGACAACTTGCCATTGCATGCGCAATGACTTGAGGTGTAGGGTTTTTGCCCCCTCTCCTTGTAGTGCTACATCATCTGCCATTATTTTCACCTCACATCATTTTTACTTGAAGAAGAGCTTGTGACAATTCTACATCAGGCATCCAATCGATTACGCGTGCACCAAAACCTGCAAGCGCAGTCAATCGATTCTGTCTTTCAAGTTTCATCACTTCATACGACATTCGTGGTATTCTTGATACTAGTCGCTCGTAGTCAATACTACTTGGGCTGAGAACGATTACTTCGTGACCACGCCCAGCCAAGTCACGAACAGCGTGTGGAACAGTTCCATCGCCTTCTAAACTTGAGATAATGAATACGGGGCTTCCTCTGCTAAATCTTGGTGCTAGCGCATTTGTAACCGCTTGTAGAGGCATGTTTCCTTTTGGAGCAACACCTGCAAGGCTGCTTAAGATCTTGAAATGCTGTTTGTCACCACCGTCGGCAGGCAGGTAAGAGAGTCGGTCATCATAGACTGCTAAAGCGATAGAGTCACGTCGCTGCAAGAAGTATGCTGAAAGCGAAGCAGCAGCAACAGTACCCATTTCCAATGGATTTTTCAAAACGGTTCCAATTCTAGAAACATCTCTACTGTCAAGAAGTAGGAAGACATCGGTAACTGCATCACGACATTTTTCGTTAATCATCAATTCTCCAGTACGTGCAAACGCCTTCCAATTGATGTTTTTGAATGGGTCGCCAGGGACATATTCTCGCAATGAGTAGAATTCAGTTCCAGGGCCAGGGGTTCTCAAAGTGGCAGCTCCTGTGTACATCTTTGGTGTCTTTGAGCGAACCATTGCTTCCTCAACGTCTCTTACTTGTGGGAAGACAATAATATCTGACCTGTGGTCAATAAACATCTCATTTGTAAAGAGATTGAATGTGTTACGGTAGCGGATTGATACTGGGCCTAGCGAAAAGTGCCCACGAAGAGGGCAGCGCAGAACATAGCGAACTCTTGTTGTTTGACCAGGACCAAGATTAATCATCATGTAATTGAGGCCACTCTTCATTTTCATTTCATGAGGGACATTGTCAAAAATTTCTAACTGTTGAGTTCTTCTTCTCGACTTGTTGGTGATTGCTAATTCAACATAGAGGTCATCACCTTTGTACAAGTTATCTGCTGAAAGTGTACGGACAATATGTAATTCGCCATGTCCAGAAATCCAGCCGTTGATAGCCAAGAATGAGATAAAAGCGATTCCAATAACCATTAATTGGAAATTGGACATCATCATTCCGATGAGCACAAGTGCAATTCCTGATGTCATCATCAGTGCTGCTTTTCTTGTCCACATCAAATATCACCCTCGCTACTTGCGTCCCCACATCTTGACTCTCTTAACCACCGCCACGAGTTGTTCTAGGGAGTAATTCCGGTCTTCAAAGACGAACTTGACGAGTACAGGGTCACTAATCATTTTCTGAAGTTCTCTAGCAGGGAGAGCATCAAACTCATCGCGTGTTAGCGTGTTTAGGTTACGTACCCTTGAGAGTAGTACTTGTTTCACTTTGTTAGCTCGGCTATAATATCCATATCGCCGCGAGTCACCAAATCCATAGTAGATGATACTGAAAACGTGACGCCATGGTTCGGGGTCAGTCTTGCGAATAATGACCGCTTCAAATGCAATGAATAGTGCGAGGAATAGTAAGAGCATAGCCATCCAATCACTTGTGAAATAGACTAGAACATAGTATATCAGATTGTAAGTCTCACCCATAAATGATGATGTTTGTTGGTGGCGGCTTTCATCAAAAATGACTTGTGCGTCAGCACTTGGTGAAAGAGTACCATTCTCATTTACAAGGAGGGCTTCTGCAATTGCATCTAAGGCCCACTTACGATTATCATTTGCATCAATATCAGTTTGTTGAGTGCCATACTTGTTTTCATAGTCGTAGACGCTATTGATGAGTACGCTTCCATCAGAGATAAAATGTGCTTTGCCAGCATTTGTGTCATCACAACTGCGAGAAAGACAATATTTGACATAGATTGTGAATGGGCCTTGCATATCACCTTCAAACCCGCTTCCAGCAGGGCCAACGGTCAAGTCACCATCATCATTGATGTCAAGGTAAGAATCTGTACTTGAGTATCCTAGCCCATAACGATTATTCTCTGCATCATCAGCGTGGTCTGGGTCAAATGCCGAAGGCGAATTTAGTAGCAAGTTGTATCCTGGGTCAAAGTCCCATGGGTTACCACCGTCACTAGTAAGGTGGTGTGCACAGAGGCCAGCATCTTCTGCAGATATTGTCATCATCCCAGGTATTCCTGGATGCCCGGGGTCGGGGTCAATGAGGTCAACATAACCATCTCCGTCAGTATCTTTGAAACATGGATGCATCCAAGCGCTAGATATGTTTGCTGTGTATTTGTAACTGTCTGAAGAGTTAATCCAAATGTAGTTGTAATCAAGAGTCCATGCGCCAGCATCATACAATTTGTGGCCACTATACTCGAGGCCAAAGGCTGAGGCTAATCCGGTTGAATATCCAAAATCATCCATAACTATAATCGTGCCGCCACGGGCTACAAATAAGACAATAGCTTCAACTTCACTAGTGGTATATCCGTCACTTTCTTTCATTTGAACAACACTTGAGTCACCAGTAAAACGTGGTAGACTGATGGTGTCTTTCTCAACTCCAGCAATAACGAAGACGGTTTCTTCAGGATTTTCAATTTCATTCAGTAGTAGTGGGCTGCTGACTAGACTATGTGTATCAACTCCCATGCCATTCAGATCTTCCCTGAAGGCAGAGATATCATCCCATCCATCATCATAGGCAGACAATTGTGAGTGTGATAAAGTGATGAAACTACCTAGCAATGTCATCAATAGTAGAATTAAAACAGCGTAGAAAGCAAAGAGAGTAATACCTCTTCGAAACTTTTGTGTTTTCATCGTGGCGAGCAAATCAGCCGCTGCCATTCCCACATTAACACCTACTGGACCATAGGTCCATGCCATTGACGGCCATGGCTACCTTAAGACGGTTATGCGCAGGTGAACTTCACCGGCTTCATCGTTTTAATACGATTTGAGCACCTACTCTATCGATTTCATCACTTGGAAGAAGCATTAATCCCGCTTCGGATGGCCATGGCAATTTACTAGCATCTAAGTGCATTTCCAATTCAATCACTAAAGTTGCTACATTGCCGCTGGTTAAGTCAACCATAAGGTCTGCAACACTACCAAGAACATCACCACGTGTGTCAACCACAGGCAAACCAATCAGTTCACGCCCAAAGGTCGCTGTCATCACACTCTCCTCTCAGACATACCCCTTGAATCCTCTTATTGAGTGGGATGAATTTAGATAAAAATGAACCTATTTACACTTTGGCGTAAGGCGAATGGTTCATTGTCAGTTCATCAGACAGATTCAATGCCAGAAAGAGTATCAGAATTTCTTTTGACACTCTCAAGTCCGCTAGTGAGACTTACTTCCAACTTTGCGTAGTACTCTAACATTTCTTGTGTAACGGTTGGTCGAACTCGGCCAATTGCAGATTCAAAGAATTTCTTGGTGACAGTCTTCTTTCCTGCTCGCATGGTAATGAGTGCTGACTCACGGCAAACGGCTTCAATATCTGCACCGGTATAGCCATCTAATTTCTTAGAGAATTCTTCCACGTCAAATTTGCCCATTGGCATATTTTGTGTGTGGATTTTGAGAATTTGTCTTCGGCTTCCTTCATCGGGTGGAGGGATATGCAACACTCTCTCAAATCTTCCAGAGCGTAGTAATGCTTTGTCAATCATTTCAGGGCGATTTGTTGCCGCTACAATAACCACACCGTTGAGACTTTCAATTCCATCCATACAAGTTAGCAATTGGTCAACCATTCGGTTAGTAACTTGGCCGCCACCATCATTGTTTCCTGCAGATCGGTGTGCACCAATACTCTCAAATTCATCAAGGAAGATAATGCTAGGTGCGGCTTGGGCTGCTTTCTTGAAAATTTCACGAATCGCTTTCTCTGATTCACCAACCCATTTTGAAAATAGTTCTGGGCCCTTTACAGTGATGAAATTTGCTTCTGCTTCTGAGGCGATTGCTCTAGCGAGGAGTGTTTTACCAGTGCCTGGTGCCCCGAATAGGAGAATTCCTCGAGGTGCATCAATGCCGAAGTGCTTGAATAATTCTGGCTTAGTTAGTGGCCAGTCAATACTTTCTTTCAATCTGTCCTTGACTTCTTCTAATCCGCCTACTCGGTCCCAACTTAGGTCAGGGACTTCAACATAGATTTCACGTAGTGCACTTGGCTCAACTTCCTTCATTGCAAGTCTGAAATCACTCATTGTAACTTCCATTTTCTCTAGGACTTCGGGAGGAACTTCTTCTTCTTCTAAGTCAATTTCAGGAAGGTATCTACGAAGAGCTTTCATTGCTGCTTCACGTGAAAGTGCCGAGATATCTGCGCCGACAAATCCATGGGTGTTTGACAGCACCCATTCAATATCAAAATCATCAGCGATTGGCATTCCTCTGACATGGATATCAACGATTTCACGTCGACCTGCTTTATCAGGTACGCCAATCTCTATTTCACGGTCAAATCGTCCTGGTCGGCGAAGTGCTTGATCAACAGCATCTTGACGGTTGGTTGCTCCTATGACAACAACATTGTCTCGACCCTGCATACCATCCATCAATGTCAGAAGTTGGGCGACAACTCGACGTTCAACTTCGCCTGTGACATCTTCACGCTTTGGTGCGATGCTGTCCAACTCATCAATGAAAATAATTGCAGGTGCTTGCGCTGCTGCCTCTTCAAAGAATTCACGAAGTTGCTTTTCTGATTCACCGTAATATTTACTAATAATTTCTGGACCATTTATTGATGAAAAGTGGGCATTGGTTTCATTGGCAACAGCCTTTGCGATCATCGTTTTTCCAGTGCCCGGTGGCCCATGTAATAGGACACCCTTAGGCGGGTCAATACCTAGTGTACGGAACAGGATTGGGTGCTTGAGTGGTAACTCAATCATTTCACGCACCTTTTGCAATTGATTTCCTAGGCCGCCAATATCTTCGTAACTTATTGAAGTAGCACTCTTATTTTCTTCTTCATCAACCGCTTCATCTTTGATGACGATTTCAGTTTCGGGTAGAACTTGAACAATTCCTTTTGGAGTTGTAGTCATGATTGCAAACGGAAGAGCCTCTGCAAACAAAGTCATTCCTGGGATGAAAATGCGGTCACCCGCTACGACGGGCCGCTTGTTTAATCCGCGTCGTGCAAAGCCTTCGATACCTGGTCCAAAGCGCACTTTCTGTTTTGATGCCATTACAGGTGATAGAGTAAGACGTGTACACGGTTTTACTTCCACCTTTCTGATAGTTACATTAGAACCAAGTTGGCTTCCAGCATTTTTCCTAATAATTCCATCAACACGAATCACACCAAGATTCGCATCTTCTGGGCGGCATCGCCATACGATTGCCGCCGTAGTATCTTCACCTTTGATTTCAATAATATCTCCGGGCTTCAAGTTCAAGTCATTATCAAATGGAACTCTTGCTCTTCCGTGGCCAACATCACTTGGTATCGCTTTAGCCACCTTCAAATTTAGTGTTTTTTTGTCATCTGCTGCCACTCGCATCCCTCCGACTACAAACACTCGGATTCACCGGCTCACTAAAAACCATGCAGTTTGACATTTTCTTTTTCTTCTACCTTGATAGCAATTATTCTAATGCCGTTTTATGGTGAAATTGACAGAAATCTTATTTTTTACCCCTTTTATTGTGCAGGGGAGTATTGATGAACGGTGCCATACCCGAGAAGGCCATGACCCATGTGTTGGAAGTCGGACTCGAGTATCTTGAGAGCAATAATCCGAATGGACTACCAAAAATAAAAGGCTACAATATTATCAACGGAGAGTTGACAGAATCAAGTGATGGAGCAACTTTTGAATCTTCAAATCCAGCATGGCTAGAAGACAAACTAGGGCAGTTCCCCTTGTCCACCAAAGATGATGTGCATGCTGCACTTACTGCTGCTCGTACAGCATTCTCAAGTTGGGCTGCAACACCGGCACCAACCCGTGGCCAAATTATTGGCAATATGGGGCGTCTATTGATGGAGCATAAGGATGCAATAACAGCACTTGAAACTCGTGAAATCGGCAAGACTCTGAAAGAATCAGCCGGTTCAGTGCAAGAAGCAATTGATACCTGCCTCTTTTTCCAGTCAGAAGGTCGTCGCCTCTATGGGCAGACAGTCAATTCTGAATTACCGGACAAGGAATTGTTCACCTATCGCCGACCATTAGGTGTATGCGGCATCATCAATGCCTGCAACTTTCCTGCTGCAGTGCCATTTTGGAAGATGATACCCGCAATCATGTGCGGAAATACCTGTGTCTGGAAATCGCCTCAAGATGCACCTTTGCTTTCATTCGCATTAGCTAGAATAATGCACGAGGCAGGCCTTCCTGACGGTGTGATAAATCTCGTACACGGCAAAGGTAGCGGTGCAGGTCAGCATCTTGTAGATGCAGTTGATGAAGGATTAGTCAACAAGATCTCATTCACTGGCAGTACTGCTGTTGGAAAAATGATTGGCGAAGTTTGCGGCCGAAATCTAGTTTCAGCAAGTCTTGAACTCGGTGGAAAAAACCCACTCGTAGTCATGCCTTCAGCAAATCTTGAAAATGCTGTTGAAGGGGCATACTGGGCGGCATTTGGAACCGCTGGACAGCGTTGTACAAGTTTAGGTAACCTCATTATTCACAAAGATGTATATGAACAATTTATGGAGATGTTCATGGCCAAAGTAGAAGCGACAGTTATTGGCGATTCAATGCGCAATGATGGTGTGCTTTACGGACCGATGCTTTCTGAAAAGTATGCCAAGGATTTCCTTGTCGGTGTGGAGATGTGCAAAGCAAGTGGCGCTACCCAAATCTATGGAAAGGGCACAATAACCAACGACAACAAACCAGCGGGATTCCAAGGAGATGCTAGCGAAGGCGTCTACATGTGGCCACATGTTTTTGTAGATGTAACTCAAGATATGGAATGCTTCCATGAGGAGATATTCGGACCAGTAGTTACTATTGTCAAGGCTGATGATTTCGTTCATGGATTGGCACTTGCAAATGCTAGCCCATACGGTCTTTCAAGTGCAATATACACAAATGACCGATTGGAAGCATACCGCTACAAGACAGGCATCAAGGCTGGAATGACAGGCATCAATAATTCCACAACTGGGGCAGAAGCTCACCTACCATTTGGCGGCGTTAAGGGTTCAGGCAACGGAACCCGTGAATCAGGTATTTGGGTAATTGAGGCGTACTCATATTGGCACGCAGTTAATGATGAGTTGAGTGGAAAGTTACAACTTGCTCAGATGGATGTTGAAGAGATTGAGATTGAGGAAGCCGAAGTTGACTACTCATCCCTTGCTTGAATTTTATTGTATCAACAACGGTTCAAAGAATGACATGTCCGCATTCGGGGCACTTCATCCCTGGAATGAAGGCGCCCGGCATAAATCCGCATTTGGTGCAAATACTCAATGGTTCGTAACCCATTAATTAATTGGTGTAAGCGGTCACTTTCAAGGCTAACGGTTGAAACCATGGCGTGTAATATCGCACTGATGTTTGAGTAGTGAAGTTGATAGGATATAGACTCACGCCGCGATTTGAATAGGGTTTGAAGTTCATGGGCGAATCAGTCAAACTACCAATGCGTCAAGGCTTTGGTGCAACAGACCGAATTGATGCTTGGTGGAAAGGCCCTACAGCAATGGCCATCTATCTTGGAATAATGATTGCATATTCTACTTGGCGTGGATTTATGGAGGCTGATTTTTGGATTTTTGCTGATTTCGGATTATCCGGAGGGCAGGGAGGTCATGCAGGCACTATGGCGATAGAAAATCAAGGAAGTCACGTTCTTAGTCCACTGTTTAGCCCCCTCATCATTCCTGGTGGAGAAGGGCTAGGTGGCCCAGTTCCAGGATTTCTTTGGTGGATGTCTCCAGCAATGTTCATTCTAATTTTCCCAGCTGGCTTTAGAGGTACCTGTTACTATTACCGTAAGGCATACTATCGCGTATATATGCAACAACCAACAGCATGTGCTGTTAGCAAACCGGCATTAGCCCCTTGGAAGAGTTACAAAGGTGAAACCAAACTTCTTGTCATCCAAAATTTGCATCGATATTTCATGTATGCCGCTCTTGCTTACCTACCGATACTATCGTACGATGTTTTGCTTTCAACCCACTTTGAGGGGGGCTCTTGGGGCTTTTCAATAGGTACCTTAGTGCTCGCACTCAATGTGATACTTCTATCGGGTTACACTCTAGGTTGCCACGCCTTCCGTCATCTTGTCGGAGGTGGAACAAATGATTGGACCTCCTCGTGGGTTGCTCGTTTCAAATACAAATTGTGGAGTATGAGTTCATTCTTAAATGTCCATCACAAAGATTGGGCGCTATTTTCATTATTTTGGGTGATGTTTGCTGACTTTTACATATACGCCTGTACAATGGATTGGTGGACTGACATTGTGTTGTGGGGTGGTTTGTGATGTCTGAAGTTACTACGCACGAGTATGATGTTGTCATTATTGGCGCAGGTGGAGCGGGCTTGAGAGCCGCAATCGAAGCAACTCGTGAAGGTGCATCGGTAGCAATTATTTGCAAATCAATGCTTGGCAAAGCACACACAGTAATGGCAGAAGGCGGGGCTGCTGCCGCCTTAGGAAATGCAGATCCTCGTGACAATTGGCAAATTCATTTCCGTGACACAATGAAGGGAGGCAAGTACCTCAATGATTGGCGAATGGCCGAAATTCATGCTAAGGAATCCCCTGATAGAATTAGAGAACTTGAGCAGTGGGGCGCAATCTTTGATCGTACACCTGCTGGTTTAACCAATCAAAGAAATTTCGGTGGACACACATATCCACGCCTTGCTCACATCGGTGATGCAACTGGTTTAGAGATGATTAGAACTTTGCAAGAGCGAGGAATTCACAGTGGCATGGAGGTATTCATGGAATACACCGTGCGCAAGATTTTCACCCATGATGGTAAGGCAACTGGTTGTTTTGCATATAACCGGGCTGACGGCACTCTGCACGTTTTCAAGGCGAAAACAATGGTTCTTGCCACCGGAGGAATCACTCGTTGTTGGGAGGTATGTTCTGGTTCATGGGAGTATACTGGTGAAGGGCACGCATTAGCCTACTGGGCGGGTGCTGAGATGGGTGACATGGAGTTTGTCCAGTTTCACCCAACTGGTATGATTTGGCCACCTTCTGTAAAGGGAATTTTAGTTACTGAAGGGGTACGTGGCGAAGGTGGAATGTTAAGCAATTCTGAAGGGAATCGTTTCATGTTCAATTACATCCCTGAGATGTACAAGCCGGAATTTGCTGATACTGAAGACGAAGCTCTAGAGTGGGTGCAAGAAGTGATTGCCGGCAAGTTGACTACTAATCGTAGGCCCCCTGAACTTCTTACCCGCGACGTTGTTGCTAAGGCGATAAATTCCGAAATTAAGGCCGGCCGAGCAAGTGAACATGGTGGCGCTTATCTTGATATTTCATGGCGAGATGAAGAACAAGTTAGAAAGAAGTTGCCAGGCATGTATCATCAATTCAAGGAATTGGCTGGCGTTGATATTACGACTCAACAGATGGAAGTTGGCCCAACTGCACATTATGTGATGGGGGGCGTGAAAGTTGATCCACAAACCCAAGAAACAACTGTACAATGTTTGTATGCAGCTGGCGAAGCAGCAACGGGATTACATGGCGCAAATAGGCTTGGTGGCAACTCATTATCTGACCTAATTTGCTTTGGCAAGAGAGCCGGCGAATACTCTGCTAATGCGGCTTCTGAAATAGAAGGATGGACAGAAATTCCACAATCCGAAATTGATGAAATTGTTGCTGAAACATTAGCGCCCTTTGATAGAGATGGCGGAGAAAACCCTGCAACAGTTGTAAATGAATTACGAACAATGATGCAGAATAAAGTCGGAATAATTCGTACTAAGGATTTGCTTAGTGAAGCATTAGATGACCTTGATGAATTTGCCGCGCGCGGTAAAACGACGTCGCCTGGAGGAAGTAGAATCTACAACCCCGGATGGCATCAAGCACTCGAAATCAACGCCATGGTTGACATAAGTCGTATGTGTACGATGGCGGCGCTCGCACGTGAAGAGAGCAGAGGCGGCCATACGCGTGAGGATTTCCCTGTTCCAGACCATGCACACTGGGGCAAAATAAACAGTGTGATTGTGATGGGTGAGGGCGGTGAAATGGTTCTAGAACATAGGACCTATCCCGCTATGCGTGATGATTTGAAAGAGTTACTTGACGCATCTGATCTACATGAGGAGGATGAATAAAATGGGCAAAGATGTCACTTTCAGAGTCTTCCGAGGTGAACCTGATGAAGATGGTGACCCTTCTGGTGAATTAGTTGATTACACTATTGAGATGGATGAAGGCATGGTTGTCCTTGACGTAATACATGAGATTCAGGCTCAAGACGCACCAGACCTTTCGTGCCGTTGGAATTGCAAGGCTGGTAAATGTGGTTCATGTTCTGCAGAAGTAAATGGTAAGCCACGTTTAATGTGCATGACAAGAATGTCAGACATTGAAGAGGAGACTCCTGAAGGACAACCAATTTTGATAAAACCGATGCAAGCATTCCCTCTAACCAAAGATTTGGTAGTTGATGTATCTTGGGCATATGAGTTGAATAAAACAATCCCGCCTCTTGCAGGCCCGGATGAATTTGATTGGAAGTTCCAACAAATAGAAGCAGACCGTGTCCAAGAATTTAGGGCTTGTATAGAATGCATGCTTTGCATTGATACCTGCCATGTTATCAGAGAGCACAAGTTGTTTGATGAATTTGCAGGCCCACGATTCTTTGTACGTTTGGCTAACTTGGAGATGCATCCCATGGACACAGATGATAGATTGGCCAAAATCAAAGATGATTATGGCATTGGATATTGTAATATCACCCGTTGCTGTACAGAAGTATGCCCTGCTGGAATTAGTATTACAGACAATGCAATCATCCCACTTAAGGAGAGAATTGTAACAGAATATTACGATCCTATTGCTTGGATTGCCAAGAAAGTCGGCCTTCGTAAGTAATCGTATTTTTTACAAAAAAAATGGCCCGCTCGAGGAGGCTTTCACCCCCTCAAACGGGCTGTTCGTATTACATGTATTTCATCAAGTGTTTTGACTTCAATCGAGATGGTCTACGCGAAGCTTCTTGACATTGGCCTTCCAGACCTTGTCAGGTAGCCACGCTGGGCCATTTGCTGGCTTCGCGACCTGTTCTCTCCATCCATTAAACACGTGTACGCGTGATGTTCCACGCTCACGTAGGTGGATGTCTGTCTCTCCGCGACTAGCCGCCTTTAGGGCTGCACCCCTAGGTTGCTTGCTCGCGAACACTTGGCTCGTATCGTTACCGCCCTCCATTAGGACGAAGTATTTTTTACTCATTTCGGTTAACCTCCGTTGCCATCCGTCTCAAAACCTTAGTTATTTAAGCGTTTACCCGCCTAAATGTGGCACTGCGCCATATTAGGGCCTATGTGGCACATTCCATAAGCCGTTTAATGAATAGGCTAGGAGTGCATCGTTTAGGCATGCCGCCACTGATTAATAGAATCTGAGATTAAATAATAACATTGTAATTTATCCGGGAAACCAAATTATCATTTCCCCGAAAAGAGGAAAATAACATCATTAGATCTTATTAGAATGAATGGAAAAAAATATCAAGATATTATTATCCATAGTGAAATCAAAGTTCTGCTCCAGCAAGCGTCTTTGTGTCAATAACTCCGTTTATTGACCTAATATTTTCGACAACAGCTGCTGCGATTTGACTCATTGATTCAGAGGTCATTTTTACTAACAAATCATAGTCACCAAATAGTAAGGTTGCATCTTCCACCATAGTTAATTCATTTACTGCGCTATGGACTTCAAGTTCAAACCCTGGCTTTACATTGATGAGCACATATCCCACTGCCATGTATTTCCGAGCAAGGTCTTGCATTCAACTCTTTGGCTCAGCATCTGAGTCAAACAGCAAATAATCAACATTCTAGTCCAAAGTCAAATCATCATCAATGATAATTGAATCATCTGCTGCTTCAATTTCAGATTGAAGAATTTGTTCAACATC
The DNA here is from genome assembly GCA_018650285.1 of Methanobacteriota archaeon. Classification (GTDB taxonomy): domain Archaea; phylum Thermoplasmatota; class Poseidoniia; order Poseidoniales; family Thalassarchaeaceae; genus MGIIb-Q1. The sequence continues at coordinate 32,561 of JABIGF010000028.1, forward strand.
AATCGTTGACGGCTCTTCTTCAATATCATCTGGAGTGAATTCCGAACGAAGTTCTTCTTCAACATCTTCAATATTGTTGGACAGAGATGTAACTTCTTCAATCGCTCCCATTGCCATTTCAGCCAAAGCCACATTTTGTTCACCTTCTACACGTGAGTCGCTTGGTGCAGCCCATCCAACATTTTCATGTATTTCTTCTAAATCACCAAATTCATCTTTGGGGGATCTAATCCAAATGACTAGAATTGTGATTGCGAGGATTGCTAAAATGATAACACCTATTCCTGCTCCAATGAGTAGTGAGGTTTTGGATTCTGGTTCTTCTGATGTTTGATTTATTCCACTACTATTGTCTGTGGTGTCCTCAGGGGTTTGTGGAATAATTCCATGGCGAGTATCGGCAACTTGGTGTCCTTGGAGGTCAGTACAACCTATCGTGGAAGAAAAAGGTGCACCCATTATCGGTGGACTCCAGCGTGCTGTGTAAAATCCGTCTTCTGGCAACGGACCTTCTGATTCCATTACCGTAGTCCCGTTATTATCAAGAATAAGGTATGTACATACTGTACCTTGGTGGCCGTCAGGGTCAGCAATTTCTGCAGTCAGTTCTCCCAATTCGCCTTCGATAACTTCGCCTGACTGATTAATGACTATTGGCAATCCATATTTTATTTCAAGAGAGAATTCACCTAATCCTCGAAGTCCATCAATATCTGATGCAATAATTTGCAATGTTGCATCATCTGCTGTGAAACTGTTATCGGTGTTGAGAATAAATCCCCAGTGATAGTCTGTTGAATCAGGGAATTGACAATCATCCCAATCCCACTGGCTGGATTGCATAGGCTTGACATTACCCGATTGAGCGAGATTGAATGTTACACCTTCAATGAGACGATTTGGGTCTATCATCACCCAGCCACGTATTTCTTCTCCTCGTGTGATGATACTTCCATCACCTTCACAAAATCCAATGTCATAGACTAGCGGAGGTTGAAGATGCATAGTCCAGTTCATTTGCAAGAGTTGTGTGATGCCGTTGCTTGATGTATCGGTAATTTCCAGTTCTACTAATAATTCTCCAAATTCTAATCCTGGCCCCGGAGGTGAAAGAGTGATTGAGGTGTTGGAACGGGGCAACCCCATCGCTTCAATATCGCCTTCAATCATCTCTTCATTGTGGCCAGGCCACTCAAATTTCAATTGATAGTGATAGTTTGATAGCAAATCATCAGAATCAGATAGTGAGATGACAACTCTTTCGCCAGTTCCTTGTGCTAAAGTATGCACATTTTCGTTGAAATCGGTTAATATTAGATCAATATCAAAAGATTCATCATGGACAGGAATTAATCGAGTTGTGAAGAGATTACCAGATGCATCGTAGAGGTAAACGGTAGTATTTCTAGTTGAACTCCCCCAATCCATTCGCCAAATTGCTTGGTAGCAAAAGACATCAGAAAATTGACTTTCAGTTGGTTGGACCTCAGATACATTGCCGTTATTGGTAATTATCATCGGCCATTCGGTTGCTGGGTCGTGGTCAGCATCAATGACGCACGCTTTCAGTTCAATATCACTATCTCGAAGAACTTCGTTGGGGGCAGTTGTTGCAAGAGGGGTTACTCCATTCCAATCATTTGTGTCTACACCTTTTACATGGACTCCAAACCATGTGTGAGGTGCGTTGGTGATGGTCATTACACCATCTAGTTGCAATAGTGTATACTGCATTTGTTCGTCGTGAATTTCAGCAATCAAATCGAGCGTTCCTAATTCAATATCAGTTGGAATTGTTAATCCACCGTACCATGTGACAAAGTTAGTGCTTGTTGAATTGATGAAAGTCCAATTCTCTCCGCTACCGTTCAATCGCCAACCAATGCGGCTTGCAGTTACGCCAAAATCATCAGAAACGGTTGTTGTACAACCAACAGTATCACCTCGGTTAACAGTCCATGATGAACAGACAAGGCTGTTGATTTCGGGGGCTTCATTTACTTGCAGATTAAGAATTGCAATATTGTTTTCAACTTCTCTTTCAGGATTATTCCAATCTCCTGCAATGTAGCGTATCACATATTCATTGTAACCTATTCTTGTTGGGGTAATATTGATTGAAATGATTTGCCTTGAACCATTTTCATCTCCTCCTGGCATCTGTAAACTAACATTTCCTAAGATGGAATTTCCATTTCTGTCTCTTACTTCTAATGAACCATTGACAACACCAGGTGCTAGATTTTGAACGATTACATCAATGCTACCATTGACTCCAACAGACAGCCTACTATGAGCCCTAACAGCTTCAACCTCAACATCGTGGAGAATATCAGAATAAGGTGCCATTTTTGGGTCACCAATCACAGTCCCCATCCATGAAAGCATTGGGTTAGCCGCGTAATTTACCTCGGCAAAATTGTAGCCATAGGCATAGTACGGGAGCACTATATTGGGATAGCCAACTGCTGTGAGATAAGGCTCGTAGACATATCCTTTGACTCCTGATACTCCATCCTCAAGCAGGTCAACAACCAAACTTTGTCCATAAGTTGCACCCCATGCAAAAGTCCTCCCGCCGGTACTAACTGCAGTTTCAGCAATGCTACCATCGACCCATTCAAAGTGTGGGCGAATCGCTCGTAAATTCATTGTATCAAAATAGACCGAACCATTTCTACTACCCGTGTCTAGTAATGAGGCCATCTTGATTTTGAACGAAGCAGCATTTGCAGGTGGTCGGAAACGCATTGTAATTGAATTCCACGAAGTTGCTAAATTTTGCGTTGAACTTGTATTGGTTACAAGCAAAGTGCCATTATCATCAAAGGAGTCAACTTCGATTCGGTAATTGCCAGTAATCCAACCATCTTTCAGTCCGTGGCCATAGATTATCCAAGCATGGTCTTTCAAATCGTCGCTGAAATCATAGTCTTGTTCTACTGATGTTTCACCACTTCCTGCATTGCTGTAATCTGAGCAAATCATAGCAGCAGCAGCATTGACTTCTGCCACTTCCGAATCTTGCAATGTTCGATTCCAAATTTTTAGGTCATCAATCAATCCTTCATAATGTGCGTTGCCACCTCTGTTGACACCAACTTTGTATAATTCAATACTATCAATACTTCCATTTGGTACAACGTTTGTTTGTATTAATGCGCCATTGAGATATTGCTTCAAAGTATTATTTTCGTAGGTGACTGCTAAATGTGTCCAAACCCCTGCTTCGATGGCACCAAATGAATATGATACGTTGTGATAGACTTCCCAATCACCAGAATTTGAGCCACTAGTCATTATCTGGAAAGAGTCGGAGTCGCCAGCGACATCATTCACTGCAAAGGCAGAAGAATAACGATCTTGACTCACATTTCCCGTTTTGGTCCACAATGAGACTGAAAAGTTCCCAGCCCAATCGTTGACATCGATTTTGGCATAGTCATCCACTCCATCAAATTGGTAACAATTTCCAAACAGACACTGTTGCCAGCCAGCGCCATTATTGCTGTTATAGAGAGTCAAGTTTGCATTGCCTATTGAATCATTGATATCGGTCCCAGAGCCATCATCAAAAGACCAGTGATGTGCTAAATCAGTAGTAACTGAATCGGCCACCCCTCTAGTAAAAGCAGAAGTGGGTACTACTTGTTTGCTCTGATTTGGCCCTTGCCATGAAAGGATGAGTCCAGCATGACCCCCGTGCTCAAAGAACTCGGTACGAAGTGTGTGAGTTCCTGAGGAGAGCCATATTGTCCCAGAGATTTCTCTCATTCCGTGAACCCCTACATTGCTGATGACCTCAGTATTGTCAACCCACAATTTTGAACCATCATCACTGTTGAGATAGAAAGTCCAGTTTCCACTATCTGGAATTGTGATAGCACCACTGTGGCGGGCAGAATAATATTCACTGAACTGACTACTGTCAAGTCCTGCCCAAGTTCCCCCTGTTACTGCGTGGTTAATATCGGGTTCAGAGCGCCAATAGTCAGGATTTCTATTAGATAAATCGGGCATCAAACTAGAGTTATACGTTACTCCGCTATTATCAAAATATTCAGCCAGCAGGCCACTTGTACTACTTGCTTCAGTTACAGTGCATGGTTCAGAAGTAAGGATTCCTTCAAGAGCTCCATTGCCATTTTTCTTTACTGCGGTTTGCCTTGACCATTCAAAATCTTCACTGCTTGAAAGCGGTGGGTCATTAGAATCCCAGTATTTGGCTCCAGTTCCCCACCCATTATCGGCAGTATCAAAACCAGAATTGGGTAACCAATTATCATTCCATGATCCATCGTTGGAACCCCACGAGGCGTAGAACATCACATTGCTCTGATTAGTGACAAAGGTAGAATTCTGATTGAAGTGAACTGGTATTCCCATAGTACCATTCATGGTTGTATTAGTTGCATAGAGTAAATCGTTCCACCATTTGTATCCCGAGCCATTGCGGTTTGTAGCGAGGTCCAACACACCCTGTCCTCTCTGGCCGAACGAATTGTTTGCTTTCTCGATTAGTCCAAGTGCTGTGTCTACTGTATAGCCAGTCAATCTAGTAACGAGGTAGAATCCCTCCTCTTGGCGTGAAAATTTCTTCATTTCCTCATCTACGCTAGGCCCATAGGTGTGGGTAGCCCACCAATTTTGGTGGATAGTGGAGTTAAATACACCATTAATGAGACCAATTTCAGAATCAAAGGCGGCTTTGCCGTTGCCAGGGCCATTAATTCGCAGAGGGATTCCTTTTGTTGTAACTAAATAATTTAGTTCAGTTGTCAAGTTTCTATCATCAATCATTTGCCGCAATGGTTCTGCGAAATAGGTGTCAAATTGGTCGGGATTGATGGTTTCAGCAGTGGGTGTGCTACTGTTGTTAAAAAGGAAAATACGGTTAGCACTAATATTACGTGCAGCAACAAATGCATAACCAATAGTTTTGCTCGCTTCACTTTCATTGTTGATTAGTATCCCGACATCAGAATAGTCAATGTATGAGAGGAAAGTGAAACTTTCAGGCACAGCGACATTTCTGAAAGGAGTTTCATTCCAGACATCGTTACTGAATGATTGTGATGGATTTGCAACAAGTTGTTCTGGCTGGATAGGTAAACCAGCCCAGGGTGTAGAAATGAGAAGGGCAACGAGGACGAGGCTGAAGCGCAACTCTTTCACATTTGGCGATGAGTTCGTTTCGTTCAATATATTATCGCATTCATGCCAGTACTTTTTGAAATAACAATCTTTGATTTTTGGTTCTTTATGCGTGGGGTATATTGCCGACGGCCTCACCTGCTCCAAACATGGCAGATGTATTTATGGCGCGCCAGTGCAAGAATGGCTTGGTAAAAGTCATTATTGGCGACATCACCAAGACTGAAGCCGATGTCATGGTAACTTGTGCTAACAACAGATTAGCAGGTCGTGAAGGGGTTGATGCTGCAATTCACAAAAAGGCCGGCGAAGACCTACGCGAGGCGTGTAATCAGATTGCTATTGAAGCACGAAAAGAGAATAAGCAACCGTGCCCAGTAGGGACATCAGTTGTAACAGATGCTTTTGATTTACCAGCCAAGAAATTAATTCATGTTGTCGGTCCAGATTGCCGCCGACCCACTCAAGATGAATCAAGACGCAGTCTCATCAAGAAAGCGTATGAAACATTGTTTGACCAATTGGCTGAAGTTGGGGACAATGAAATTGTTGCTTCAACTCCTTTGAGCATGGACGTCTTTGCATACCCTCATCGAGAAGGAGCAAGGATGACGATGGAGATAGTTCTAGGTTGGATGGATACTGCTGATGATATTGGTGTCAAGGAATTTTGGATTGTCACTCAAGAAATGAACTGGATAAACAATCTAAGAACTGTTTATCGAGAGTCAGAAGATCAATTCGCTGGCAAGGATATCACAAGAGAATACCGTTGATTAAAAGAGTCAACTTTCTAGAGTAATCACTCTTCTTCTGAGAATGAAGTAGTGCCTCCACTCTTGCGTGTATTACGCCATTGTTGCCCAACCGCTTTTCCAGCTTCACTTGGTTCCCAGCCATCTCGTTTCAAAGAACCTCGGAATGGTAACCGGCGATAAGTCCGTCCATCTTCTGCCTGTTTTTTCTCAAGCATCCACCGGCCAAATAAATTGAAGACTATTTTTCTTTTCAAATCTGGACGGAAAATCTTTGCAATATAGGGCAATCCATCTTGTCTTTTATTTTGGTCTTTGAACCAATTCAAACCGATGCGCTTGAAAGCACGGTTGCCAACCCTATTCATCAACCAACGATTAGCAATACTTGTTTTGATAGTTGGAAGGATTTGGCGTTTAACCTCTTTATCATATTCAAGTTCACCAAGAATATCTTTGGCAGCAAATACTCCACTGGTGATGGCATATCTCATGCCAAAGCCCCACATGAAGTCCTGCATGCCTCCTGCTTCACCCACATAATGGCGTCCTTCGTGTGTGTATTTTTCAGGTAGAGAAAAGTCACCTTTCCCACCTACTCTCTTGATTGGGCGGCGCTTCAACTCGGGATAATGTTCATCGTAATAGGCAATTGTTTCGTTTAGGAATCTTTCACTCTTACTTTGTTTTCTCCACAAGCAGGTACAGATTAATCCAATGCCGTCGATTACAATTAGGTATGCGTATGCTCCAGGTGCCAATTTGTCATTAAGGTGGAAGGCTACGTGGTCGGGATAATCGGTTTCAAAAATTTCACCAAAAGCGACAGCCGATGTCTCCTTTGGGCCAGCGGCGATAATGTGACAATCTTCTGGTTTGACTCGAGACTTGTAGTGGATTTGGGCTCCAGCATCAATTGCTTGTCTTTTCAATCCTTGATCAATTGTGTGAGATGAAGTTCCCCTTTCAATGACTCTGAAAGCAACATCAGGACTCCACGCTTCAAGTATCACGCCGTCAGGATGTATCACATTAACAGAATGAAAATCGGTAGTCTTGAACTCATCTGGGTTAATTCCCCATTCTCTCAACTCGTCAAGGAAATCAGTATCACTTGTCCAATTCTCAAGGCCTTGAAAATCACCATCAAAACGTGCACCAGAATCGGCTCTGATATCATGAACATGCACCTCTCGCCCCGCTTTACCCAAGATGATAGCGGCTGCCAATCCAGAGAGCCCCGCTCCCATGATTTGAATGGGTTCATCATCCTTCAGAGCGGGCGTCATTATTTACCTCGAGTAGCGATTCAATGATGAAGGATTCGCCATCGGCGGTTTAAAGCGTGGCCGCTATTCCACATCCGTTTAGATGACAGTTGATGGCCGCGTAATCATCGTTCCTGCCCCTGAATCGTTGGATTCAGAAGCAGTCCGCGAGAAATTAATTCTCGAAGGATGTGGAAGTATTGTCTCATTTTTGGGCATCACCCGCGGAATTGATGATGGCGTCTTAGTTGAGAAACTAGAATTTGATGCATGGGAAGAAAAATTAGGTGGCGTTCTTGCCCGATTAGGGGAGGAGGCAATTGACAAATTTGGCGTCACTTCTGTTTCTATGGCGCATCGTACAGGTAGCGTAGGTCCTAGTGAACCAATTGTTGCAATTCATGTTGCAAGCCCACATCGAGCTGAAGGTTTTGAAGCGTGTAGTTGGTTGATAGATGAACTCAAGGCTCAAGCCCCCTTGTGGAAAAAAGAAGTCAGGGCAGACGGAACAGTTTGGAAAGGTGGATTAGGATGAATGATGGAATAGATGGAATAGTTCCGGTAGGGCACAAGCCGATTGTTGAGAGAACTGCTGTTGCAACAGGTTTGTTGTCTCTTTCACCACAATCTAAAGACGCAATCCAAAATGGTTTGGTGGCAAAAGGGGATGTCATTGAAGCGTCAACAGTTGCTGCAATTCAAGCAGTAAAAGATACACCAAGAATAATCCCTCATTGTCATGTAATTCCTATTGAAGGATGTAATGTGGCTTGGGATTGGGAAGGTGACTCACTTCGTTGTACCTTGTCAGTGTCGGCACATTGGAAAACCGGTGTTGAAATGGAAGCAATTGTAGGTGTATCAGCAGGACTTCTTTGTGCTTGGGACATGGTCAAATCACTCGAAAAGGATGAGGGTGGACAGTATCCTGATACGAAAATTGAATCCATTGAAGTGCTTGAAAAGAGAAAGGGTTAGTGACCGCCACATTGAGAACCATGACCTCCTCGGAGGGGGCATGGCCAAGACTAGTGACTTGACATCTCACTTTGTGAAAGCGACTGAATTGGCAGCCATTGCTGCTGCTAAATGGCGTGGCCGTGGTGACGGCAAATTGGCTGATGGTGCTGCAGTTGAGGCGATGAGAAGTGTATTTGACACAGTCCCATTTGATGGCCGCGTTGCGATTGGTGAAGGTGAGAGAGATGATGCCCCAATGCTATGGATTGGCGAACCGCTTGGTTCACTCCAAGGGGTTGCTGGAGCATTACAAGTTGATATTGCTGTGGACCCGTTAGAATGTACTAACCATGTTGCTAAAGATTTACCAAATGCAATTGCTGTATTAGCAGCCGCACCGCGTGGTTCATTATTGCACGCTCCTGATTGTTATATGGATAAATTAGCAGGTCCAGCAGAGGTGGCTGGAGAAATTTCTCTTGAAGCAGATGTTGCTTACAATGTTGAGGCAGCGGCAGCAGCGTTAGACAAGCAAATCAGCGACCTTAAAATCGTTGTAATGGACCGTGACCGCCATTTAGAATTAATCAAACAACTTAGAGATATGGATGTCTCCGTCCCATTAATTGGTGATGGAGATGTATCTGCGGCTCTTGATGCTGCAAATCCAAACAGCGATGTTGATTTGTTAATGGGTATCGGGGCGGCTCCTGAAGGTGTCATTACGGCTACTGCTTTGAGAGGACTAGGGGCTCATTTCGAAGGCCGGCTTGTCACTACAAATGAAAATCATGAACGTAGGGCGCGTGAGATGCTTGGCGATGACGTTGATAAATTATGGGCTCGAGATGACCTCTGTGCTAGCTCAGATGCAATATTTGTCGCGAGTGGAGTTTGCTCAGGTTATCTCCCCGGTGTAGAATATCTTAGTGAAAGCGTATTTGTTCATTCTGAAGTCATAGATGTTGCAACTGGAATCCGCCAATTTATCAGTACTGAATACCCGCAATGATCTGTTAATTTCAATTATTGCAAGTTCGAGTATTGTGGCCCTTTCCGCCACAGTTCCCACAAATTCTACGTTTGATTCGCCGTTTCTTTATTGCTGCACGTTCTGGGAACAGTACTGGGCAAGTTCTTGTATTGTGTCCGAGTGAACCACATTCTCCACAAATGCGTTTTTTCTTGCGACGTCGCTTACTTGGTTTTATTCTCAAGGGGTGAACAATAGGGCAGGTACGAACATTGTGTCCTTTAGCACCACATTCTCCACAAATGCGTTTTCGTGATTTACGTTTTTTAGGTATTGAAACTCTTTCTGGATGTAGTATTGGACAAGTCCGAGTATTGTGTCCCTTTGTGCCACATTCACTACAGATTCTCCCTCGTCTTTTGCTGCTAGTTCGGTCAAGTCGTTTTTCTGCTGCTTGAGGGTTTACTTTGGGGCAAGTTCTCGTATTATGGCCGATGCCGCCACAGGCGCTACAAATCCTTTTTTTGTTTCTTCTTTTTGCAATTTTCTTTTCTTCAACTCTTTCTGGAAATAGTTGAGGGCAGGTTCTAGTGTTGTGCCCCTTTTTCCCACATTCTCCACATATACGTTTTGGCCTTTTTTTGCGGGAATTGCGAGCAATTCGGGCTGCTGCTGCTGCTTGATTGACCTTTTCACACGTGCGCGAATTGTGTCCTTCATTTCCACAGACGCGACATATTCTCACCATGCCTATCGTCAAGACGAGTGTGGAGATATATGTAAATTAATGGGTGATAATTGCTTACATAATTGCATGATTATTATGTTTGAAAATGCTATTATGGGGTGCTAGTGTTGGAGGCGATGACTTGAAAATACCAACCCTACTCGTGGTCAACAAGTGGTAATAATGGACAAGGCATTACTGGAGAAAAACGCCAACAAATTAGTTGCCCCAGGGCGAGGTATTCTTGCTGCTGATGAGAGCACTGGGACAATGAGTAGTCGACTCAAAGGAGTTGGTGTTTCACCTTCAGAAGAAGCACGCCGTTCGTATCGTGCAAACTTATTTTCTACCCCTAATTGTCAATCTGCTGTTAGTGGCGTCATACTTTTTGATGAAACTATTCGGCAAAAGATGGATGATGGTGCTGCGGTACCAGATTATCTTGCAGAAAATGATATTCTCCCAGGGATCAAAGTAGATACTGGTGCTAAGTCTCTAGCTAACTTCTCTGATGAAAAAGTGACAGAAGGGCTTGATGGGCTGCAAGAAAGATGTGCTGAATATTTTGCCATGGGTGCCCGCTTTGCTAAGTGGAGAGCGGTAATTGCAATTGGCGATGGGATGCCATCTCAAGCGTGTATTTCAGTTAATGCTCATGCATTGGCTCGTTATGCTGCAATTTGTCAAGAGCAAGGTCTTGTGCCAATCATTGAACCTGAAGTTTTGATGGATGGTGCTCATGATGCTGCACGATGTTATGAAGTAACAGCGGAAATTCTTAGTGCAACGTTTTCTGCTTGCGAAGTTCAAGGCGTTCACATTCCTGGCGCATTGCTAAAACCAAACATGATTATCGCAGGCAAAGCTTGCACTCAACAAATTTCACGTGAAGAGGTGGCACAATTAACCCTCAAGTGTCTTGGTGAGAATGTGCCGTCAAACCTGCCAGGGATTGTTTTCCTTTCCGGAGGCCAATCTGATGAAGATGCAACTGCTCATCTGAATATTATGAACTCAATAGATTCAGTACCTTGGGAATTGTCTTACTCATATGGCCGTGCTCTACAAGCTGCCGCCCTTCAGGCGTGGGCAACTGGTACTCCTGAAGATAGCCAGAAAGCATTTTCGCACCGTGCTCAAATGAATAGTCTAGCGCGGTATGGTAATTGGTCTGAAACTTTAGAAAGTTGAAACTTGTTCAACAACAAAACGTTGTTGCTACGCTCGTTGACATCATAGTCTAGTGAAGTGTGATGTTATTCCGCATGAGCGGTTGCTGAATGAAATCAGTATTTCAATCGGTCACGGTCTAATAGGAAAGGGTCTCCAGGCTTCCATTCTGGGTGCTTGGTCTTAACCCAATCAACGACTGCCCATTCGCATATGTCGTATCCGCCAGATAGAATTCCACTGCGCTTGATGTATCCAACCTTGACTATGTCCTTATCCTTTGATAGAACATTGCCTAGTTGCTGACTTGTTGTGCCGTGGCGCATAGTGGTGTTAATATGTTCAAGTATTTCTGCTGTATTTCTTGGCCTTTCTGAAAGGAATGCTTTGATCTTTTGTCTAATACGTACTGTCTTCATTTTCTCCACCTCTGTCATTCAACGGCCGTCTGCAGGTTTGCTTGATACCGTCTGACCTGAGCGAATACTGTCACTCATATAACCGTTGCCACAGATGACGCATAGTTGTTACAAGATGTTGCACCTTTTGTTACTACTTTCTGAATATTATTCGTGGTGAGTTAGTAAAACCATACTTTCTCCAATGGAAATATGTAACAAAATGTAACTAATGAAATAATTGAAGTACTATATACTACTCCGTTAATTACAACCTGCTTATTCAGGTGCCAAGGTGTATGTGATGCCAAAGAGCGTGAAAGCAACTACGAGAAAGCGCATTCGTGGTAGTTATCGTCGTCGCATTATCGATCACCTATCAGATGGTCCTGCTACTGTAAGTGGTACTAGCCAAGCAGTTGGTTTACGACTGCCCCATGCATCAGCCGAATTAAAGAGAATGAGGGACGAGGGGCTTGTTCACTCTGATTCAAGCGCAGGGCAAAGAGGAGCAAAGCAGCATTTGACGGCTACAGGTTGGCAATTATTGATTGATGATGAACTTGCTAGATTACAAGCAATTGGAATAGATGATATTCCAACTGGGGCTGTGGGTAGATTACTTGCTAAAGATGGCCCCCAACTTCTACTTGCTTACACCAAATCAATCTCAAGTCCATTGATACCTCTGCCCAAATCTAGTGATTTTTCACAAATGGACGATTCATCATTCTCCAGTGGAATTCAAGGGGGCAATGGGGAATGGATTTGGTCAGTTGCCCGAGAAGCTGAGGTAAGATGGTATGAACTTGAAACATTAAACCCCGTAAACTTGCCAAACAGTGACAATTCAAATTCATCATTAGCTGATTGGGTTGAGTCAACTACAATGATTGGATTAGTTCGTGCAAAATTGCTTGACCCAAGACAAAACATGCGACTTACCATCGGAAGTTGGTTTTGTGAACCAGAGGTTGATTCTTGGCCTGATTTGCCGATGCCAATGGGGGGTTCTGAATCTTGGAGTCTTGGGATAGCGCACGAGTCGGCACCACCTCTGCAGTCTCAATGCCCTATTTGTGCAATATTGCCTGACCGCCTTTCTACAACCACACTTCTCGCTGCTGCTTCAGAAGGCGCTCTTGTCATCGCCGAAGCCTCACTACTTGGCCGTCAAGGCGATGCCCTCCCTCTATCAATTCTTGAATCGTGGGTGGCGCGCGCTCATCCAAGGTTATCACAGACCGAAAGAAAACATCGACTTCAAGGATTAACTCAAGCGATTAGAAAAGGGCGCAGGAAAAGAAGTGGTATAATTAGGGTTGAAGAATCAACCTGGAGGCGATTTCAGGCAGATTGGTCTAACCACCAATGGTCGGATTCTAGTGAAGTCGGCAACATTCTGTTAGATGTTCATGGTTTGTCAAATACTGCTTGGCTATCACTTATTGATTGGTCACTCGCACGTCAAGAAACAACACCCGTAGTATTACAATATCCAATAGGGCATGACGATTCAAAATTGTTACATTCGGTTTTTTCAGATTCAAGGACCCGTCTTGCAATTCTTTCATCTGAACCAGAAACACCACTCGCATATCCTACACTACGTCCTGATCCGATTAGGCCCCTGTCTTGGTATCGTCTGCGTTTAGCAGGGGATGTTGAATTACCATGTCAAGTGACATCTCGCCGCCCACCAAGTTTCACATCCCCGCCCCCATTTTGGGTCTCACCTAACAATGCCATGGAGTTGGCAGAATCTGCTTCTACTGCTCGTGAAGCGGCAGGTGATTCAGCCCCTCCCGATGCGACAGCATCGTCGTCGTCAGAAATGAGAATATTTGCTGCAGTTTTGAGGTACCCCGTTGGTGATGTGGATTGGGCTGACCGTATTGAATCGGTCGACCCATTGGCGGCATGGATTGCTTCTCCCGTTGAAAACCGTTGGTCTTTATGGAGGAGGCAAGGGCCGAATCTTGGTGCCGATTGGATTGAATTATTGCTACCTGAGTCAATCCCCTTTGAAAATTTAGCAACAGTTGCAGGAGCGGCTCCAATTGAATGGCAAGATGCCGCACAATCATTTCTAGTTGAGAAAATTCGTCATGAAAATGATTTGGCATTGCGATTGAGGACGTTAGTTGATTCACATTCCCTTGATGATGCGGCAGCAACTTGGCTTGCATCAACTCTGCTTTCGCAAGTTGCGTGGTTGCCAAAAGAATTGGTAAAGGAATTATCAAGTTGGGCCCCGTCCTGTTTAGCAAACCATCCTGCAAAGAATATGGTGCCCGCCTTGACCGGATTAAACTGGTTAACAGCACAAGGAGAGTTAGGGAATGAATGGGTTGAGAGATTAGAAAGGACAATCAATCCTTCTAATTCAATGTCCGGTTGGCTTACACTTTTGGGGATGGTTAGAGATGGCCGCAAAGCAAATATTGAGGGCGTTGCATCAATTCTCTCACTTCCTATTGAGTGGTGGGCACCATTTTCTCCACAATTATTCAATTTGTTGACTGAGTCAAGTGAAGGTAGAGAATTATTGTTGAGGGAAAAAATTTCTTGGGCAGCGGCTCTTTTTAGAGAGGTTGGAGAATCACATACAGTACCTGGTGTTGGAATTATCCCTCATCCGGGATGTTCTTCAGAACTTATTTCTCGGTTGGAACGATTATTGCATGGGGTGGATATTGAATCAGATTTAGATGGTGCAAATGGATTACATGATATTCTCAATGCAATGAAATCTGTAGCGAGCCACAAACCTCCTATGGTTGGATTATCACATCCTCTTATTGGTTGGTTGCTTCAACCAAGTGATAGATGGCCAAAATTTTCAGCAACTGAAATTATTGCTGGAGACCCAGAAGTTGCATTGTTGTTGGCAGCAGGGAAAAGCGGCTTCCATCCTTCACTTCAAGAGTTCACTCAGAAGCGATTATGACATTATTCCATCAATCATAGCATTCAAAAAGGGCGGTTTATCCCAATAATTTGCCCCGGCTGCAACACCACACGGACCTTGGCCTTCGCCGGCGAGGAATGAACTGTGGTACCAAGTACGGGGTATCGCCGCCATCGAAGGCCGTGGTGACCCTTTTGGGAATGAACCTCGGTGCAACTTGGCGGCAGGGCGAGAAGGTCTCCATTTGACCGCTGTGCGCGGAATGATTCATGGAACCACCCACTTGTCCGACAGACGCCCCGAGGTGGGTCAGAACTTCCGAGCCAAAAGCGATGAGGCGGTTCGTTACTCCTCGGGGCACACTTTTTCCTTATGATTCTCCGTAGGCTTGATTGAGGTCCCACTCTCACGGTGTATTGATGCCGCCGTTTTCGCTATGTCTTCTCGGCGGCACTTTCGACCGTTTTCATGTTGGCCATCATAATTTGATATCAACTTGTTTGAAGCAGGCTGACAAGGTTCAAATTTGGCTTACAAGTGATGTGATGGCTAATTCAAAGAACCCACTTATTCTTGATTGGGAAACCCGTCAAAATGAGATAATTAAGTGGGCAGAACAAATAGGAGTGGACACTCGAATAACAATTCATCATCTTGAGGATATTGTAGGTCCTGCACCAACCTCTGAGTTGGCTGATTCAATAGGTTGTACATCTGAAACAAGACCGGCTTGTGAATCAATTAACAATTTGCGAATGACAGCAGCGTTGCCACTACTTGAGATAATAGAGGTAAATCATGCGGTCTGTGCTGATGGTGAAATTATTTCATCAAATAGAATTAGAGCTGGTGAAATTAACCGCCAAGGCCAACCTTGGCTAGGGGACGCAGAAATGTATCTCAATCAAAAGATGCCAGGGATTCTTGATGATGAGTTGAAAAAACCCTTTGGTACCTTACATGAAGGCCCAGAAACAAAACCTGAAGTCGCCATGAAAAAGGCATTAGAATCAATATCTCAACATACACCAAAAATAATTGCAGTGGGAGATGTCACAGTGCAGACAATGATTGACATGGGTGAAATTCCTGATATTGCTTTTGTTGATGGAATGACAAAACGAGAGATATGGGCGGATGCTGAGAAACTAGATCGCACAAAATTCCCTCATCTTTCAACTTGCATCAACCCACCCGGACTAATTACCGCTGATTTGAAATTGGCTACTAAAGTAGCACTTTCGAATAGTCGCCCAACTCTTGTGGTTGTGTCGGGAGAGGAGGATTTAGCGCCCATCGTTGTTCATCTCCTCGCTCCACTTGGGTGTGCGGTACTATATGGCCAACCGACAAAAGGGGTAGTTGTAAGAATCACTAGTCAAGAGACAAAGGAAAATTGCCGCCGCCTTCTTGATGTCTTCACACAGGAGATGTAATTGGTGAATAAACCACTCATTAGCATCACTGTTTGTGTGCGTGATGGCGTGAATTGGATAGATGATTGCATGGTCGCACTTTGCGCTCAAACACATCGTCCGTTGGAAATCATTGCTGTAGATGATGGCTCAACCGACGGTAGCCGTGAAAAATTGTTGCAATGGAATGATGAAAAAGCGGAACAAGAAAAATCCAATGGAATTCCCGTTCGTGTATTGACACAAGAACCACTTGGCCTTTCAGCAGGTAGAAATTATTCACTCAATGAGGCTAATGGCGATTGGGTTGCCATTACCGATATTGATTGTAGACCAAGAGTAGATTGGATAGAGCGATTATTCTCATCAAGCAAAGAAGTGGAAGCGGTGACTGGTCGTGTCATCTTTAACCAAGGCAGAACTTCAGTTAGTAAATTACGTGCACGTTCAATTGCTTGGAAGTATTCTTCACGTTCAGAAAATACCACATTGGCAAATGGCCCTTGTTCAATGTTCAAGAGAGAGAGCCTAATTTCACGAGGTGGTTTTGACCCTTCATGGTATCATGCTGAAGATATGGAAGTTTCAATGAAAATTTTGCAATCTGGCGAATTAATTCGATATGAGCCCGAAGCGGTAGTTGATCATGTTGCAGAAGAATCCCTTTTCCATTTTCTTTCAAAGCGTCGTAGAGATGCGCGAGCACATACAAGAATTATGAGATATTATCGCGGTGTAAAACATGATTTTTCCAATGATGGAAAAATCATTGTCTTTTTTTTATTACCCTTCATCGTATTGATTGCTAGCATTACTACCTTCTCAGACATCTTGTATCCAGTGATGGCAATAATGCTATTCATGATATTGTTTCGCAATTACTTGCTATGGAGTGCTGCGTTATGGTTGGGTGCGTTCGAGGGATGCATAGATGCATTACTTGGAAAAAATGGGCACAAACCGTTGTTTAGAAAACAGGTGTAACTGTTTATGATTCTGATGTAGAATTTTCAGTTTCATTTACTAGAGCCAAGAAGCGCAAACCAAATCCGAATGCAAGAAGCGGTGCAGTAACTGCGTACACACCGATGTCAGTCCATGCCCAGTAGACAAGAGACCAGTAAGCGTAGAATCCGAAACCAATGAGAAGGCACCATGCAGCCGCACTCATGGTAATACCGCCTTCTTCACGACCAGAGACAAGGCTAGTCCAAATAGGGTGGAAAATAATGCCCTTGAACCAAGTCTGGAAGCCACCCTCTACTTTCTGGTGAATTCCCCATGCACCCCAAAGGATACCTGCAACAGCCATTGCTAGGAATACAGTATCAGACCATGGTCGGTAAACCATATCATTAGCGTAAGGCTCATCCCATAGATATCCCATTGTAAGATATCCTGCCCAAACTACTTTGCGTTGTCCAGCGACTACTACTCCGAACACCACATTGACAATTCCAAGGATTAATCCCCAAACTCCTAGTCCGAAGATAAGAGATGAGAAAGCCTTGCCCGGCGCTTTAAACCAACCAACAATCATGCTGACAATCTCATTGCCGCCCTCTACACTGTCGTCGCTCATTAAGGCGGCGACCGGCGCCCCTCTCTTAACAATTCTTAGCGGCATAGCGCCATATTTTTCGGCTCAGCCCCTACTTTCTGAAAGGAAATTAGGATATTAGCAGGTAAAACAAATAGTGGGTCGCATCAATTCAGAGCCTTGATTGAAGCCGATATGTTGCGTTTATGACCGGTTTCATCGCTTCATCAGATTCGCCCATGATGGAAATCGCATTGATATTTTTAGGAATGCAAGTGTTGATGCGGTTACTTCTACCATATCTCCCCAAACTTGTGGTTTTTGAAGTAACTAATCCTAGGCTATCGAGATTATTTATGACATTCCCAATTGAACGGGAAACTAAGGGTGTTGTTGATGCATTTTGGCAAGTTAGTTGGTAGACAGAGTAAACTTCTCCTGTGGAAATATTGGTTAATCCATTACTCTCATTGAGTAGGATACTGTACAGAACCAACTTTTGATGGAAGGGGAGCCCAGAAATAACTGGAGTCATTTGGTCAAACTGTAATTGGTTTTGAGCAATTCTGACATGTTCTGTTGAGACAATTTCTTCTCCAGCCACATCTGCTTTTTGAACAGCTACTCTCAGCAAGTCTAGAGCACGGCGAGCATCTCCATGTTCTTGGGCTGCCAAAGCAGAGCAGAGTTTGATTACCCCCTCTTCCAATACTCCCTCGCGTACGCCTGCGCGAGCGCGCTGCATGAGAATATCTTCAATTTGCTTTGAATTATATGGAGAAAATGCCACATCTTCAGAACCTAATCTTGAGGCGATTCGAGCGTCAAGCATTTCTGTAAAGTTCAAATCATTCGTAATGCCTATGACGCAACAACGAGAATTCCTCAATTCATAATTCAGACTAGTTAGTGGGTAGAGGATATCATCACCGTGTCTCTTGACAAGATGATCAATTTCGTCCAACACAAAAATATGCACACCACCAAGAGATTCCATGTTCTCTTTCAATCTTTCAAGAACTTTGTCAGTTGGCCAACCAGTAAATGGTACTTGTTTGCGACTATCATCAGATAGTTCGTTTGCTAATTGGGCGAGAACTCGATACTTTGTATCAACGGAACAGCAGTTAACTTCAACAGTATGGATAGTTCTACCAAGAGTAGCTCCTCTTTGCAATAGTTGTTTGCACACATGCCGTGTAACAGCGGTCTTGCCAAGGCCAGGCTGACCATAGAGAATCATGTTGGAAGGTATCTGACCTTGAAGCGCCTCTACTAAATTATGAACAAGAGATTCGATTTCATTTTCACGGTGTGGTAAGTTACCAGGGATGAATCCGTGATGGAGAACTTCTTTGTTTGTAAAGAGGCTATCATTGCCGAGGAGATGGTCGAAAATATTTCGGCTCATTTTATAACATTCCTCCTTCTTTTTAATACGACTGGTCTTGCTTCTATTTGTGCTCACCGCTTGTCGCCGCTACCAAGGTTCATGAGGAGGCGTGTCGGTCTAATAAGCCTACTTGCTGAATTATCTTGACAACATATATTATTCAACCTAGTAGAATTAATTTTACTATATTAACTCTCAATTGGAAATAGACAAAAAATAACGTTTTTGCCCACGTGGTGTAATGTTTTCACCATTCTCCCGCCATGCTACTTTTGCTGTGCCTTGCTAAACATCTGTCATCAGGGGGCATCTTTATATGTGATTTTGAGAGTGTTTTTTTTGATTGATTTTTTGTAACATTTTCGCGTAATATTTTTTGGAATATTATTGCTTCTCAATAAGTGAATTATTGTTGGAATTGATAATATATTTCTTTATGATAATATAAGCATTCGATGTTATAAAATTAATATATTATTCTAACACTTAGTTAAATTCTTTTCAATTGGAAATTTGCAATAATTGCCCATCTTCCCATGAAAATCGGTCACCATCACTAACTTGAATTACATTGCTAGGTAATTCAGATATTATTTCATTATTAGATGTAAAAAGATGGGTGGCTAGGAAAATTGTTTGTGGATTCTTTTCAGCTAACTCTCTCAAACTTGACGGCTTGAAATGCATTTCAGTTGGGACACCATCTGGAATTCCAACTTCAATTATCACTACATCAACTTCACTAGATCTTTTTTCAATCTCTTCACATGGCCCAGAATCACCACAGTGAATTATTGTGAAACCTGAGGTGTGGGTTAATTGGTAACCGTGCGGGTCTGTAACTGGTACATGGTTTACCTCAAACCTTTCGTATTGCCATTCTTGGACACCTTCAACAAGCCCAGTTGGGGAATTGTGGAATCGAACATTATTTTGTAATACGTCAGCAAGTGTTTCTGGGAATGCTAATTCTGAGATGTTGCAAAATCTCTCATTACCTCCTTTGTGAAGATGAACGTTGACAATATTTTTTCCTTCACGGTCTGAAATATACTTTCTTTCTAGAATAAAAAATGGGAAACCAAAGATATGGTCTCCATGCCAATGAGTAATTAGCAATGTGTTGATGTCAGATGGGCTGAGTCCCGCTCGTTGTAATTGATAGAGAATTGTTGGCGGGGCATCAATCAAAATTTGTCCATCAATCAGAACTAATGAATGCAGTCTTCCCTCGGGACAGAATGCATTTCCGCTGCCAAGAAACCTCACCTCCACCATGTTGTCACCGATTGTCGGAGGGTGGCTTACTGCTTTAGTTACGCGCCACATGTTGCGAATAGAATTAGTAGCACGCCGCTCCATTCGCTTGATAAACGGTAGGCGAGACGGGAGGGTTAACCGCCGTAGGCGGCTTGTCAGCGGAAGTTGGTAAAATGGTTGAATACAATAGTAAAAATCCCTATTATGGCGAGATGATTGAGAAGCGAGTAATCACTCATCCTGACTCTACAAAAGAGACCCGTCACATATCATTTGATTTAGGTAAATCGGGACTTGAATACAAGGTAGGAGACGCCCTAGGGATTATCCCACAGAATCCAAATGAATTAGTTTCGGATTTGATGGGTTTGCTTAATTTCAATGGTAGTGAGATGATTGTAAGCCATCTTGGAGAAGCAACTGTAGAAGATGCATTGACTAACCATTACGAAATTCATCGCCTTTGTAAGAAATTCATTCAAGGGCTAGAGATGAAATTTTCTAGTTCAAGCCCAAAAATTTCAGCACGATTAGTTGGGCGTTCACGAACTCAAGTAAATAGTGGTGAATCCGCTTTTGATTGGGATTGGTCTGGAGATGAAGAAGATTATCCTGAAGGATTCACACCTGTTGGTGCTGCAACTGACCCCACACTATTATTGTGGGAATCTTTGGTTAATGATGCAGATGCCATGGAGGACTATCTATGGAGTCGAGATTACATTGACTTGCTCTCAGATATGCCAAACCTTTCATTTACACCACAAGAGTTTGTTTCAAATCTTGACCGACTAAAGCCTCGTCTATACTCGATTGCTTCATCACCTGACGCACACCCTGGTGAAGTTGAATTGACAGTTGGTATTGTTAGATACAATCACCATGGCAGAGACCGAGGTGGCCTTTGTACAATTTACATGGCTGATTTAGCAGCACTCAATGAAAAGTCAATTCCAATGTTTATGTCACCCACTCGAAGTTTCGTGCTTCCAAAAGATGGGGATACTGATATCATAATGGTTGGACCTGGGACTGGTATTGCACCATTCCGTGCTTTCCTTGAACAACGTGAAATGGATAAATCAAAGGGCCGAAATTGGTTCTTCTTTGGTGACCGAACCTCTACTCATGAGTATCTCTATGAAGAGGAACTGAATGATTGGGTGGATAGTGGTCACTTGACTCGTCTCGACCTTGCGTGGTCACGTATGGAGAATATTCCAAAGACCTATGTTCAGAATTTGATGGCTCAAAACGGAGAAGAGATTTGGTCATGGATTGATGGTGGCGCTTACTTTTATGTCTGTGGTGACAAGAACCGAATGGCAAAAGATGTTCACAACACTCTCATTAACATCTGCCAAGAATTTGGCAATATGTCGGCTGAAGATGCTAAAGAATTCGTTGAAAAGCGTATGATGAAGGAAGAAAAGCGCTATCTTCGAGATGTCTATTGATTTGGTCTCTTAGAATCGCCATTCTATTGAACCGGCTCCGTGTGGGCAGGTCATGTTCAAGCGGGTGCTCATAGCCAACCGCGGCGAAATCGCTCTTAGAATATCTAGAGCATTGCGTACATTAGGTTGTGAAGTTGCAATCATTCATGGCCGCGAAGATCGCTTATCCTTGCCAGTCAGATTTTCTGATTTAGCAGTAGCAAATTATTCTTCTAATCCTCTAGAGTCTTACCTTGATTATGAGAGGGTGATTGAAATTGCAAAAGAGATAGGTGCCGAAGCGATTCATCCGGGCTATGGCTTCCTTGCAGAAAATGCATCATTCGTTCGTCGCTGTGAGGAGGAAGGCATTGTGTTCATAGGCCCTTCATCTGATGTGATATCATTACTGGGTGACAAAATAGAGGCTCGTAAAGCGATGGAAGCTGCAGGTCTTCCTGTTGCCAAAGGCAGTAACGAGCCAATCAACAATGCTAGAGAAGCTGCAGCACTCGCAACAGATATTGGCTACCCCGTCATCATCAAAGCGGCAGCAGGAGGGGGTGGAATTGGGATGCAGATTGTTCACGAAGAAAGCGAATTTGAATCGGCTCTCAATCTCTGTCAATCTAGGGCGAAGTCAGCATTTGGCGATGACAGAGTGTTTGTTGAGAAATTTATTGAAGGTGCTCAACATATTGAATTTCAAGTCCTTGGAGATGGCCATAGAGCGATACATTTCGGAGAGCGTTTTTGTTCAATTCAGAGACGCCACCAGAAACTACTCGAAGAAGGCCCATGGTTAGATGCAGAAGTACGTGCCGAGATTGGTGCTCGTGTTTGTGCAGGTGCTCAAGCAGTCGGATACAAAGGGTTGGCAACCTTTGAGTTTCTACGGGACAAACATGGTGACTTCTATTTCTTGGAAGTGAATCCAAGGGTACAAGTTGAACATACAGTGACCGAGATGATTACTGGTCACGATTTAGTGAGCCTTGGTATACGCATTGCTGCGGGAGAATCTTTGTCGTTAACGCAAGAGGAAATAGAAATTTCAGGCCATGCAATTCAATGCCGTATTAATGCAGAAGACCCAGTAAAATTCATCCCTTCACCAGGTCGGTTATGGGATTGTCATTTCCCTGCTGGCTTTGGGGTAAGGGTAGATACTCATGCTCATATTGGATATGAAATGCCAGGTTGTTTTGATTCATTACTTGCCAAAATGATTGTCTGGGCCCCAAATCGAGAAGATGCGATTGCGGGCATGAAGACTGCTTTAGGCGAAACAGTACTTGTGGGAGTTGACACGGTAATCCCGCTCCACAAGGCAATCTTGGATGAGCCCGATTTCCAATCTCGTCAAATTACTATTCAGTATCTCGATGAGCATCCCAACATTCTTTGAGAGTGTTTATCCAAGTCTTTGCATTCCTGCAAATCGTGGTGCTGGCTCATTGCTTGATACCATGCCAGAGAAATTTTTTGGCGCTGTCAACTTCTTTGTTTCATCACCTTTGAGAGTGAACCCTTCACTCTTACTGCTGCTTGAAATCCCACGTAGTGTACGGTTTGCTAAATCATCAGCGATTGCACCGCCGCCATTCATTGTTAGTAGACGAAGGCGTGCTTGTACATCGGATTGTGAATCTTGGTCCGCACGAAGGCGCAGAATCTGTGTTGTGTGCATGTTTGCTTCTTGATAGGCATCACCAGTATTTCCATCTTCATCACCATAGACTGAGGCATAACCATCTCCAGCACCTGTGATTTTCTTGGAAATCTCTTTTCCACTTTGTTCAATTCTTTTGAGTCCCGGTTTAACCCATTGACCAATTGTCTTGAGTGCACTTCTTCGTCTTCTGTATGATTTATTGACACGTATACGTGATTCACGCGCATAGTGTTTCTGCATTCTATTTAGCGCAGGGTAATTTGATAGTGGATTAGGCTTTGATACCTTTTCAAATGATTTTCTTAATTGTTCAGGTAGCGGTTGAACCTTCTCTTCAGGTGCATTAATTGCTGCAGATGCAACTAGCCCAGGGCTAGTGGGCAAATCTGGGCGAAGCGCAACTCTGGTTGGTTCTGGGAGATTAGGTCCAGCAGCAGCAGTCAACATCGCGTATGAGGTAGTTGGTGTTTCAGATGGAAGTTGCCAACTTTGTTGTGATAGAGCCGGTAGAGTAGTAGTTGGCTCTGGCAGAGAATTTGGAGAGTGTGGTGTGTTCACACTCTCACTGAAACTATCCAATTCATCAAACATGCCAAACATTCCGCCCATATCGAAGTTCGCTTCACTTGCCTGTTGAGCTGCTGCTTGTGCTCTATTTACTGGTGGCGGAGAATTCGGGGTTGTGTTAGTTGCACTATCTGGTACATTGAAATTAGGTAATTGGAAGGGTGCTTCATAATTAGTTGCAGTAGGTGCATGCGCTTCTTTTTGTTCAGCAAGAGCGCGAGTAGAGCGGTCAAATACAGTATTTTGCTCGGGTTTCCTATCTCTTTCTGAATACCATTGAGGTGTCTCTCTTCCCCAAACACGTTCGTATGCTGAATCCATTGTTGGTTGAGGCGTTTTGGGAATTTCATATTCAGTGGTCTCAACTGGGATTGAAATCGAAGAACGACTTTGCTGTAGTTCTGCAAGTGCTTGTTCAAGAGATTGTTCCTTTGCCCCCTCAATATTTGTTCGGGCGTTAGCGGCAGCGACAAATCCTGCT
Organism: Methanobacteriota archaeon; assembly: GCA_018650285.1. Taxonomy (GTDB): domain Archaea; phylum Thermoplasmatota; class Poseidoniia; order Poseidoniales; family Thalassarchaeaceae; genus MGIIb-Q1. The sequence goes on from JABIGF010000028.1 coordinate 56,644, forward strand.
TCTGAACGAACTTCATCTATATCTCCTACCAGAGATAATTCTGGTTGAATAATTTCATCTAACCCAATTACAGCATCTTCTAATGTACACCCATCGGACATACGATCTAAGATGATGTAAATTCTTTGCAATAAATGGTCACGCCCGTGTAGCAAGTGCCTGTCACCTTGTTTGGTATCAATACATAGTGCAGGTCTTCGTCCTAGAAGCCAAGCAAGAAGTGAACTAACTCCTAAGATAAAAGAGTAAATTTGAATATCGCCCGTAAATACTCTCAGACTAGCAAGTATGGAGAGTACACCAAAGAACGTGAGAAGTGGAGGTGTGAAGGCGACGTGATGGTGACGAAGTCGAGTGATTGATTCTAATTCAATCCTCATTCCTTTGCTATCTGAACGTTCCAAAAGGAGGTTGTCATCGGTCAAAATAGCGGTGATATTGCCTTCGACTCCAGCCATCTTCAGCGGTGCGAATTTTTCATTATCCAATTATCTGCCCCCGTCTACTTAGTCCATCGTTTAGGGCCTAGCCCCAGTGTGCATCCCATGACTAGCAGGGTAGCGGTCTGCTTATACATATTACGCCAGCGAATAGGTCCTTCAGGCCGGTCTGTAGGGCTGTTGAAAATATTCGGTAAAAAAGTCAATCTTATTTTACCCTATTTTGAAACAACAATATCATTTGATAGATGCGACTTTAGTGGCGTAGCCAAGAAGTCTCATTTTGGCATCAAGTTGGTTGATGAGAATTCTCGGTGTTGAAGTTTGTCGAAGAAAAAGAGGTTGGTCCCAAGCTACAGTTAGTTCATCGCCTGTGATGCTCTCAACTCGGCCGACAATAAATTGTAGGTCCACAGCAGCGTGAACAACATCTCCTGCTGCAACTGCTTTTTGTTGAAATGGTGCTCTAACAAGTTCAAGCCGGCTCTTATTGTGGCGCTCCATGCTTGATTCATGCCCGCCTGTGCTATCTGGTTTGACTAGAATACTACCTCTTTCCAAGGCAACTTCTCTCAAATCTCGCATTGCAACTCCAACTCTGTCGCCAGCAAGCGCAGCATCAACATCATCATCCATTACTTGTAGGGAGCGGGCAATTCCACCTTCTGCTGTAGGGAGTGCTAGCAATTTGTCGTGCTTGTTGACGGTCCCTGATTGTACATAGCCAATAGCGACTAAGCCAACTCCCTTTACATTGAAATGTTGATCAACTGGAATTACTAGTGGTTCTTCAGATTGGTCAGTTAATCCATCAAGTGTAGCAAAAAGTAGTGTTCGGAGTTCGTGCTCATCAGGGGGTGTTTCGTGAAGTGTCCATGTTGAGAGTCCAGCTTGTTCCATGATAATCTTGACTTGTTCAGGGTCAACCCAACCACCATCTTCTGGTTTTATGATAGCATGGCCATGTTGTATTCCAGAGCATCCGAAAGCGACGAGAATTTCCCCTAGTATGGCATCAATTTTTGAGATTTCAACAACACCAGCGCGTGCAACATTTAGCACACTAAGAAGGGGGCGTATTTTTTCTGGGTGGCGTAGTGGCCTAAGTAGTGACAATATCTTCACTTCGCCACCTTCAACAATTTTGTAAACATAACTTTCAATGTCTCTTGTATCGTTGAGTTTAGCAAGGCTCTTGGCTAATTCTTGAGAGCCGACGAAGGCGACATTCAGCACCGTCATAGTGTCGCCGGATGGCGCATCTGAATTGAACCCGCCGGCTCAATCAGTTGCTTTCATCGCGTCGCGTGCCGCTTCAGCAGCCTTCCACAATTCTTTGTCTTCATCAGTTATTGGAGTGAATTGTGGAATTGGAATTGGTCTCATTTGATTGTCTATTGCAACCATGAAGAAAAACCCGATACAAATGTCTTCACTTTCCCAAACACTTCTGTCTAGGCGGCGAGCAAGGACATGGCAGCCGGCTGTATGTTTTGAAGTAAAGACCACTTTTGCTGTGACTTCAATCAAATCCCCTTGGTAAGCAGGGCGCTTAAATTTTAATGAATCAATGCTGACGGTGACAAATTCACGGTGAGCAAATTTGCTACAAACAATGCCTGCGGCAGTATCCATTATTGAGAGAAGACGCCCGCCAAATAGTGTGTTGTAGGCATTCGTATCTCCTGGAAATACCTCTTGAATCAAAGTTACAGGCTCAAGTGTGAACGGCTCGGAAGTCATTGTAATCAATACCAACCGGTGGCTCCTCCCTCATCAAGGCTTGTTCAAAGAAACATCTAGATTGGGGGTTATGACAGAAGTTATCATTCACTAGACCACTGTCCGAAGGCCATGGGAAGTGGCGATAGGCGAGTAGCGGTCGCTCTCGTTTCTGGCGGAATAGACTCTCCTGTGGCGGTTTCAAGAATGCTTAATTCTGGGTGGGATATCTATCCAATGCATTGTAGTCAAGAACCAATTACTGGGCGTGAAGCGGAAGAAAAAACATTGGCAACATTATCAAAACTTGCCCAATCAAACTCCAAAAATAGTGGTGAAATAATAGGTGATTTAATCGTCATTCCCGTCGGTGAAACTTTGGCGATGTTTACTGAACCAGAATCTCACCGAGATTACTTTGTTCACATGAAGAGACTTTTCAATATCTTAGGTTCCATAGTTGCTGATGAAGTTGGTGCGTCACATCTACTCACTGGTGAAAATTTAGGTCAAGTATCAAGTCAAACATTAGGCAATCTTGGAGCAGTAGAAGAAGCCTCAAGTCGCCCGATATTGAGGCCACTTCTTGGGATGGATAAACAGGAAATTATTGATGAGGCGAGAGTGATAGGGACCTATTCTTTTAGTGAGGGTCCAGAGATGTGTGATGCTTTGGGACCAAAGCACCCTACAACCGTTGCAAACCTGTCCCGTTTAGAAACAAGTGAACAGGCTCTTGGTGGGTTGAAATCATTGGCTGAAAACTGTTATTCACAACGGCGATTTGAGCCTCTTTTGTGACCTATCAAATAGATACATACGCCCATTGGGGTTAAATGCAAATCGCCGCTCGGTTTCATGAACCGCATAGCGGTTCTTGAGTGATGAACATGAATGACAAGAAAAAGAAAGCAATCAGTTACCTAATTCTCGGGTTGATGATTCTATCTTCAACAGCGACTGCAGCATCGATAACAACCTTCTCAGATGGAGGGACAAGTGTTGAGGTTGAATTGAGAGTACCTGGCGATTATCAAGATGGGTTGACAGGAGGAATTTCTCTTCTTGAAGGGGAGACTATTACATCAGCAACTGTCAATGTATCGACTGGATTTGCGATGTACGATGGCTACACAAAATATGACCAGTCAATAATGCCTCAAGGCGGCGGAGGAATTTGGGATGCTCGCTACAATAGTGGATTAACAACATACAGCGATGCAAACTGTCATGTTGCATCACCACTAGATTGTTCATTCACATCAACATCTGAATCATTAAGTTTGACCAGTAAAGGTTTCAATGCTGATTTTGAAATCGGTGGGCAAGGTATGGCACCAGGAGCTCCTATTGATACTTTCAATTGGGAAAGAAAGTCACCAGGAATGTCAAATATTCCACCATCCGGTTGTTCATCTGGAAGTTACTGTTGGGGTACAAATTTTGATGACCCCGATTACACCGATGATACTATTCAAACCGATTTTGAATATACAGTTGATACAAAACCAATTTGGGTATTTCCTACAAAAGGAACTGCTACGTTCAAATCCTATCACAGCACCTACTATCGTCAAGCAACTGGCAACAATTTCTTCTATGAAGACTGCGCATATGTTGCAGTTCAGAACTCATCTGATGGAAATGGGTGGTCTCAGTGGGGATTCATGCCTCTAGATCTTGGAACGACTCAAGGTTTGCAACAAGGTACACAAGGTCTCTTTCAAGTGGCTGATGTTACTGGCGTTACTACAAATAAAGTACAAACTTCTTGTAACGGAAAAGGGCCAATAACAGTCCCTGCAAATGAGTGGGTTCTTGCTGGTAAGAGTACTTGGGCAAATAACGCAAACGGGTGGGCTACCATCGGATTAGACCTTACTGCGCACGAAGGAAAATATGTCAAATTGAAGTTCGTGTTGGAGAAAAATCCAATGCAAGGGGTTCCAGTAAACAATACCATGCCGGGTTGGTATATTGACGCTCTTCGTATTGGTGATGCACTTCCACAATCAGGAAACGTGGTGTTGAAATCATTCTCTCCTAGACAACCTCCAAACCCAGGTTTCCCAGATGGTTATGGTATTCTTGATGTAGAGGTAGCAACAGCTGGTCCTGGTTCATTTACAGTTGATGTACTTGATTCTTCAAATGGACAGTTGGTAGTTGACCGTTATGGGAGAACTATGGCAAGTCTTGAGGGTGAACTCATTGAATTATGGGATATTGATGCAGACCAGTATGGCTTGATTGATTTACGTTTCAATTACAATTCTGGTGCTAGCAGAATGAGCTCTCCAGAAATGCACGGCTTTACAATCGGCACTAAAGTTGGTTCAGGTTTGAATTCATCAGATTCAATCTTTTTTGCAGGTGGTACATTGAATAATGGGCAATGGGATAGTGATCCTGTGCAAGGTGGAATGATTATTTACATGCCAAAAATGAATGATACTTCTTGGACGCCGTTGATAGAGAAGAATAGGTTTAGTATGCCGATAATGGCTGCTAAACCAATGATTTCAGATTCATGTGGTGGTTCAAATAGAAATCTGGTTATGATGATGAATAGTAATCAGTCAGGCCAGTTTAGTCCAGTGAATAATCAATGGATTACATTTTCTTCTCCATCAACAGGAATCGGATTTGGAGCCCAATATTCAGCCCAATGTACAGTATATTCAATGTGGATTGAACTTCGCTTTGCTCATACGATGAGTGATGTGAGACTAGACATCGCTGGTGACGGAGATGTTGAGTGGGGAATGACTGAGAGTGCATATGGTTCTCTTGGCCGACAGCAAATGTTCCGCACTCACATGGCTAATGGAATCAATTACGGTTCTGACAACATCACTCTTGCAATGAACATCGCTGGTATTGCTGAAGGAGGCGTATTCTTCCTTCCTAAAGGGGCACAAGTATCTCATGCAGAATTATCATGGGATAATGCGAATATTGGTAATTCTTCAATAGAATTACTGGCAGGCCCTTCTTCACAGATGTTGGGATACACTAATGACCAAGGGAGAGAAACTCCTGATGCATTTGGGGCACTTTCAGAATTTTATTCCGAAGTTCAAGCCCTTTTGGATGACCCAAATGTGCCAATGAGTCACGCTGATGAATATGGGAATGAATGGATACAATTCCGATTCAAACTCAGCAACCCAACAGCTCAGGCTGCAACAAGTATCAATCTTCGGGATTTGGATATTTTCTATTCATGGACTCGTGTGCTTTCAGATGACAACAATTTCGCACGTGAATTGAATCAGGGCGTTGCTCTTGGACAACCAATTGGTGGACAAGTTGTTGTGCCAATGAAATTCACGTCAACGTCTGGTGGCGGTGTTGTTTTGGATAACCTCTTGATTAATACTGCTAATGGATATGATTCAACTCTCAATATGACAGGAGATTCAGAAGGACTCTATGCTTCAGGAGAGGTTTATGAGGTAATTTCAACTCATGCAGTTGGTGCCTCAACAGGTGCAACAATTGCGGGGGCAAGCCTTCAATTTGAATCTGAAAGTGGTATCACAGAATTCCGCTGGGCTTCTAACAATGATTCATTTTGGATTGAAAGTGGTTCAGAAAGAGTCTCAATAATGGTGGCACTATCAAGTTCATCAGATACTGCAGATGGTAAACAGATATTATGGAGATTTAGAGTCAATTCAGTTTGGGAAGATTCAGCGTCAGTTCGAATGTTTGCTACACTCATTACAGATGGTGGTTCAGAAGGTTTGCCAGCGGCCTTATATTTCAATCCAGCACAAGGAAATGCCGTTGAAAATGATGCATCAATTTCAGAATTAATTGTATACAATCAAGCCAATGCGGAGCAGACAGACCTTTTGAATATTCACAGCAACAATATTTTGAATTTGGAAGGTAAAGTGCGTTTTGAAGACCTTGAAGTTGCACCAGACCCAGCATCTTATTCTTTGATCTTTGAACTTCAAAATGATTCAAATCTCTCTCAATGGGATATTATTGATAGTATCCCAGGTATTCTTGGTGGTAATTTCTCATGGCAACCATCAATACCGGAATTATCTGCAGGTAATGATACCTACAGAATTCGAATGGTAAATTACACGGGCGGCGATACTAACTGTCCACCTGCATCCCTTTCACCAGATGCAGAGTGTGGTGTTCCAATGACTGTTTACATAGACCAATATTCACCATATTTGGTGAACATCAGCGTGTGGGATGGTATTCAAAACTGGAGAGACTTGCAGGACGATACATGGATCCCTCCAAAGGCAAATCAGAAATTCCGTGTTGTTGTTAGAGATATCCCAGAGACGCCACCAGAATTTGTTTTGAATTATTGGGTTGAGGCACAACATGATACTAATGGAGACAGAATACCAGACTTGAGTGAATACCATTCTGTCCCACTTCTTGAAGATTCTACGGATGCGAATGGTAACACCACATATGTAATTTCAAATAGTGGGTGTCAGCCAACAAACGATTGTATTGATGATCGCCAAACAGGACTTTCAATCCCTACTGGGGACCCAGCGCCAAGAACAAGTTTATTTGTTTCAGGTACAGATATTTCTGGAAATAGTGTTGATGGCGGAGAAGGTGGTTTCATCCTTGATTTGATTACCTATATTGGAAAGGAATCTCGACCTCCTGGAATATATTCATTCCATGTTAGCGATTCTGATGGAAATCCGTTAACAGAGTTCAACAAATCAATGTACGCTGGAAATGTATACCACCTTTTGGTTGATGGGAAAGATGAGAATGGTTGGAGAGATGTTGAGTATGTAAAGGTGGATTTGAATCCAGCAATTACCGACGACCTTGTTGTTTATTTCTCACCACGAAATGGAACAGCATGGACTTCAAGCACATCTGCCACATTATTGAATGCAGAATCAGATGGTGTAGGTGCTAGAGCAGTTCGCTTAGATGGCACAGCATTGATTGATCCGTTTGAAACCGAGTTCATGGTAGATATCCCAATACGTCTTGAATGGGGTGTTACTAACTTGCAAGGTGTGATTACTCCTGAAGTATTCATGAAAGATTTGGACCCAGAAAATGGGGAAAGCAAACTATCAAGCAGCCGTTACATTCAACGTTGGGCATATTCATCTGGTCTCAAGTTTGATTTGCAATCTCTTTCAATTGCTGACACATCCGGTTTCATTACCACTTCAGTTGGCGGTCTAGACGGTGGCTTTGTTCGACCTGGTGATTTGCTACAATTGCAGGGTGATTATCTATTCAAGTCTGCTCTTGAATCGGGAATTTTTGTTCAGCCTGAAATAGCGATGACTCTTGAATTAACTCGAATCCCAGTATATCCCGGTGGTGAATCAGACAAGCCAGGAAGCGGTTATGTCGCAGCAGCAACTGACATATTTTATTATCCATTTGAGAATGGTTCATTTGATATTGTTATGCCCGCAGCACTGTCAACAAACGAATACCGTTATGTTTTCAGAATTTGCAGTTCAAACGATGTCTCTAATCCTGATTGCGATAACACATTGCCAGCAGGTGCAAGTGATTTCAGCATCGCTGATGACCGTACATTCTATGTCAAGGTAGACAATGAAGCTCCAACCGTTGTTTGGGGCTCATGGACACTAACAGGTGGTTCAGGCGGCGAAGAATATACTTCGATTTTGCCGTCGTCAACAATCCATTGTGTAAGCATGGATTTCGCAATTGAGGAGCGCCAGAAATTAGAACTTGGTTCAATGCAAATCAATTGGATGTTCTATCAGCACGATTTGAACTGGAGCCAGTATAAGTCAACATATCCAGATGCTTGGATGACTGCCGACCTCAGCCTTGACGTCAGCGCATCACCAAACAGAGCATCTGGCAATTGTATTGATTTGTGGCCTGACCATGATTTACCATCAGACCTTGATGGTGTTGATTTGAGATTCTGGGTTAGTGGAACCGATTCTGCAGGAAACGGAATCACTCTAGCGGGTCAATTCGGTTCTGCGGTTGAAGGTGGAGAATATTCTCTAACCTACCAAGAAGCAGAATTTAGTATTGAGAGAGTTACAGTTTCACCAAGTCAACCTGAAGCGGGCCAATCATTTGAGTTACTCATTGATGTGACAAACACTGGCACACATGAAGGTGAATTGAACATGCAAATTTTCATTGTTATTGAAGGACGCCAATCTGGTAACTTCAACCACAGTTGTGGAAAGGTATTGGCTGCTGGAACAAATGAGATGTGTATTGTGAAGGTGGATGCTTTCCCCGAGCCAGTTACTGCGGTCAAGTTCAAAATCCATGATGAAGATGGAAATGAACTTGGTGAATCTAGTTCGTTCTCAATCAAAGCAGCCGGTTCATCTGATACCGGTGGGGCGAATTGGGCACTTTATGGCGGTATTTTTGGAGGTGTTCTTGTCCTAATCGCTTTGGTCGTTGGATTATTGATGTTCATGGGGCGAGAGGGTGATGAAGGCGATGATTTCTTTGTTGAAGATGAGGATTATTTGCCGCCTGGACAAGCAGTCCAACCAATTTCAAGAGGACCGGCAAGAGCAGAGTCAACGGATTCAGGAGATTATGGTGGAAGAAGTTCAGGTCCACCAGGATACAGTGCAGGGCCACCCGGTGGCTCAGAGTCAAAGATGGACCGAGCCAAGAGGCTCTTCCCATTCTGGGACGATGCAACAATTCAGAATTACTTTGACCAAGGCTGGTCAATCCAGCAACTCCAAGATTGGGTAAAAGAGAATAAGTGATACTACTCATGAATTGGCGTAAATAGTGTGGGGACGTAGGAGGGGGAGCAAGTTGGATTACAAGTCATTAGACATCGCTAACCCTACAGAAGAGCACGCAATGCTTAGAGAAATGGTCCGTAGTTGGGTGGCTGAGGAAGTTGAACCTCAAGCTCTTGAGTATGATAGGGAGGAGAAATTCAACCTCCCTCTTTTACGTCAAATGGGCGAGTTAGGTTTGCTTGGTATTACCGCACAGGAAGACTATGGCGGGGCTGGAATGGATGCATTAGCAGCAGTGATTATTCATGAGGAATTATCCTATAGTGACCCTGGTTTTGCCCTTGCTTATCTTGCACATAGTATGTTGTTTGTCAACAATCTTGCTAGAAATGGTTCTGATGCTCAGAAGGCTGCGGTATTGCCCAAAGTTTGCAGCGGTGAGTGGATTGCTGCAATGGCTATGTCTGAGCCAGATATTGGTACTGATGTGCTTGGAATGAGCGCAACTGCTGAGTTGCGCGATGATGGCTGTTGGGTTCTCAATGGCCGCAAAATGTGGATTACTAACGGTTGCCTTGATGATGACGGGACTCCTTGTGATGTTGTTTGGACTTATGCAAAAACAGGCGTTGATGCAAAAGGTCGTGCCGAAGTGTCAACCTTCTTGGTTTATGCTGACACACCAGGGTTTTCAGTCGGCCAGAAAATAATGGATAAGACTGGAATGCGTGGCTCCAATACAGCGGAATTGGTTTACGATGATTGTATTGTTTCACCAGAAAATATGGTTGGTCAACCTGGCGAATCCATGATTCACATGATGAGGAATCTTGAACTTGAAAGATTGACATTAGGGGCCATGAGCCTCGGCATTGCTCGTCGTAGTGTATACGAAATGAATCGATACGCAAGTGAGAGAGAGGCATTTGGCCGACCAATTCGTGATTTTGGCCAGATACAGCGATACATCGGGCAATCGTTTGCTGAATGGCGAGCGATTGAAGCATATCTCTACAATGTTGCTCGTCAAATGGATCTTGAAAAGAGTGGCCAGCGCTTAGATTCAGATGGAATAAAGTTAGTTTCAACAACGCTTGCAAAAGAGATTGCTGACCGAGCTATGCAAGTAATGGGCGGCTATGGATATGTTGGAGAATATGTTGTTGAGCGTTTATGGCGTGATGCCAAACTGCTTGAAATCGGTGGTGGCACTTTGGAAAGCCACCAGAAAAACATCACTAACGATTTATCAAGAGATTCCTCAATAATTGGTTGAGGTGTTAACTTGTCCTGGCCTTGGAAATCTGTGGATTGGAATGACCCCAAGGGGGGTACGATACGCTTTTTCCCGTATATTCCAACAACCGTCATGCCACGTTCATTGCGTCCGCGTGATGATTGGGATGGCGTTGCACTATTACTTCATGAAGAAGAGCGAGATGGTTGGGCCGATGAAGAAAAAATGGAGGCTCAAGGAAAAGGCTCGGCTACGATGTTGGCTATTCATGGTGGTGGCGACCTTTCTCGAATGTTGATTCGAATGCAATATATTGATGAAATTAATGCCGCAAAATTCCCTGACCCAGAACCACGTCGTCTAGTTAATTTGGCAAAAAAAGGTTCTTTGCCAACATACTTTGTTGAGCCAGGTGTCGATGATGAAGAGTGGCTTGCTTGGATGGAAGCGTGTGCTGATGAAGCGAGCCGCCTTCCACGTATGTTTATGCAATTGTTTGCTCGCAGAAGGTTTGCGAAAACATGGAAAAAAACCCAGCCAGAAGTTACTGAACCATCCATCAATGAAAGTGGTGATGCATTAGCATTAGCTGCTGGATTAGCAGCAACTTGGTGGCGAGTAACAGAATCATTCTCTACAGATGAATTAAGAGAGCAGAGAAATACAAGACTGACCAGTAGACTTCGCGGTGCGTTGGCCCATCTTGTAGAATCCAAAGATGACGCGGTATTAATTGTCCCAATCTTCCAAGATTGGATGAAAGACATACTCGCAAGCCTCAAGACTAACAAAGAGGTGGAAGAGGTTGGACCGGTTGCCTAGGAGGGGTTAAGATGGCTAGAAAAACAGCAGCAATAGTACGAGTTGAGAATCAATTAATTCGTTTTACTGCGCCACAACCGTTTGAGGCCGAAGAGGTCATCACAACTTTGGGAGGGAAAAAGAGTGGGAAGTATGTAATTCTCGCTCTCAAGAATCCACGTGCGACTTTACTTGTTGATGAAGAAGGCAGGTTAGTGGTACACGGAACAAACCATTCAGAAGTTGCTTGGGCTGCTGCTAGAGAGATGCTCTTGAGATTGGGCCGTCCTGATGAAGGATTAACCACTGAGAAAGGGCCACTGGTGGTTTCTTTTGATTATGGGCAACCATTACGTATTGACCAAGTCCCCGAATATTATCCTAATTTTGAAGTAGATTCCCGCTTAGAATGTGTTCGTATTAGCGATGACTTGCATAATATGGATTTGCTGTTCTTTTCAAATGGAAGGGGAATTGCACTTGGAGCACGACACAAAAATCTCGTAAAGATGGCGACCTCACATTGGGGGTCACGTTTTGATTCGAAGCGACTATTTGTCAAGGTTCTAGTAAACTCTCCAGCCGAGTCTGTTGAGGCAGAACCAGAGATTGTGGACGAGCCTCTTGATGTTAGTGAAGATGTTGAGTGAGGGGTCATAATGACTCTTGTAAATGGGCAATGGACGGGCCCTATTCTTGACAACCATTTCCACCTTGATAGGGCAGCAAGATATCTTGATGCTGCAATTGATTTTCAGCGCGCTGGTGGTACTGATTTAGTGCTAGTTCACAAACCAGATTTTACTAATATACCAATTGATATAGATGGCTGGAAAACGGCTTACGAAGAGACTGTTGCTATGGCTGAACAGGTCAGGGCAGAATTAGATTTGAGGGTAAGAGTTGTACTTGGACCCCACCCTGCGTCTTGGGTTCATCAAAGTGCGTCACTTGGTTATGAAGTGGCGAATGAATTACACTTAGATGCAGTCGAACTCGCAATTGAATTTTGTGAAGAAAATCTAGCAGTAGGTGTAGGTGAAGTCGGGCGACCACATTGGGATGCAGGTGAAGAGATAATGGCTCGTGCTGATGAGGTATTGCTTGAGGTGTTGGGGTTGTGTAAACAAGCAAACGTTCCAGCCCAACTTCATTTGGATGGAAACGGTGAAGCAACAAATCGTGAAATTGCCAAAATTTGTGACCGCGTCCGCTTCCCCCGTTTTGGTGCTATTCACCATCATGCCGAGGGAAATGTCAGCAAGCAGTTCACCCACGGCTTGACATCATCAGTTGTTGTTGGCCGTGAATCAATCAAAGATATCTCGGATTCAATATGGAAAAATGAAGGTGGCTTTTTGATGGAGACTGATTACATGGATGATCCACGTAGGCCAGGGGCAGTTCTAGGGCCAAAGACAGTCCCTCGTAGAACGCAAGCGTTAGCAACTTCTTTGATAGGAAAAGGAATTGATGCTGAAACAGCTCTTTGTGCAGTTCACATTGACTTACCTGAGGCGTTATACGGGGAATATGAGTAATATCTACTCATCAGCTCATTATTTTCTCCGACCTACGGTCGGAAAATTACTATTATATTCAAAACCCCTCCTTTTGGGGCATGATTCAGCAATACTTAGATGTCTAACCGAATGATGCTATCGGTTCACACAATAGGCAAAGGTCTTGAAGCCGTCGTCGCCGGCCGACCGATGTTAGTAGGAACAGGTGGTTTAATGTTGGAACTAGAGGGGAAAACTGCACTAGTCTTTGGTGTCGCAAGTGAAGAAAGTATTGCGTGGGCTATTTGCGAGCAATTAGCAGCGGCTGGATGCAAACTAATTCTTGGGTTTCAAAAGAGATTCATGAGTAGAGTATTCCAACTCAAAGATAAGTTGGACGCAATAGAAGCATTCTATCCAATTGATGTTGCGACAAATGAATTGACTGCTGAATTTTTCACCGAATGGCAGGCTGCAAACCCTGGTGCGAAAGCTGACATCATCATTCATGCAATCGGATTTGCTCCCAAAGAATGTTTTGACCGTCCAACACTTTTCGTAGACAATGAACCAATGAATACAGCGATGACAATCAGTGCCCATTCGCTTCAAAGGGTGATGCGTCATGCATTACCACACCTGGCATCTAATTCATCAACCATCACTTTGACATACGCCGCATCTACAAGATGGGTTCCAAATTATGGTATCATGAGTATTGCTAAAGCGGCCCTTGAAGCGTGGACAAGGGAACTTGCCAACAATGTTGGACCAGATGGTCACCGAATTAATGCGATTTCATCAGGGCCTATCAAAACACTAGCAGCAGGAGGAATTCCTGGTTTTGATGATATTTTATACCATGTTGAGAGAAATGCACCACTACGAAGAAATGTAACTCAGAAAGATGTTGCCGGTTGTGCAACTTGGTTAGCATCTCCGATGTCTTCTGGTGTAACGGGACAAATAATTCATGTTGATGCTGGTTATTCTAGCATCATGGTCCCAGATAGCATTTCTGATTGAGGTGAAAAAATGTCAGGTCAAAAGCGGAAACCGACATCGCACTCATTCCCTCCTATTGCGATTGTTGGCCAATCTGCTCTTCTCCCAGGCGCTCCCGATATTGACACGTTTTGGCGTAATGTATTGAACGCGCATGTATCAATTAAGGAAGTCTCTCCGACAAGGTGGGACCCTAGGGATTTTTGGATTGAAGGTGAACCTGGTAGTGCTCCTGAAGGGAAAACCTATTCTAAAATCGGTGGTTTTATTGAGGATTTCGAGTTTGATTGGCGGAGATGGAAACAACCACCGGGTACACTAACTCAAATTGATGACACACAACTTTGGGCTGTTAAAGTTGCAGCAGCAGCATTAGAAGATGCAGGGTATCTAGGTGAGAAGAATCGTCTTGAACTCGATAGTGAGATGTGTGGTGTCATCTTTGCAAACGCTTTGGGCGGCGAAAATCGGTTGTTGTCTGGTTTCCGTGTTCATGCTGATGAGATAACTCGTAAAGCAATGGAGGCTGGAATGCCTTCTGAGGGTAGTGAGAAATTCAAAGAAGCACTTGTTGAGGGTACGCCTCGTGTTGACGAGGATACAATGGCTGGTGAGTTGGCCAATGTTGTTGCCGGTAGAGTAGCAAATCTTCTTGATTTACAAGGCCCTAATTTCAGTGCTGATGCTGCTTGTGCATCCACTTTTGCTGCTTTAGTGTCGGCTTGTCAAATGCTACATTCTGGTCAAACTGATGTAATGATTTGTGGTGCAAGTGATCGCACCATGGATCCCGCAACTTATGCGAAGTTTAGTGCGATTGGTGCTTTATCTCCAATCCATTCTCGTCCTTTTGATGCTAGAGCAAATGGATTTGTAATGGGTGAAGGTGCTGGTTGTGTTGTTCTCAAGCGCTTGGAAGACGCAATTGCAGATGGTGACACAATCTACAGCGTTATTCGTGGTATCGGTGCATCAAGCGATGGTCGAGGAAAAGGAATTACCGCTCCATCAACCCGCGGGCAAAAACAAGCGTTGAATCGAGCATACGAGCAGGCAGGATATTCAGCATCTACAGTTGAGTTAATTGAGGCACACGGAACAAGTACCAAAGTTGGTGATGCAACAGAACTCTCAACGTTAGCAGAAGTATTCTCTAATTTGGATGGTGGAGATGCCGTTGCAGTTGGTTCGGTAAAAAGTCAGATTGGCCATCTCAAAGCAGCGGCTGGGATGGCTGGCTTGCTCAAGGCAAGTTTGGCGTTGCATCACAGAACAATCCCGCCGTCTGCAGGATTTGAACAACCAAATACTGCTGTGAATTGGAATGAAATCCCATTTTTTGTTCCAACAGTGGCCACTGAATGGCCTCTTTCAACATCAAATACACCTCGCCGTGCAGGAATATCTTCGTTTGGTTTTGGTGGGACAAATTTCCATTGCGCCCTTGAGCAGTACGACCCAGAGCACCACTTGTCCTTGCTAGAGGATTGGGATAAACCGATTCAAAATCAACCTCTCTTGGCGGATAGTGTGCTTGATAATAGTGCAAATCCATCAATGACTCATGAAGAGTTGAAAGCGATAGAAGGAGGGGTATTATTGCTTAATGCGAGTGACTTTGAATCACTCGCAGTTGAAATTGAAAAGACAAAAGCAATATTGTTTTCCTCTGATTTGAATTTTGATAATACTGCAGAAGGTCGTCGTCTATCGGCAGTATTGCCTGAAATATCTGCTGAATTCTTAGCAAAGGGTGCCCGCTGTGCAGTTGTTGCAACTAGTTGGGCTCAATTAGAGAAGAGAATGCAACTATTATCGGACAATTTGGATGACCGTGACAAGTGGGATTTCTTGGCCAAGCAGATGGTTTTCATTACCGATGAACCACCTCTGCCGTCGTCTGCAAAATTAGTTCAGATGTTTCCTGGGCAGGGTAGTCAATATGTTGGTATGACTCTAGATTTGTCAAAACGATTCAATGTAATTGGTGAAACGTGGGATGAGGCTGACAAAACAATGATTGAAATTCTTGATGGAGAGAAACTGTCAGAGTTTGTATTGCGTGAAAATTTATCACCCGATGAAGTGAAGATTGCTGAAGAGAAATTGAAGCAAACAGAATTCACTCAGCCAGCAATGTTGACAGCCGATTTAGCAATTTACCGCCTTCTGCAAGAACATGACATCAATCCAGATATGGTCGCAGGTCATAGTTTGGGTGAATATGCAGCACTAATGGTCTCTGGAATCATAAAGTTCCACGACGCTCTGCGTGCTGCTGCTGCTCGCGGAACAGAGATGGGTAATGTTGATGTTCCAGATCAAGGATTAATGGCAAGTGTAACTGCTCCTTTTGGAAAAGTGGAAGAAGTCATCAATTCAGTTGATGGATATGTGATTGCTGCTAACAAGAATTCACCGTTAATGACAGTCATTGCTGGAGATACTCCGTCTATGCAGTCAGCAATATCAAAATTTGATGAATTAAACATCCCATGCGTCACTCTACAAACTAGTCACGCATTCCATTCAAGCATTATTGCTCCAGCAAACGAACCGTTACGCCGTTTCCTTGAGGGCTTGGAACTATCACTTCCTACAATTCCTATCACTGCTAATTATGATGGGCAATTTTATCCCAATAATTTGGCAGAAGGAGAGACAATTCATGACGCAATTCTAAGGCAATTAGCACCACAAATGTCGTCAGCAGTTGAATGGACTGAACAAGTTCAAGAAATGTATAGTAAAGGTGGTAGACTATTCATGGAAGTAGGTCCAAAGAGGGCATTAGCTCTTTTTGCTGAACAGATTCTTCATGACCGTGAAAAAGTAGTGACTAACACAAATCACCCTAAGGTTGGAGGGGTTGCAAGTTTCCTATCTTCGATAGCAGTTTGTGCATTGGCTGGTCGTGTGCCATCTATGCACGCGCTAAACTCGGACCGCCTATCTAGTGGCTTTAGGGCAGGGCCGTTGGAAGTTTGGCAGACAGGTTCGAAAGCCTCAGTTACATCTGCAGCAAGTTCTGCAGAGATGGAAGATTTGCGGGTTCGAGCCCGCCCGCTTCCTAGTAGTGGTGTCACTAGTCATTCAGCGCCACAAACTAACACGCCATTTGCCGACTCAGTAGTAGAGGAGTTGGTAGACAAAGAGGGTTATTTGGCACATCGTATTTCTGAGCTTTCTGGATATCCTACTCGCCATGTTAGGGGGGAACTTGATTTGAGCACATTTGGAATCGCCGGTGCATCTTTGACCAGTTTACTGACGAAAATTGCAGCAGAAGCAAATGTTTCGGGACCAGCAGATGCTAGTCAACATACCACATTAACGGCTCTTAATGAATGGGTATTATCTCCGCCTACCGGTTTTACAATTTCTCGTAAAGTCAAGGGCGGTGGTAGCGCTAGTCAGAGTGTAGTTTCTTTGGACTCAATGGCTGAACGTAAAGCGAATCCATATGTCGTAACAGGAGTGAGCCTCGGATTACCCGGTTTGAGTGAGGTTTTCGCGCCCGATGCACTTGAGCGAATTGTTGCAGGTGAGAATTTTATCAGTGAACTTCCTGATGAGGTCAAGCAGCGATTATTGGACAAAAATATGGTAAGGATTGTCAAGCATCAAGATGGCCGCGCTGAATTTGTTGCTTGTGATTCGTTTGCAACAATTCCTCAACTTGCTGGCGTGGGTGGTTACTTTGACTTGGCAGAACAGTATGGTGTAGATGAAAAAATTGTGGCGGCGATGGATATTGCAACCACTCTGTCATTCGCCGCTGGCTTGGAAGCATTAACCGATGCAGCACTTCCATTGTTACCTGTTGAACAGGTGAGTAGTGTTGGAAAGAGGTTGATTAGAGGTTGGAATCTACCCAATTCAATTCGAGAAAGAACCGGTGTAGTGTTTGCTTCGGTATTCCCTGGAATTGCTATGGCTATGCGGCACGCTTTGAATAACGGAGCGGATGAGAATGGGACTTTTGATAGACGCTTCCTTCTTCAAGTTTTGACAATGGGGCATGCTCAATTCGCTCAATGGATTGGGGCGCGTGGGCCAAATGCTGCGATTAACAATGCTTGCGCATCAACACCTGCAGCCTTCGCAATTGCTGAAGATTGGCTGGCAACCGGCCGCTGTGACCGAGTTATTGTGATTAGCGGTGATGATTCAACTGGCGACGATTTGATGGAGTGGATCGGCGCAGGTTTTGCCGCTGCTGGCGCCCATTCAATGGGCAATGTAGTTGAAGAAGTCGCTTTACCATTTGATGCACGCCGAAATGGAATGTTACTTGGAATGGGTGGTGCAGCTTTCGTCATAGAGAAATCATCTCATGCAAATGAGAGAGGTGTTGTACCATATGCTGAACTGTTGGGTGCACATATTGGCAACTCAGCATTCCATCCAACACGTTTGGATGTAGAACATGTCGTGACCACATTTGATAATTTTGTCACAAATATGGAAAATCGTTGGGGGATTGACCGACATCAAATTGCTCCAAAAACGACCTTCATGTCACACGAGCCGTTCACTCCACCGCGTGGTGGTTCTGCAGCAGCAGAAATCGAATCACTACGCGGGGCATTCAAGGAATCTGCTGAGCAGGTCATTATTACCAATACGAAAGGTTTCACTGGACATCCAATGGGCGTAGGTATTGAAGATGCTACTGGATTGTATGCTCTTGCATCTGGGAGATTACCACCTATTGCTAATTTCAAAGAACCAGATGAGTCGTTAGGCAATCTCAGATTATCTGAAGGTGGTGAATATGATGTTGAATATATGTTGAGACATGCTGCTGGATTTGGTAGCCAAATTGCCTTGACAATGTTCAAGCGAATTGCTCGTACACTAAACCGAGTTGACCGTGAAGCGGTCATTCGTTGGGCTGCAATTGAGGCTGGAGATGATGTTGAATTGCGTTTGCTGAAACGCAAATTGGTTGCATATGTTTCTCCTGATGACTCATTGATAGGTGGTATGGAAGGAAACGAATGGGTTGTTTCTGCCCAAGATGCAGCGCCAGAAAATCAAACCGTAGAAATCCATATAGAAAAGCCCGTAGAAGTTGTAGCACCGATGCCAACTCCTGAGCCTGATGAACCAGTATCAAAACCCGCTCCAACAATAGTTGGTGGCACTTCACCCGATATTGAGGCGAAGGTGATTGAAACAGTAGCGGAGCATACAGGTTATCCTGCTGATTTCATAGAACTCGACCAAGATTTAGAGGGTGAGTTAGGAATTGATACAGTCAAACAGGCAGAAATAATGGCCGATTTAAGAACTGCATACTCATTGCCAGTTGATGATACGTTCCAATTGCGAGAACATCCGACATTGAACCATATGATTGCTTACATCGTTCGTATGAATGGGGATTCAGAATCTTCCGAACATCAGCCTTTAGAGCCTGTTGAGGATGAACAAACATCAGGTGAAGAGGAAATTGAGTCAATAGATGAGAATCAATCTGACGACATATCGCCGCCCATTCAGTCAGCAGCCGTGGATAGTGATGTTGAAGCAGGAGTCCTTGAAATTGTGGTAAAACACACTGGTTATCCCGAAGATTTTCTTGAATTAGATCAAGACTTGGAAGGTGAATTGGGTATTGATACAGTCAAACAGGCTGAGATTATGGCTGATTGCCGAGAGCGCTATTCACTTCCAGTAGATGAGGAATTCCAGTTACGAGAGTATCCAACCTTAGCCCACATGATTGGTTATATCATCTCAATGAGAGGTGATTCTGCTACCGTTGAAACAATTGATGAAATAGAAACGGAGGAAGTGGTGGAAATTCAATCTGATGAAGAACCAGTTGAGAAGCCCTCTACCGACGCCATTGAAAGTGGCGTCCACCGTTGGGTTGTAGAAGTTGAAGAGGCAGAACTAGGTCAAGCCCATCCACTTGATATGGGTGGCTCATATGTTATCGTTACAGATGATTCATGGGGCTTGGGTAATGCAATATGCCAAAGATTAGAATCAGATGGAATTGAAGCAGTTAGGCTGATGCTAGATCCAAGTATTAAGTCAAAGGTGCGAATTGAAAAAGATGGTGAAGTTGACATTATTCGTCTTGACCCAGGGAACCCAGATCATATTCTACAGTTTGGCGAAGTAATTACCGACTTAGATGTTGCAGGTGTAATTCACACAGCACCTTGTACACTTGCTGGTATGGCTTGGGCGGAGGTCACTAGTCGGCAGCAGACACAGATGGTCTGTCACGGATTATTCGGTGTGTTGCAGCAAATTGATGCAAAATTGGCACAAAGAAGCGATGGTATAGTCTGTTCAATTTCGGCATTAGATGGCCGACACGGAAATGGCGGCCACAGATTCAATGCACTTGGTGCAGGCGCTCATGGTATAGTCAAATCATACGGGAGAGAAAGACCAAACATTCGTTCTCGTGCATTAGATGTTGCTCCAGAATTACTTGTGAATGCTGATGATTTAGCAGCCACAATTCTCAGTGAAATTGAACAGATGGGCCCACGTGAACTTGGAATTGATGCAGATGGTAGGCGTTGGAGCGTTTGCATTTATGATGAACCGCATGAGAATGGAGTGGAGTCATTACAATCAGATGATGTGTTCCTTGTTTCAGGTGGCGGCTCTGGTGTTACTGCTGCTTGTGTCGTAGGTTTAGCAGAGGCAAACCAAAATGTGGGTTGTCACTTCAGTCTTCTTGGTAGGACTACATTAGACGCTTCACTCTCAAAGCACATCGATGTATCTGATGAAGAGTTGAACCAGATGAAGATGGAATTGCGTGAACAGATGCAATCAGAATCAGGTAAGGTGACAATTGTTGATTGGGAAGGTGCATGGTCCAAGATAGTACGTTCATTAGACATTCACCGCACTATTGCACTTATTACGGCGTCTGGGAACAGTGCATCATACCATGTTTGTGATGTTACTAATAGCAAACATATTCGTAAGGTTTTGAAGAAGTTGAAGAAGAAGCGCCCGCCAGTTACTGGAATCATTCATGGGGCAGGAATTGAAGACTCAAAATTGATTTCAGACAAAGATTGGGATACTTTTTCAAAGGTTATGGCGGTAAAGGTTGATGGTTGGCAAGCTCTCATTAATGCGGTCAAAGACCATAGTAAGGAATTGCGATATTGTTGCGCTTTTACTTCAATTGCTGGCAGATTTGGCAATGGCGGGCAGACTGATTATGCTGCAGCCAATTGCATTCTTGATGCTGAAATGTCAAGGCTTACTCATACCGATAATGAGCCGCACGGTTTAGCAATCGCTTGGACCGGTTGGAGAGATGTCGGCATGGCTACCCGCGGTTCAATTGAGAAAGTATTCTCTGATGCAGGGATTGAGACCGTATCTGTTGACCAAGGTGTTGACATGTTTGTTGAAGAGGTGATGCGAGGCGGTAAGCGCCGAGTCGTAATTGCTGGCAGTCTTGGTATTCTCAATGATGATGGTTCAGATAGGGAGCCACCACAACGACTTGCTCCAGAGGTTGCTGCTTTGCTGTCAGATGCAGCACGCTTCCCATTTGTTGACAAGATAACTAACCACGAATCATTTGACACACTCTCTTATGAGTGCACATTGGATACAACTCGTTTTCCATTCTTAGATGATCATGAGATTGAAAATGTCCCATATCATCCTGGGGTGATGGCATTGGAAATGTTTTCAGAAGCTGCTCAATTACTTTGGCCTCCATGTTCAGTAATCGGTTTTGCAGGAGTTAACTTTGGTTTGCCAATCAAATTACTCAAAGATGAGATGAAGGTTAGAGTGGTTGCTGAATTCTCACATCAAAACGACAACAATGTATGGGTGAAGTGTCGGCTTGAATCGGATTTGATTAACAAAAAGGGGGAGATATTTGGCGAACCAAGGATTCATCACAAGGCTTTGGTCAGGCTTTTGAAAAAGAAAGCGGACCGAGGTCTTCTCAAATTACCTTCTATTGGCATGCCTTCAAAAGGTGGCGTATCATACGGTTCTGAGTTTGTATACAAACGCTTTTTCCACGGTCCTAAATTCCAATCTCATGGCGGTATTCAAGGTGGTTGCCACATCAATGGCATGGATGGGGCAGATGGTATTGCTTTGTCGCGCCATCAATTGCCAGATGTCAAACAGTTTGCAGTTGGTGAAGTAATTCTAGAAGCGCAACCAATGTTGATTGAGGCTTGTTTCCAAAATGCGGGCATGGTGGCAATGGAGATTGATAAAATTCAATCATTGCCAATTGGAATCGAGATGCTTGAGTTGATTAGAACTCCTGAGGTTGGCGATTCATTGAGAATGAGGGCGGTTCGTCGTGGTGCAGAAGATGATGGCGTGACAATTCATGATTGCATGATTGTCAATCAAGATAGCAAACCAGTGGTGGCGCTGAAGGGGCTGCGATTGAAGGGAATGGCTCCGATAGATTCGGATGATTATTTCTCATTAAATCGCAATTGAAAAATTAATTTATCAATTGAGGAATTACAATGTGGGAACCAGTCGGAAAACCTACTTTTCTAGACCTTCCAAAAGGTGCTCACCAAGAGTCAATAGCCGCATGGATTGAAGTGCGTCCAACTTCTCCTATGGATCCTGTTCCCGATGTATCTGCACAGAGGTTTGTTGATTCAATTGAAGCATCTAAATTTGCCATGGCGAAAAGGGCTGAGGAGCATGCCGCCGCTCGTTGGTTAGTTGAATACCTATTATTGGAGAGTGGTCGCAATCCTAAACTGTTCAAAATTCAACGTGATGATTACCGTCGCCCTCGCCTCATAGGTCAAAATGCCCCATCTATGACAATCACTCATAGCGGTGGGATTGCTGCAGTATTACTAGGTCCCAAGGATATTGATATTGGATTAGATTTGGAACCATTGATGCCTCGTCCTAGGAATATTCTCTGCATGATGTCTTCTGGCAAGGAGAGAGCTGAACTTGAATCTCTATATGATGAAGATGAGAAGAACGCTTCTTCTCAAACCACAGATGTGTGGGTTGCTAAGGAGGCAATACAGAAGGCTGCAGGGCTTGGGATGGGTCTTCCTCCTCAATCGTTTGAGGTGTATGGGCGTAATGTGGTCAATGTTGGTATTGATGGCGTCAATAATATTTTCAATCTTCATTGCTGGAAAGCAAATCTCAATGGTCAATTAACTTCATTGGCCATTGCAGAAAAGGTCTAATCACTTGCTAATTTCAGCATCTAGGATACTTTCATCTTGTGACAATTGTTTTGTCAACCAATAGGTGAAAGCAATTGCAATTATCCATAGAGGGATATTTGCTCTGTAGAATGTCTCGTATGCGATGATATCAGTTTTCCCTGAACTAATGAAATATCCTAGGGCAAAGAAACCTGCTAGAATTCCAATTGATTGCCCTAAGAAGGCTACGAGACTCGCCATGCCAATTCCACGATTCCTTTCATCTTCATTGGTGAATTTAGCCATTAGCGCATCGTTTGAGACTAGCAACATTGGATAGATTGGTACTACAAAGATTAGAACCGCAATCATTGGTGGTAACCCAATGCTGAATATGGACCAAAGTGTCCCATATGCTGCTGCAGACCAAAATAGAACGGTCTGCGCTCCTCTTTCATCACATACCTTGCCAATTACTGCGTATAGGACTAGAACGGCAACTACTGCCCATGCCTCTAACAGTCCCGTGAAGTCCACATCAAATCCTACGACTTCTAGATAGCGCAGAGCAGTCAATACTACTGCACCGCGTGGAATTGCTACTAGTATTACTCCAAGTAAACAGAGCATAGCCCATTTACTTTCAAATCTGAATATCCCACGGAACATTGTTAACTTCTCTTTGAAACTTAATTTCACAGGCTCTGGCTTATTACCTCCCTTCAGCATCCAAATAGGCCAGGAAAAATCATCACCTTCGAATTTCATTATCATTAAGGCACCGACAACTAATGCTGGGATTGAAAATCCAACAAGCCCAAGCATTGCATAGGTTGACCCTGAAGGCAATAGCATCACATACAATTTGCTGCATACCATTGAACCAATTGCTGCTGCGAATGAAGCGAATGCGTAGAGTACTCCAAGGAACTCACCTTTCTGTTCAGGGAACCATTCTGTACCAACAGCGACCCCCATTCTGACTGAAGCAAATAATGCAATTTGTATTGTTGAAGCAATGATGTACGCTTCAAGTGGGAGGAATGGGAATGAGGCCATTATGACACTGGCACCAATCATGGCAAACAACATCAATTGTTTTCTGTGGCCCCATTTGTCTGCAATAGCGCCCCAAATAGGCCCAAAGGCACCAAGGGCAAAAGCGAGTAAACACAGATGGAGAATAACCACATCTTCAGAAGCGCCCAATTCACGAGAATGGAAGGAATACAGAATCAGTGCGTTGTTAATTCCACCTATTAGGAATGCTGCTGCAATAAATAATCGCTTTAGATCCCCCTCTTCTCTAGAACCATGCCCCAACTCTTTTGCACTTTCTTTTAGGGAACGATAGCGCCCCATGAGCCAGAATCCTACAGCCACAAGTACTGGTATTGTGAGATAAAACAGGACATCCTTGAATCCGCTAGAGAGAATGCTAGGCCCTCTGTCATCCATTTCGAATACGGCTTGATTGGTATTTCCTTGATTACCCGAAGAGTCATTCCACATTATGTGGGCTTCTAGAATGGTCCCATCTTTCCATACTTCAATTTCCCAACGATAGACGCCACCATCCGAATCAGTGCCGTCTTCTGTTGGTTCAAGGAGGTGCTCATCATTACCATCAGTTGCGTGAATAATCAGTGTCCCTTCCTCAAACAATTTGTCACTTAGAGCCCACCTAACTTGAGCGGCCCAAATCACATCAGAGCGCGAATAGTTCTCATGCTCACCTCTGAACATTGTCCCCTCACTCTCGAGGTAAGGGTCGTCAACTTGGTACATACCAGCAGAGATTGTTAGATTGGTGGGTGTCTCTGATGAGCCCCAGTGGATGGTGCAAGAGTTAGTATCAAAGGGATTTATTTCTTCACTGTTAACTGTCCAGCGAATTGAAAGAGTTTGGTCAATTGAAATATTATCTGGTAAATTCCCTCCCGAGAAATCAATACGCTGCTTCTCTTCAGAAAGTGAAATCCCACCACTATTGATTTGGTCTAATTCAGTTCCATCAATGAACAGAAAGAGGTCAATATTTACTTGTCCGCTTCCACTTGCCCAAAGTGAGAAATTCCAAGACTCGCTACCAATCGGGGCATCCCTAACAAAATTCGTAGTAGTGAGGGTGGGGCCATCGGAGGCAAAAGATACGAACTGCAAAGGGAAATCGTGAGTAGACATCTCTGCCTGTTCTTTCAATTCAGGAGAGAGTGTATCTTGACTTTGAGCAAAAAGAGAGGTAGTCCTAATGGGTGGAGAATACTCAACTTCAGGGGGAAGAACATCCTCTTCTCCTGTTGTTGTGGGTATGACAAGAGTCCCAATCACCAAAACTAGTGTGACTAGGATAATTCGTTTCATACATCATTCCTCTTCAGTTGATTTGGCAATGTGTTGCTCAATATCTTTTTGTGTTGGATAAAAGAGAAATAATAGGCCTAATAGAAACATTGGAGGCGTTGTAAACTCACCAGAAATATTCAGTTCAAGGGCTGAAAATAATATATTCCAAAGAGGGATATTTACTGGCAAAAATAAGAACAACAATGCTACACCCACCCAGTTGCGGCCTCTCATGAATTTGGGTGCGACGGTCTTCTAACATCAAGCCTCGCATAGACGCGGTTAAGACAGATAGGTTGGTCGGAAGGGCTACGCGTCCATGATGTAGGGGTAGCATCAGAGGTTTCCAACCTCTTCGCCCGGGTTCAAATCCCGGTGGGCGCATCTCGCTTTTTCTCAAACGTCGCCTTCAACACGTGGTGCTAAGAAATAGATTACTTTGGCACCACCGTCAGCAAATTCAAATTCTAATTTAAGCGGATAATTTTCACCAAACCTTGCAGTTATTGTGTCAACAGTTGCTTCAAGTTTTTTTGCTAGTGGGAGTAAATACTGGAGGCTGTACTGACTTTTGACAGGACTAGTACAATTCAATTCTTGTAATTCTCCAGCGTCGTAACTGACATTGACGGCATCTGATTCGCCAGTTACATTGACACTAAAGCGAGTTTGATCAATTGAAAATGTTACCAAGTCACCGACTTGTTCAGCCGCTTTGAGAGCACGAGCAAACTTTGCACCAGAAAGACTGACTGAAATGTCGGTATCCAAATCTGGGACTTTAGGTTCCTGCATATTTTGGCGGTCTAGTGGTCGGATAGTTCTTTCAATTTCGCCAACTTGGAATTCAACTTTTCCAACCGCATCGTTATAGTTGACTAGAATCAAATCACCGGCTCCAGCTAATTGAACAAGTTTGGAGATTTTTGCTAATTCTAATCCAAGAACAGTTTCATTGACATCCCATGATTCAAATGCAGCAGAATCAACCTCCATATGTATCATGGCCACATGGCTTGGGTCTACAACCCTAATTACCAATTTATCTTCTTCAAAATTAAAGCGCGCCTCTTCAACTAAAGTTGACAAAATGTCAACCACCATTCTGAAAGTGTCTTGTCGGGCTGTTATGTTCATCATGTCGCTCCCTACCCCTACGATAACCACCTGTCTCACAAGGGGGCTCTAAAGCCTTCGCTATGCTAAGTAAATTCTATATCGTGACAATAGAGGTGGAAAAATCACTCATCACGATCAGAATGGCGCTCCATTGGTGCCCGTTCAAAGTCTATGAAATTGATATCAAGAGGCTTGTCATTTTTTAACAAAAGTTGTTGGCATTTCACTCTGAAATCCTCTTCATTCATCTCTCCTGCGAAATCAATGAGTAGTTCATTACCACTCATTTCTCCTCTCATCCAGTCTCCGTCACCACGGTGGTTTTGTGCTGGTTGTGGATAGATGATGTCAGTACTCCAAGGAGTGACTCTAACGATGGTCTTCTCACCCTTTTCGGAGGTGCTAATAATATCGTATTCAAGATGTCCATCACTGAATTCTCGGTGAGCAATAATGGTTCCATCCTCAAGTAATTCAAGACTAATTTCAGGCGCCTCTTCTCTTTCGCCTCTTTCTCCATGGCTATTTCTTAGTCGCTCCATTAATACCCGCAATTCTCTGCATGATTCATCATCGCCACTTTCACAAGCTTCTCTCAAATTGCCAATCATTTCTCTAAGGTCGCCACGGTCTCGTGACTCATTATCATGAGTGGAATCATTGTGGGGTGCCCAACCATGTTCTTCTAGGAAAGAAGAAAAATTTTCCCTGGAATAATTGGTGGTAGTTGTGACGCCGTTTGCATCAATTATTGATACTACATAGCCCGAATCAGTACGGGATACTGAAATGTGGTCAGGAAGATGCCAGTCAACTTCGGTAGTGTTGTCTGATGAGTTATCAGGCTCATTTGCTTGCCTTCCAGCCGCCGTGTTTCTTTCACGTATTGAGGTGGATAAATCCCACTCACCTAGATTTCTGTCAGTAGGTATTCCATCATCTAGGTTGTTGCATCGCTCAATCCAAGCATCATCAGATTTCAATGAAGTAGAATCAGAAGCAGCCTTTTCATTGGTATTCCCACTATTGTCAGTTGCAGCAGTGTCGTCCATTTCAAGAGATGTCATTGATGCCATCCCTCCTAAAACTAAGAGTACAACTAGAAGGATGCTTAGGGCGCCGTTTAATCGAATTCCTGTGCCTGATGCCATATTAACCAATTATTGAGGAGCGGTGGTCCTTTCAATAGTTTGTGTTTGTGAATTTGACCCTTTAGGGTCACCTAGGGTGGTGAAAAGTGAAATTCAACCTTGATACTTTTGCCAGTGGTTTGTTTGTCTATCTCGGTACCACCAATTGTCAGAACTTGGTGGATGCTCAAGATATTCATACCCGTCTGGTTGCATAACCCCCACTTGTGATGGATGTGGGGCTGAAACTTCTGCAGGCGCTCTAGAAGTGGGTACTAATTCTGGCGCCCCGTGTCTTCTTGATGGCATTCCAGCGCCGGCAAATTGCATATTGCTTTCTTGCCTTTCAAAGAGGTATTCTTCTTCGCTAGGTCCATCGTTATTATTTCCGCCCCTAGACATTGTAATTAACCCGATTAAAATACCTAGAGCTGCAATTATCCCAATAATCCCCCCGATTAATGGAATTGTCCCCACTCCTCCTGATAATCCTAGGGCAGATTTTTCGCAGCCGGCTTCATCAACATCTACTCCCGATGCAGTATCAAGACAATCATCGTCATCATTTGCGATTCCATCAGCATCGTTGTCAAGTAATTCATCACAGCCATCAGCAATTCCGTATCCATCTACATCAACGCCGTCATCATGTCCAGCACACTTGTCATCAATATCTGCTACTCCATCACCATCAGAGTCAATGAGAGTATCACATCCGTCAGCAATTCCATCTCCATCTAAATCAACGCTGTCATCATGTCCTTCACAGGTATCATTAGAGTTGGAAACTCCGTCATTATCTGAATCAATGATATCATCACAGCCGTCAGGTTTGCCATCTGCATCAACATCAACATTGTCATCATACCCTGGGCATACTTCAAATGAATCAGCAACACCATCTGCATCTGAATCAATAATTGTGTCACATCCATCAACGATTCCATCTTGGTCAACATCAATTGCATCATCGTAACCCATGCATTCATCTACAGCATCAGCAACACCATCAAAGTCGCTATCGACTATGTTGTCGCACCCATCTGGAACTCCATCTTGGTCAACATCAATACTATCATCATGGCCAGGACAGAGGTCAGCTGTATTGTTCACTCCATCTCCATCATTATCAATCAGTGAATCGCATCCATCGGGAATACCATCCGCATCAGCATCAATGCTGTCATTGTATCCCGGGCATTGATCCATTGCATCCGTCACTCCATCATTGTCAGTATCTTTCTGGCTTGCGGAGCATCCTTGCCATGGTGGCTCAGTATCAGCGGTTTCGTTTGCAGGCGTTGCTGGACAATGGTCATCTGGATTGAGGATAGTATCGCCATCTTCATCTCTTTGTTCCCAAGCACAACCATTCGCATTAATGTCGGTCATTTCTGCAGTAGTATTTGCACAGGTGTCATTAGGATTCAATACGCCATCAGAATCTGCATCTCTTTGTTCCCAAGAGCATCCATCGGAATCTAATCCGGTATGTGCTACAGGTGTGTTAGGGCATAGGTCATCTGAATCACGAACTCCATCATTATCTGCATCAACCCATACGCCATTTGAGAATTTCCAGGACATGATTGTCATATTATTTACAGAGATAGGATATCCCCATTCACCAAGTACTACGCTTTCGTCCATATCGCCTCCCTCATTCCAATATTCAACCTCAATACCGGTAACTGAAGTTGGCCCACTTCCACTACTATCCGCTAAATTATAGCCAGGGCTCTGAATAGTTACTTCTCTTGTAGCATTGCTGGTTTCATTTTGTTCATGGTGTTCACTATCAGCAAATGAGTTAGAAGAATCAGGTGCCCAAATATTGCCTCCTGTATTAAATTCCCCATTTTCCTCACTCGTCCAATTATTCCATTCTTTGTAGTTTAGAGTCCAAATGTCTCCAACAGTAAAGTTGTCTTGGTAGCCAGTTTGGAGGATTTCAACAGTTTCATTCTCCCAACTGCTCATGCGATACATATCTTCATTCCCGCTTTGTTCTTTCATCCACATCCGCGTATGAGAAATACTCACTTCTTTATGCCAGCCAGTGTAGGTGGTTGGAATTAACTCCAAATTATTCATTGACAAATTCATAATCATTTCCGAATTATCGGTGTCATTGTATGCAGTGACATTCATTTGGAATGTCAGCCTAGTTTGATGACATTGCCCAGAATAGGCAGGGAATGAACAGTAGATATCACCGGGTAAATCAGCCCGGAAATCTGAGACCCAATTCACTTCTGCTCGGTCGATCTCACTCTCATTTTCCCAATCTGAACGCATTTCTTCAGCCATGGGAGAGCCATTGAAGGAGCCAAAATCTCCAGCAGTAAACTGCCAAACAACATATGGATTTTGAATGACAATAGGGGTTTTTCCTACCGGGTTTACTGTATTTTCATTCTCAAGTTCAACATCAATTGATTCTAGTAAAGGGCTTAGAGCAGCCAGTGGCAGCATTAGAAACAGTATTACATGACTTATTTTCATTATTATTGGCACTCAGACTTCACATATCAATCCCTCGCAATGAGTGACATTGGCACATTAGGCTTGAAATGGGGGTGGTGGTCGGGCCACCATGGACAGAGAGGGGGAAGACTTGCGCGTCTGCGTTATTATCCCCAGTTTACGCAATTCTGAAGAATTAGCTATTGTTTTGCAAGGGCTTTCCAATCAAACTTGGCCTAATGAAGAAGCAAGTGCATCTGGTGCGTCATTTGAGGTTGTAGTCGTAGGCCCAAGTGGAGACCCCGGTCAACTAGTTGCAGAGTCAAACGGTGCACGTTTCATTGATGATGAAGGTTCACGCACACGGGCTGATGCTTGCAATGTTGCACTACGAGAAGTAGAATGTGATTTTGTCTTCTTTACTGATGATGATGTGTGGGTTGAGCCGGATTGGGTTGAGAAATTAGTACGCTGGTTTGAGCGTGAAGAGGTGTCTGGAGTAGGCGGCCCAAATTTTGCACCCCCAGATGATAGGTCAACCTTTTGGCAGCGTGTAATTGATGTCACATTTTGTTCAAAATGGGTGACTGCGGGAACCAATTATGGCAAAAGAGGTACGGCTGACTTGGAGCCAGCAGAACAACTTCCTGGTGTCAATGCAGCATATCGAAAATCAGTACTTGATGCTGTTGAAGGTTTTGATAACGGTGCAATTGGTTGTGAAGATGCAATGTTAGATTATCGCATTGAGCAAGCAGGATACAAATTGTGGACTGACGGTTCAGCCGTCATGTGGCATCGCCGTCGTAATCCAGCCCGTGTCCGAAAGCAAATTCAGAATTATGGTCTAGTCAGAATTCTTGCAAGCGAGGTTCACCCCGGCATGAAGGCGTGGTCGCATACAGCGGTTGGGTTCTTCCCAATCCTTGCATTAATTGGTATTGGGGCCTTCGTTTGTGGTGCTATGAGTGGCGGACTTGCTTGGCCAGAATTTTGGAATATTTCTCCAGATGTCGTGCCTTTTGGTTGTCCAAGAACAGCAGTTCATTTGCCAGTAAGTTTAGGCGCTTTGTACACAATTTTATGTTGGGCTGGAGCGGCAAAAGGCAATTCACCAAGCCGAACTTTTGCAACAGTATTAGTTGCTCCTTTGATGACCTTTTTGCTCCATTGGTCTTATGGCACTGGTGTAATCAAAGCATGGTGGAGAATTTATGTTTCAAAGAAACCAGGTTTACAAGTTGATGACAAAGACCGCTCTTGATTAATTCCTACTTTTTTCCATTTGATTACCATCTTTAGAGACTTGATAAGAAGGCCATCGGGGCCGCCAAATAAATCCCGAAACTAGAGAAATAAAGATGCCACCAAAGGCAATATTTGCCCAGCCCTCGCTGATATAACCGGCTGATGCAAAATTGTAAGCCCAGAGAAATGCAGGAATAATTCCAATAAAAAGAGCGAACAATAGTTCACGAATTAATAGAGGCATTTTGTTTTCATTAGGAAGTGTTGGTGGATTAGTTTGTGGTTCAGTAGCTCGAACTAAACGGGTGACTTCTTTTCCCTTTTGAGAAGGTTCCACTTCAGTAGTGTGACTAGTTTCGGGATTATTTCCATCCCATTTTATTACCAATTTGAGTTTTGCTTGATAGGATGTTTGGCGTGGTTGCCCATCACATCTTTGCCCCCAATATCCTAAACGCGGCCTCTCATCTGCAAGTATCTCCCACTTTGCCTCCGTTTTTTCAATCAAACCTTGAGAATGGGCAATCATCCATTCAGCCTCTGAAGGCGGCCTCAGTCCTTCTTTTTCAAATTCATTTTCTGTCAAGTTAATACTTTCAAGAAGGTTGTCAAGTGAGTATGCTTTTTTTGTAATTTCAAACTTGTATTCTGTTTGAACTTCGTGACGTGGGCTGTAATTGATGGGATGTAGTGATAGTCGCCCTTCATCACTACCTAGCCAAACTGAACTAGGCTGTACTGATAACCATTCAATAGTACTTGATTCAGCCGTCATGGCGAGTCGCCTCTCCAGTTGCTTTGTCTAATTCACCTGTTTGGACAGCCCATAAATCGGCGTATACTCCATCTTGTGAAATTAGTTCATTGTGGGTACCACGCTCGACGACGACTCCTTCTACGAGAACTAGGATGAGGTCAGCGTCCCGAATTGTTGAGAGGCGATGGGCTACTGCTACTGTCATTCTTCCATCCTTGAATTGGTTGAGATTGCGTTGGATAATCTCTTCAGTTCGGGTATCAACAGCACTTGTTGCCTCATCAAGAATCAATAGTGGCGGGCGTCGTAGAATTGCTCTTGCAAGAGAAATTCGTTGCCTTTGGCCACCTGACAATTTGACTCCTCTGTCACCAACAATCGTATCATATCCCTCGGGAAATCCTTCAATGAAATCCTTCGCACCTGCTAATGCTGCGGCGTCTTCAATTGATTCTTCACTTGCGCCTTGATCAGCGTAAGCGATGTTTTCTCGCACGGTACCATGGAAGAGATAGACATCTTGGGAAACATAACCAATCTGATTACGAATTGAACTGAGTTTCAAGTCATGTATGTCTGAGCCATTCATTGAGATAGTTCCTCCATCCGTCTCGTAATATCTTAACAATAGTTTGACGATGGTCGATTTACCTGCTCCAGTAGGTCCTACAATCCCCACACTTTGATTGCGTTTGAGTGCAAAAGATACACCATTCAACACTTTGTTTCCATTAGGATAGGCAAAGTGTACCTCTTCAAAAGCGATAGCATTTGCAGGGTCTTCAAGAGATTCGACCCCCTCTTTGTCAATGATAGATGGTTCTAGGTCAACCATTGCAAACACTCTGCGGGCGCTTGCTTCAGATTTCTGAATTTGATTTACTAACATTCCAAGAATGAAGAGTGGCATAGACATCCTAGTACTCATCAATAGGAAGGTGACGAATTGACCTGGGGAAATGCCCCCATTTTCAGCACCTTGTAGCATTAGGTAACCGCCTGCGGTAGCGAGTAGGCCAAATGCAATTCCAGCGATAACATAGATCCCTGGTAGGAATTTAGTGCGTTGAACAGTCGCTCCAATTGCGTGGTCTTTGTATGAGGATGATTCTCCACCAACACGCTCTGCTTCGTAAGTTTCAGCATTGTATGCTTGAACTACTCCCATTCCAGAAATATTGTTTGATAGAACCGCATTTATGTCGCCAAAAGATTGACGGGATTCGCGATATTTTTTCTGTACACGGGTTGAGAAAAAGTAGATGAGTGGCATAATGAAGATAATTGGAATAAACAATATTAATGCCAATTTCCATGACATCCAAGCGAGAATAATGAATCCTGTTGAGAAGGTAATGACGATACGTATCATAGATGTTGAAGCATCGGAAAGGAAATTTTCTAGTTGATTTACATCGGCAGAAAGAACCGACATGATGTCTCCTGTTTGCCTGTCTTCAAAATATCGTATTTCCATTTTAATAAGCGAATCAAATGCTGCCATTCTGATATCATGTTGTAAATATTGAGCTAGAGTTTCCCAGCAGTAGTTCGAAATTCCTTGGGCTATTGCGAGACCTGTAAAGGCTGCCAAAATTAGAATTCCATAGAAGGCAAATTCTTCTACTTCACTGATATTTCCTGCAAGGATTGAATCGGTTAGTAGTCCCATTGCAACAAATGGCAGCAAGTCAAAAGCCCGTGCCAATGCATTAGATAGAATGCCGAGGGTAAATCGCTTCCGATAGGATTTGACATAGGGCAGAATACGCCACAACTGACGTCCAAGCACCTGTTTATCGCCAGATTCGCTCGTCCCATCAGCAAAATCGACGGGGGCGCCACCCTTTGGTGCAGGCATCATCATGCTCGCCTTATGCCACCCCTCTTTCAAGCCTCGGTATCAATATAGATACTATTTCAACAAGTAAGAATTTCCTTTTAGGTAATTCGTTAGGCAAAAAATTAGTATTCACGCCATCCGTGACTACAGTCTTTACAAGTTAGGATGCGAGTTTCAGGTTCATCAGATGCACGTGTTTGTTTTAATTCTGCAAAGACATCAGTTGCTTCACACTTTGGACAAACATACATTTCATGGGTTAGAACTCCACGGAATTGATCAGCATCATCAATTACTTCAGTCAAATGTTTCAGGTCAGTGACTTTTGAAGAAGATACAGTATCAGTGGTATCTATTTCTTCACCGCTGTGCAATTTGACTTTTCCCTTTGTAGGGCCAATGTAGTTGCAACGACCATTTGGGCATTTGATATTCCCATCAGGGCCTGGGAAGGCAAGGGTTCCACACTCTGGACAGAAGATGATATCACTCTCCGATAGGCGTAGGGATGCACATTTGCTTTTAAGCCCCACCCTTTAGAGATAAATCTCAAACGCCAATAAAATAATTATTATATTGTTCAAGAGCAATTCCTTATACATATTCATGGCTGTCAAAGGCTTCTCCTTTTCAAGTAAGACCGGTTGGGCTTGTTATGCGCCTCAGTTGGGACTGGCGACTTGCACGTATCTTTGATGATGCGGGAGAAGTTGTTGATGAATCAATATGGGATGCAGGTCGTAAGGCTAGTACCGTCGCTGAACGATTATCATTACTTAGCGCAGGAAGACAAACAGATGAGGCGCGTCGACTAGGCGAGCGATTTCCTGAAGCTGTAGCAACTCCAATTCATGAGTTGCCTGATGGTTGGTGGCCAATGATGTCAGATACTGAAGCAGATTTGATTCAAGATGCTACTTTGTTGATTGCTCAGGCCGGCGTAGCAGCGGCATCAAGTGACCCTGACCGTCGTCTTGAGCATCTTGTTGGTGCAGGCGATGAGATACGAGCAAGTTGGACAACTATTGAGGCGAGAGTAATAGAATGGGCTGGATTATTTTTGCCAGAAATTGATTTAGATGCTCGCCGTAATGATATTCCCAAAGCGATTGCAGTAGCCGAATCATTAGATTTAGCAGCATCTTCGCTAGAGACGGCATCTAGTCCAACCGGAATTAGCGATTCTGAATGGGTAGCACTTTCACAATGGGCTAAAGGTGTAGTTGAAATTGAAGAACGCTTGCAATTCGTTGAATCTGCTATTCGAGAGGTCGCAATAGTTCACTTGCCATCAACCTCCGCACTAATTGGTCCGCTTCTAGCAGCTAGGATGTCAACAGCCGCTCACGGGCGAGAACGTTTGGCAAGGTTACCTTCAGGCACAGTTCAAGTTCTTGGTGCTGAAACAAGTTTCTTTCTTCATTTGAGGGATGGTATTCCCGTACCAAAACATGGCCATCTATTCCAACACCCTTGGGTTTCTCGTTCACCTCGTTGGATTCGAGGCAAAGTCGCTAGAATGTTATCCGGGAAAGTTTCTATTGCTGCACGGCTCGATGCTTATGGTGGAGACCCTTGGGGGGCCGCTGAAGTAGAACTCGTTGAGGCAAAAGTAGCAGATATTCGTAAGCGCCATCCAAAGCCACAGAGGTGAGAATATGACAAATGATTCATCAATGACCACAGAATATAGGAATCGTTTACTTGTATTTTGGCTAGTAGCGTCATCATTTGGAATAATGTTTGCAGTTCTTTCTTGGATGCAGGAATCTGGATTGATTCCATCTGCTAGCGAAATGGGTGCGTGGAAAGGTCTTCTAGCCGTATTGACTGGATTTATTCTCTACTGGTTTGTAGCACGCAACATTCCAGGGGGCCCCGGAGATGAGTGAACGGAGCCGCAATAAATCGCGTGGAAAAACGACTAAATTGAGTTCAACAGTTCTTGTGAAAGGGCGTGGCCTATGGTCCAAAAACGCGGTGCCAGGTGTAAAGGTTAGAGGTGAGAACCTTAGAAAGATGGAGGGCGACGAGTGGAGAAATTGGTCGCCAAGACATTCAAAATTAGCAGCAGGTATCCTTAGAACTAAGCAAGAATCATCACTTCTTCCTTTTCAAGGTAGTCAAGCACTTTATCTCGGTGCGGGCCATGGTACGACAATTTCTCATATCCATGACCATATGTGTGGTGTTGAAAATGAAATGGGTGGTTCAATTGTTGCCGTCGATGTTTCACCACGATGCATTCGTGACCTCATATCATTAGCAAAAAAGCGGCCAGGTATCTTGCCGCTTTTAGCAGATGCAAGAAAACCTGAATCTTTGCGCCCGTGGCTAAACGGTCGCGTTGATTGGCTATTTCAAGATGTATCGCAAGCAGGACAAGTTGATTTTTTCCTTGATGCTTGTGAACACTTTCTTGCTGCTGAAGGAATAGCCCTTCTTTCATTGAAGTCCGCATCAGAGAGAGCTGTTAGTGGTGGCTCTGAGGAGCATTATTCTAACGCTGCAAAAGCTATGGAAGAAGTTGGTTTAGAGGTGCTTGAAGTCATTCGCTTGAAAGGGTGGGAAGAACAACACGCTTTGATTATAGGATGTGCTCCGCATGATTGGAAGTAATTTTCAGATGACATAGAAGTACAGACAAACTGCTTTTTGTGATGACAAGGACGGATGAATATGCCTGAACTACCCGAAGTTGAGACAGTCCGTAAAGGGTTGGAGAATAAGATGCTCCACGGTGTGGTGTCATCACTAGAACTGCGTCGAGAGGGGCTAAGATACCCTTTTCCTATTGGGTTCAGTGATAGTGTAGTTGGTCGTACAATAGTGTCAATTGACCGGCGAGCAAAATATCTTCTAATACGCATGAGTGATGGTTTGACTTGGATAGTCCATCTTGGGATGACTGGTAAATTTACTCTGTATCAAAATGATAGTGAGTTAGAATCTGTAGGCGGATTTGCAAAACATGATCATGTTGTAATAAAGTTAGAATCTGGTGTGATTGCAATATACAATGACCCTCGTCGTTTTGGATTCATGGATTTGATTGATACTGATGGGGAGCAGAATCACCGCCATTTAGCCAACATCGGTTGCGAGCCTCTATCTGATGATTTTCATGCACAGGCGCTTGCCTTTGAATTAAAAGGAAAAAAAACACCAATCAAAACAGCCCTTCTAGACCAACGAATAGTGGCTGGGTTAGGGAACATCTATGTTTGTGAAATTCTTTATCGAGCAAAAATCTCCCCTAAACGTTCTGCAAAGTATGTGGCAGGGGCTAATCAGCAAGTAAGCCATCGTTGTGAAAATATTGTGTCCCACACAAAAGATGTGTTGAGAGAAGCGATTATTGCAGGCGGTTCAACAATTTCTGATTTTGCAGCAGTTGATGGCGACTTAGGATATTTCGCACACTCATTTAGAGTGTATGGGCGAGAGGGTGAAGTATGTCTTGGAGAAAAGTGTGAAGGTGTTGTTAAGAGAATCACGCAAGCGGGTAGATCAACTTTCTATTGTCCACAATGTCAAAAATGAGCGTAATCTCTCAATTCAATAATTAATTATTGTAATCACACTATGTGTGGTATTTTTTGAATTATGGGGCGTATTCTCCTTTTTTATTTTAAAATTAGTATGAAATTCAGCGGCCCGATATACGGGGGTCTTTGGGAAAAACATGCGTTTTTAAGGATTTATCGCCCCCTTTCCCCCCTTATTCGGTGGCCAGTGTTGCTAGCCACACCTACTAACTTGTAGTGCATCGGCAATAATAAAAATGTTCCGAAAATGGCTTGTAAATGGCCATTAATAGCGAATCCATTATAAGTAGCCCGTAAAACACGGAATCAATCGCAAAAGAGCGATAGGAAAAAAGGAGTGAATTGAAATGGATAATAAAAGAGCAGTAACTGAATTGATAGGCAGCATGGCTGTTGTTTACTTCGCTGTAAGCGGAGGAGCAATGGCGACAGGACTTGTCCTGGCAGTCTTCATGATAGCAATGGGTGGGACCATTTTGCCAATGTTTACCTTGGCTAAGATGGCTTCTGGACGAGACGAAATAGAGGATGGTGCATTGGACTTTGTAATGCAAATTCTCGGTGGTGTATTGGCTTATACCTTCGTATGGTGGCAGACTTCAGCAACAGGTGATATGACCTGGTCTGGTGTCGCAGAGTTAGGACCTTTTACAGCGGTTGCATCGCTGTTTGCAGGTTTTCTAATGATGATGGTCTATGACCGTAAAGGTGCAGGTTGGGAAATCGGTATCCTTGCATGGATGGTTGCAGCAGGTGGCGCAACAATTTCTGGTGCAGGAGATGTCGGTGGAATGCTGGTTGATTCCGCATGGAATGGAGCAAATATCCTAGGTGTATTCGGTGGCATGGTCTGTGCTGCACTTGGTGCATACATCGCTATCATGTTCGGCGAGACAATACTTGGCGAAGAAGAATAATCTTCAACAAGTAAGCCTGAATTCAAAGTAATGCGAACAGCCCGTTTGGGGGGGTTTACGCCTCCCCAAGCGGGCCATTTTTTTTGTAATAATCTCATCCTCATTATGCGAATGGGTCATACTTGTCATCTGATTGAATGTTTGAAAACTTCTCAACGATATCTTTGCTAGTAGCATTAGGGTTTGAGTCTAGATAAGGAAGGATTTGATTTGCCAAGGCTTCACTCGCTTTTATTGCGGTTTGATCTGCTTCTAGGTCGAAACTATCTAGGATTCCATCAAAGGTTGTATCCAACATTTCTGCTTCTGATACTTTGCCATCTTTGTTTTTGTCCATGTATAGTAATGAAGCAATCGCAAATGCCCTTCCTTGGTTATTTTCTTCATAATCAGATAGGATATCAGAAATCGTAGAATCAAGTTTTTGTTCTACTTCAGCTTCATCCATGGCCATGAATTTCTTGGCGAATTTCTTTTGTAATTCATAATCCTTCTTTGTTTTCTCCTTTGTTTTTCGGAATACTAACGAGCCCTGATCTTCATACATTCCTTGGTTATGAGCCATTGTTTGTTTACCAACTGCAACAAGAACGGTATTCCCCATTAATACGTCCAATAGTCCTTTCAACATGAGTAATGATAGAATTGCCCCAAGCCCGCAATAAGGACTGACAAAGAGGTATCCAGCTCCTGAAACGGCAAGAACTAAGACAAGCCAAATTAATGTATATACAATATTAAAAAAGAATGATTTAGGTTTATCCCCGTGTCTAAATGCAATTTTTGGGTAACGTAATTCCATCAACCGCATCTCTTCATCATAGTCCATGAGGTCAAGCGATTGAGTGTACTTCATGATGTTTTGTATTTGTTTATAATATGGTTAGAATTGCTTGGTTGTTTGCTGAATGCCCGTATCTTGAACTTATTACTCGATGTCATAGGTCAGTATGGCCGTGTGAATACTCATAACCTATCCACATTGTCCCGATATCATGGCACAACCTGGTCGTGATGCGACTGCCCCTTGGGGAGATATTCCCTCTTCTTCGGAAACATCTGAAGTTTCTTCTTCTCCGCCCCAACCTATTGTTTTGGGTGGGGGGTCTAGCGGTCTCTCAATAAATTCACAGATGCAGGGGAACATGCCAACCCAACTAACTCCTGCGTCAGGTTCGACTTTGACTGGCCAAGTAGGTTCTATTGACTCAAGTACTTGGACAGAGCAATCAGTAAACAATGGCAAAGGTTCGTATCTTAAGGGGATGGGAATCACCTGTCTGTTTGCATTTTTCATATTGTCTGTTCCTATGCTTACATTGGCTTTTTATGATGGGGGTGCACCTAGGCATCATGAAGAATTAATTGTCGATTGGGATGAAGCCGGTTTGAATGGTACTTTTCAGCTTGATAATGCGCCAATGGAACCCTGCACTCTAAGTATTGAAAACGATAATTCATACGATGATTACTATGGAGCAGGGGCACCAGATTTTTTCAGAGTGTATGCTCGTTGCGGAATGGATGGCGAATTAATTCAAAACAAGGTGCATACTAAAATTAAATTTAGAGAAGGCCAAGGAGAAGTGATAAGAGCGGTATTTAGCAATCTAACAGAAGAAGGAGCGATGTTTACTATATTCCCGCGTGAGTATGAAAATCCAAATGATTCTGTTACTTTGCATCTTCCAAGTGCTTTGCAACCTGAGATAGGCACACAAACTTTTGATGCCAATATGGCACCTTTGGTTTTCATGGTTGATACTACAAATTGGACTGAACCCTGTCCTCAAACTAATGAATTAATGATTATTGATAGTAATGGATTCACGTCATACGATTCTTCAATAGATGATTCAAGCACATCTTGTCATTTGAACTACACTGATTACCATTATGAATACACAGTTTTTGCAGGAGTTGATGATAAAGTAAATTATTCAGTATCATTATTTATTCCTGAAATAAATCTAGCTCTTGGCCAACAAAATTTTGATGCCAATATGACACCGTTAATTTTCCCAGTTTATACTAATGATTGGACAACTGGTTGTGTGATGGAATTAAATGTAGAATCTACTAACCAAGGGCACGATTGGTTTTATCCAGATTATAATGAATGGAGTAGCCCTCCAATGTGTTCAGAAATGACATACTACGATCATTATCAAATCAATATTGGTTCAATAGATGCTGAAAGTGGTTTTGGAGAAATTTTTCTTACTGAACCGTTAGCAGATGGTGGAAATTTAACTGTTAGTTATGACGAGTCTTATGATGACTTGTGGGGTGATATTATTCCGTGCTTTGGGAGTTTATTCAGCCTAGCCTTGTTTGTGTATTGGATTGTTCAGATTGTGAGAAATTTCCAAGCAGGCCAGTCAAGTACTGGTGCTGGTATGTTGATTGGGGTTATTCCCGGCATACCTCTTTCTTTGATTTCAAACTTTGTCCTATTGTTGATGATGTTTGGTTTCTAATGATTGCCCATCAATTAATTGGCAATAAGTTCCCATCAAATTTAGTTTTAGAGGCGTGTATTGTTGGTTCTTTTCCAGATTGGAATACAGTAGCATCGCCACCAATAAGTAAGCCAACTTCCCCATCCCAACGTAGGTATGTGCCTTCTGATAACCCCAGCACAGGAGTTTGGTTATGTTCGTGAAATTCTCGCAAGCGATCTATTCTTGTTTCACCATGGTGTGGCGTAAATGTGTCCCCATTCTTTTTCCATGTCTGACCTGAAAAGAAGTGGGGGTTTATCTGAAAAGGAACTATGTTGAGTGTTTCAAGCGAAGGCGGGGCAACTATTGGCATGTCATTTGTGGTTTGCATGGTTGGGCCAGCAACATTTGAGCCTGCACTTACTCCCATGTAAGGCATCTCTGCCCTCACCCTTTTTCGAATTGATTCAATTAATCCATTATTGTGCAAATCTCTGGTGAGAAGAAATGTGTTGCCGCCACCAACATAGATGCCTTGAGCCTCTTCAA
The DNA here is from genome assembly GCA_018650285.1 of Methanobacteriota archaeon. GTDB lineage: Archaea > Thermoplasmatota > Poseidoniia > Poseidoniales > Thalassarchaeaceae > MGIIb-Q1. Next base: position 97,613 of record JABIGF010000028.1, read on the forward strand.
CCGCTTTGATAGGGTCGCTTGATTGGTGAATTCCAACTAGTTTAATTCCTGATTGAGCACTAAAATTTTGCATTCGTTCGAGGTAGTAATCGTGGTCAGCACCAGCGTATGGAATAAAGAGAACTTCATCAACGCCTTGGAAATGGTTTGCCGTTTCGTCATGATAGAGTTTCACTTGTTCTTCAGTTCTAATGCCGCCACTGCCAAGTAGAACTCGCATACCAATTCATCTCACATGTTACGACGGTATTGGCCACCTACTTCAAAGAGAGATTCTGTTATTTGACCTAGACTCGCTACTTTGACAGTCTCCATCAATTCTTCAAAGACATTCCCGCCATTACGGGCAACTTGTTGAAGGCGCTCAAGTGCTTTTGGTGCCTCGTCAGCGTGTTGATTATGGAATTCTTCTAGTCGGCTGAGACAACCTTGTTTTTCTTCGGTAGTAGCCCTGCTTAACTTCATGTCAAAAGAGTCGGCCGCCGATTCATCAAATGCATCAGCATCAGGATTTTCAAACATATTGACGCCTACAATTGGCAATTCACCCGAGTGCTTCAATTCCTCATAATACATTGATTCATCTTGGATTTTTGAGCGTTGATACATCATTTCCATGCTTCCTAGAACGCCACCACGCTCGCTAATTCGTTCAAATTCGCGTAGCACAGCCTCCTCAACTAAATCAGTTAATTCTTCAACAAAGTGTGAACCTTGAAGAGGATTCTCACATTTATTCCAACCAAATTCTTTGTTGTTTATCATCTGTATCGCCAATGCACGGCGTACTGATTCAGTTGTTGGCGTAGTTACAGCCTCATCGTATGCATTGGTGTGCAGAGAATTGGCATTGTCTTGGACTGCGAGTAGTGCCTGTAAGGTAGTTCGGATATCGTTGAATGACATCTCTTGTGCGTGGAGAGAGCGGCCAGAAGTTTGGATGTGCATTTTGCATTTTTGGGCTCTTTCATTTCCCCCATACAAGTCGCGCATTGCAATCGCCCAGATTCTTCTTGCGACTCGTGAAATAACTGTGTATTCAGGGTCCATGCCATTAGAGAAGAAGAATGAGAGGTTAGGTGCAAACGCGTTGACATCCATTCCGCGGGAGCGGTAGTATTCAACATAAGTCAAACCATTTGCGAGGGTGAAAGCTAGTTGTGAAATTGGATTTGCACCCGCTTCAGCAATGTGATAACCAGATATTGAAACGGAGTAGTGATTTCTGACATTGTTATCAATGTAAAATTGCTGTACATCTCCCATTAATTTGAGACTGAAGTCTGTTGAAAAGATACAGGTATTCTGTGCTTGGTCTTCCTTTAGGATGTCTGCTTGAACTGTTCCTCGCACACTTGAGAGTGTGTTTGTTCGGATTTCAGCAACTTCATCTGAACTAGGTTCGCGACCATTTTCTACCAAGAATTTTGCTTCTTGCTGTCGAATTGCAGCATTGAAGAACATTGCTAATACAATTGGTGCAGGTCCATTAATTGTCATTGAAACGCTGGTATTTTTATCACACAGATCAAATCCTTCATACAATTTTGATATTTCATCAACAGTAAAAATTGAAACTCCAGATTCACCAACTTTCCCATATACATCCGGTTCTTCATCAGGATTCCGGCCATAGAGTGTGACAGAATCAAAAGCAGTAGAAAGTCGTGCATATGGTGATGATTCACTCAAAAGGTGGAAGCGGGCATTCGTTCTGCTTGCAGGCCCCTCTCCAGCAAACATCCTTGTTGGGTCTTCATCAGCCCGTTTGAATGGGAATACGCCACCAGTAAAGGGGAAACTTCCAGGGATGTTTTCTTTGCGTAACCAGTTCAATAGTGTACCCTTGTCTTCTGTTCTAGGGAGAGCAACACGAGGGATTAGTGAGCCGGATAGTGATTCGGTTTTGGTAGGCACTGAGAAATTTTTGTCCCTCACTTGGTAGGTGAATTCTCCACTATCGTACATCTTTACGATGTCAGGCCAATCACTTAGAAGTTGGCTGGCGGAAGGATGTAGGTCTTCAAGAACTTCAGTCGCTTCATGGCGTAGTTCAATTGCTGCATCTTGTTTTCCAATCGCTTCAAGGTGAATTGCTGCTTCTGCTAATTGTTGCGCCAATCTTGCTTTTTGTACTTCACCATAAGTGCGCTCGTGATAACTACGAACACTTGCAGATACTTCTGCGAGATAGTTGACTCTCTCTGGCGGAATGATATGTCTTGGTTCAGGCATTCCAGATGGCGGGAGTTGGGGTGGTGAAGAGAGGGGTGTAGTCCCATCTGCTAATGTGAGAATTGATGCTAATCGATGCCAAAGATCGTCAACACCAGGGTCTGAGAATTGGCTAGCAATTGTCCCACAAACGGGTAATTCAGCATCATTTACAGCAAACAAATTACGGTTTCTGCGAACTTGTTTTCTGACTGCTTTGAGAGCGTCAATTGCACCACGGCGCTCAAACTTGTTGATGACTACGAGGTCAGCCACATCAAGCATCTCGATTTTTTCTAGTTGAGTGTGGGCTCCATATTCTGCTGTCATTACATAGAATGTATGGTCAACAAGATTTGTGATGGCATCATCTGCTTGTCCGATGCCGCTAGTTTCTGCAAATATCAAATCAAATCCAACTGCTTGGCAGACTGCAATGGCTTCTTCTAATCGGTCACTGACCTCTTTTCCTGAGCCTCGACTTGCTAGACTGCGCATGTAGAAGTTTGGATGTGAGAGGGCGTTCATACGAATTCTATCCCCTAGTAGAGCACCTCCTGTTCGTTTGCGAGTTGGGTCTGTACAAAGGAAAGCGACATTCAGTTCGGGTGAATCTCGAATTATTCGTAGCATCAACTCATCAAGTAGGGATGATTTTCCTGCGCCACCAGTTCCTGTAATGCCTATAACTGGTGCTTTTTTGTTTTTAGGGGAGGAACGACATCGTTCTAATGCAGTTTCAAATTCTTCTGCTTTACCATTTTCTGCAAGGGTGATTAGGCGGGCAATTGCCCCTTTGTCATTTGGTGTTAATGGGTTGAAAAGCGCACCAAGTTTCCCCCCTCCAAGAAGGTCCAAATCAATTGTTTGCTCCATTAAATGGTCAATCATGCCGACTAGTCCGAGTGTTCTCCCATCATCTGGCGAGTAGATTTTCGTGATACCCGCTTCATGTAAGTCACGTATTTCAACAGGTGTAATAGTGCCCCCTCCGCCACCAAAAATTTTGACATAATCTCGGCCAGCATCATCTAGAAGTTGGCGTATGTATGTGAAATATTCCACATGTCCTCCTTGGTATGATGAAAGGGCAACAGCGTGCGCATCTTCTTGGATGATAGCATTGACAACATCCTGTGCTGAGCGGTCGTGGCCCAAGTGAATGACTTCTGCACCGGCTGCTTGAATTAGTCGACGCATGACATTAATTGCAGCATCATGGCCATCAAAAAGTGAAGCGGCTGTAACAACTCTGCGGGGTGTGGAATCAACGGGGTTAGAGTCAGAATCAGCTTGAGTTGGCTTATCGGCGTCTCCCCCCATATTCTATCCGATTCCGACCATACTCATCATATCTACTACTTGGCGGCCTACGGCCGCCAGTATTTATTCAGAATTGTATGAACCCGATAATTGAGACAATGATACACTTTCAAGCTATGTGCCTCTTATCCGAACGGGATTGAAATAATTACCCACCTAGGGCGGAATAATTATCTCAATGCATCAATATCTGCTTGATGTCTTTTCATCAAAGCGCTTCTCTTTACCTTCAATGAAGGTGTAATTAATTCATTTGAAGTGGTCCATTCTTCAGAGTCTAGGATTACACCTCCAGAGATTTCGAATCCTTTCCAATTAGGTGCCATGACTTCTTTCTTTAGTGATTCAAGAACAAAGGTACGAACATCTGTAGATGCACAAAGTTCTGCAAAGGTACCAGAGTCATTTTTACCAGCAGCACGAAGTCCTTCTCTCAACACTTTTTCATTTGGATGAAGGATTGAGAAAGTCTTGATTTTATTTGTACCATCAACACAACACTGTTCAACTAGTGCCGAAAGTTTCAGCGATTCTTCTAAAGGAGAAGGCGCAACATATTTTCCATTCTCTAACTTGAATTGTTCTTTGACACGTCCTGTTATCTTGATGAATCCATCATCTAATCGGCCAAGGTCACCAGTACGGAATCCGCCATCATTTGTCATGACTTCAGCAGTCGCATCTGGTTTATTCCAGTAACCTTTCATGATATTAGGGCCATAAACGACGATTTCTCCATCGTCGCTATCTGGGTCGTCCCAAGCATCTTGATCAATCACAACACGTACGCCAGGTATTGCACGCCCAACAGTTCCTAGTTTGCATGGGTGTCCTTCTTCCCAACCATTGAGAGAGATGAGAGGTGCAGTCTCGGTTAATCCATACCCTTCAAACATGGAAAATCCAACACACTGAATGAATGAAGCAACTTCTGGAGATAGAGCCGCACCACCTGAGATACAGAATCGCATTTCCCCACCAAATCGTCCACGTATTTTTCCAAGAACAATCTTGTCGAGTTTTTTGTCCATGAATCCATTTGGCTTGATTTTGATACAGTCTCTTCCATCCTTTGCAATTCTTGCTTTTGCCTTTCTAAAAGCAGCAGCACCAAGGCGCTTTTTTATCGGTGAGGCGTTGAGTCCTGCCATTACTTTGCCATACAATTTGTTCCAAACTCTTGGTACAGCAAAGAGTGCATGTGGTTTTATTTCTTGACACTCTTCTGCAATTTTTAGTACATCTGAAATTAGGTTAATGTGAATGCCCTGATGGACCATATAGTGTAAATCCCCCATTTGTCCAAATGAATGGGCCCAAGGCAAGAATGAAGCGGTTCTGTCACCTTTGTAAATAGGGAAGCGACCTTGCATCACAATGATGTTGTGTAGGATATTCCAATTGCTTAGCATTACACCCTTTGGATTACCGGTAGTTCCGCTTGTGTAGAGTAGAGTTGCTAATGCATTGGGGTCATGTTCTATTTCCCCTAATGGTTCTGATTGGCCTCCGGCGGCGACAAAATCAGACCATGATGTGACAAGAACACCCTCTGGAGGTATTGCGTTTGGACCTTCGTCTCCAACTAGAACCACACCACCAACTGGCCAAGATTCTTCAGGTAGGTGTTCACATAGTCTGTCAAGTACATCTGTGTCTGCAACTACAATTACTGTTGGTGTTGAATCTCCTATGATATAGGACCATTCTCCACCATGTTGATGAGTGTACATTCCTGTGTATGCTGCCCCAAGAGCGTTAGTCGCATATGCGATTGCAGCCCATTGTATTGAGTTGTTTAGAATCATTGCGACTCTGTCGCCTTTTTGCACACCAGCATCGCGCAAACTTCGAGAACATGAGTCAACAAGCGTACCAAATTCATTGAAAGTAACATGAATTCTTGGCGCACCTTTACTTGGAATATATCCGAAGAGTTTTGCATCATTGTTACGCCCTACGGCATTTCTCATCATTTCGTTTAGAGTTCTTGGGTCTCCATCAATCGGGTTATACCAGTCTCGGTCATTGGGTTGAATCGCCATTGAAATATTGTTTTCTTCATCACTCATCTCTCTCACCGTCGCCAAGCGGTGATTTAACTTGCTAATCAGTTTTAGGGCGGCATTAATTGAAGGGGATAATGCATATTTGTACAAGAATTATTCACAAATCTGACAGAGTATTTCTAACTGCATCTCGCCAATCAGCGCCACCGTTTCGGTTGGAAAAAGGGCTAGCAGGTGATGGATGTGGTATTCTTTCGATTTCAATATCTATGCCAATAAGTGCTTTCTTGGCTTGCTTTTCGGCATAAGCACCCACCCCAATCACTTTTTTTGCATCAAGAATCTCAACCACATCTCTAAGATGTTGGTCACAGAGTGAGAGCAGGTCTTTTGCTGCAGTTCCGCTTAATTTGTCAGGGGTCAAATTTTTGCCATTGTCATCAAACATTAACAGCGGACAGTGGTTGACAACGAATAATTTCTGATGAGATAATTCGGCACTACCAAACATCTCCTCAATAATGCTCCAAAGGCGAGTTCCAGAAACTTCATTCCTCGTTGAATCAAGTCCAATAACTGGGCGCTTCTTATGCAACCTTGGTGGTTGTTTTACTTCACCTTGTAGCCCGAGATAACTGATAGTTTTGTCAACATCTCCGAAAGGAACACCTGTTTGCCCCATCCCCCATGGCCCCGGGTTCATCCCTAGAAGTATGGTTTTAGCGCCCAATTCGCCATATTTGGTGAGGTAGTGGTTGTGTACTTCCCACGCATAATTAAGAGGATTGTATACCATTGATACCGGTTTTGACAATTTAGAAGAGAGTGCATCGCACGCTTGCGAGAGGCTCTTTGCCGCCATAGCTAACTCATTCAATCCACCACCTCCAATACTTGCAAAGCCAACTCCGGCGCATCAATATTTACTGATGTAAACGCCTCTTCAACAGAGGAGAATTGTTTGCCGCGGTGTTGCCTTTTTACTCGCTCACTGATTAATTTCCAAGCAGATTTTTCTCCTATTCCAGTTATTGCTTCTAACTGTTTTTGACTTACTGTATTTATGTCAAGAGATGCTTCAACTGCTGACATTGATCTCTTTCCGTGGCCAGTGATAATGACATCTGAAATCGACTCAAGTGGAATATGATATGGTACTCCAATAAGGATTGGATAGGCGCCAATTTGACGGCCAAAGGTGACACCAGACCCACCTCTACAAGATTCACTTCTGTGATTTTCGTCAGTTACATTGCTAGGCATCCTAATCCGTTCGTCATGACTTTCCCAGCGTACTTGACCCAATTTTTGACCAAGAGGAAACATTTCTTGAAGCAGTGGCGCATCAATTTCATCACGAACCCACTCTTTGAACTCACTAAATTCAGGTTCAGATATTTCTTGAAATCCCTCACCTTCGACTTGGCGGATATTGATTCTCCGCAACCAAGCACCATTTTCTCGTAATTCTGTAAGGAGTTGTTGATTCAATTGGTAAGTATTTGCTGTTTCACCGTTCAATCCAGCAATGAAATTCAAGCCCGGTAGTAGTTTTGGTAATCCTCTAGGCCCCCTTTCACGACCAAATTTATTGATATGCTCAACTGCACTTTTCAATTGTTTTGAATCACAGTTTAGCCAGTTTGCTGCATGTACATTAGGGTCAGCAGATTCCAATCCAAAAGAGAGAACACTACCATCGCTGAGCGTTTCTATCAGTGTGTTGGTAATCTCACCAGCCAATTCAAGATGCTCAGCGATGATACTTGGATTTGCATTATCAGTATGCAGAATGTCAAGTCGTTCATCATCTCTTAATCCATGCAATAGTTTTGCTAATGGTTTTGGGTTTGGTTGCGGATATTCTAGTTCAACCACGCCATCAGCCATGTAGGTGTAAATGTCGGTCATGCCGCCCAGTCTCACGTTTGTAACGCCGGAATCAAGGGCAATTTCAACTTCTTTGATGACCTCTTCAGGGCTTCTCCATATCGGTACACCCTTCTTGGGTTCAATACAAAATTTGCATCCCCGTTTGTATCTAACACAGCCTTGGTAAACTTCAACTTCGTAGGTTAGAGGTCCGAGTATCTTCTCATCCTCTCTCATGATTACTAGATCAGGATGCTCTAGAACAGCCTTTGATGCTGCTCCATGATTTGCCCACAAATTCCACTGTTCGTGGTTTCTTCTTTGGTGTTTGAATTCACCATTTTCAAGAAAATAATTCAGAGTAGCATCAGTATCTTGGACGCAGAGAAATAGATTGGCTCGTAATGGAGTCCACCCTTGTTGCCTCCAGCCTCGAACCGCCCATCCACCAGCAATCATCGGTACATTTCGTGGCACAGTGCGTAGAAGTTCATCTGTTTCCCGCAATGAAACAGGTGTGCCACGCAGGTATTTTCCTGGGACGATTGCTCCAGCAAGGAGGACAATCCCTTCACATTCGGATAAATCAGGCCGCCTACCAAGTCGCCATTGGTCAATAGTGACATAGTCATAGTCTAGATTTTTTGATTCCAAGACGCCACAGATGTAACGTATGTGAAATCCAATGTATGGGGGGACACCAAATGCTGCGGGTTCATCTTCGTAACCATCGATAACTAGCCATGTCAGATGAATCCCCCCTGCCTGCGGGTAGGGTCATCAGTTGTCAGCAATTCCCTTGCTGATGCAATAATTGGCTCAGCGGCGTTCTCTACGATTATCTCGGCCTCGGTTTCCGCCACCGCGTCCACCACGCCTGTCGCCACCTCGGCCACCGCCAGATTTCGCTTCTTGGACGGTTAATTTACGACCGCCCAACTTTAGATTCTTCAGATTTGGAAGCGCTTTCTTTCCAGTAGCATGGCTAGCATAAGTGATGAAAGCAAACCCTTTGCCCTGTCCTGTTTCTCGGTCAGTTGCAATATGTACTTCTTTCAATTCACCATGTTCTGCAAATAATGCAGTGAGTTCTTCTTGGTCAGTTTCGTAAGGCAATCCACCAATGAACATCTTGAATCCAGCCGTTTCTTGGCCTGCCGCTTTTGCAGCAAGTAGAATTTTTCTTTCTGCAGCTAACTCATCAGGTGTTGCTTCACCATCTTCGATTTTAGCCATGCATGGTCGACAGCGAATTGGTTTTCCAGGTGTAGGCTTGAATGGTACTTCGCAATCATCCGAACAAAGTGTACACTTTGTCTTGTGCATCTCTCGACGTGGTCTGCTATCACGACCTCCACGGCCACCACCACCACTACCACGTCCAAGGAATTGTTTTGGAATTTCATGAACTGAACCGCGACGATAGTCTGCCAATGGTGAAAGATATGGGCGTGAACCATCGTGTGAAAGGCGAGCCTCTGCATCAGAAGACCAGCGCTCACCACCACGGTTGAGGGCACTGTTTCCACTTCCTTCTTCGAAGAAACCGTGGCCGTAATCATCTGCTAATCCACGGTATGCGGTATAGTCACAGCGAGTGCAAGCGACATTGAAATCATCAACAGCATCACTTGGCACTAATATTTCGCCACATGCTGGGCATGCTGCATGAAGTACACCATAACGTGCCTTGGTTTTTGTTGAGAGACGCATTACTGGCTTAGTTTGAATCACCTCAGCACGAATAACATCGTTGAGTCGCATTGCATCTCCTGGGGCAGGGAGGAATCTGTCAACAACTTCTGCGACAAAGACATCTCCGAATAATTGCTCAGCAGGAAGGTCGCGAATTGGCTTTCCTTCTACATGTAATATTTTGATTTCAGCAGTCTTTGTTTGTAATCTAGCGACTTGACCAATCACTACATCTCCGACTTCAGGAAGTCTTGGGCCATCGGTAGCAGGTGAAACAGTTACACATTCTCCATCTAATGCAACTATCCCTATTCGTGTAGCGACTAGTGAACCTTCTACTTCGGCAACACCAGTGCCAGCATCTCCTGAGAGACTGATCTTCTCTCCTGGGGTGACAAACTCCCCTTCACTAACTGAACTTGACATGAGAATGTGACTCCTGAAGCATCTCTACGAGATGGTTTGTTGATGCGGCCGACCCGACAGGGGTTCTTCAAGCCGCCGGATACTACTTATTTGGGGTCAATCGCCAAAATGCGGCCTGAGTTTTGTTTCTTTGCGATGTGTGGTGTTCAAAATTTGCTGGAAGAGCGAAGTCAGCGACACCATATTTTTCAGCATTCCATCCTGCATCGGAGAAGAATGGTTCGATATGTGTCGCTTTGGCGCTGTGAAGAAGATGAGCAGTTGCTCCACAATCTATTATCGCTTGGAAAAAAGGTCGGTCAGCATGCATCTTTTGTCGACCCCAAGGTGGATTTGTAATTACTAAATCAACATCTGAGATATGATGCAGTTCTGCCTCAAGTATGGAGGCTAAATCATCTGCTCCTATCGTTGCATGTATGGGGACACCCATCTCCCAGAAACCTTCACCCTTTAGGTTCGATTTTGCTACACCCCATGCTTCTTCATCGGCTTCGATTGCAAGTGCTTTTCCTGCACCTAAAAGCAATGCTCCGACCGCCATGATGCCATTGCCACAACCAAGGTCGGCAACCATGCAATCTTGAGTTAAATCACCAAACTCAATGATGTCCATTAGCCAGCGTGCCGCAAGTTCACCTTCAATGCTGTATTGCTCTAATTCAACATTATTGCAGGGGTGTTGCTCCAACTGTGATAGCGTGATTGCGAGTTGCTTTAGCCCCCCTGCCATATTTGTCCGGCGGCGACATCTAACATCAAATCACTTGCTTGAGTTGAATGAAAATAATGAAACAAGGGTGGAGCCTTGAGTTTCAAAAATCTCGCATCAGGTCTTTCAAATTGTGAGTTGCTTGTTGAGATGCCTGGCGATGAACTCCGTTATTTACGGGTTTGTTAGTGCCACCATTATCCCCATTTTGTTGAATAGCGGCAATAGTTTTTGCAGTCTCTGCTTGAGCCTCAGATAAGTGCTTTCCACTTCTTTGACTTGCTAGTGCTAGTGCTTCGTTTCGAAGTTTAATCATTGTTTCTTGCCCTGGGAGTGTATCTCCACAGAAACGACAGAATTTCGTTACATCTTCCTGTTGTTCTGAGCAGGATGGGCAGTACACCATGGGTAACGAGCCTTGCCCACTGCTGACTGCAATTGAACTTGCCGCCGGAATCACTCATACAAAAGAAGTTGAAGTATAATTACAACAACATTCTATTTGTTATTAGTTCGCATTTTCAATGAAGATGGACCAGACATCTAGGCCAGCCGCAGTTGCACGTTCAGAAACCTCTTGGAAAGCAGGGCTTTCAAGAATTTGTTCAGCCTCTAATCCTCCTGCTTTCAACAGTTGAATAGTGTCTAACAATTCTACTTTTATCTCCACACCTTCACCTTTAGGTCCTTCATCAGGGGTAGGGATTGCAGTTGGAATTTCTTCAGTAATTGTATTGTCTACATCTGCTTTTGTTTGCTTTTGTGGCGCATCCACAGGGACTGGTGAAAGACTTGAAGGAACAGGAGCTTCTTCTTCCATAACCGGTGTTGCTGGTTCAGGGATTGTTACTGGTGCACCACCAAGTGAAGGTATTGAAATTGGGCCAGACGGCATCACAAATGCAGGTGTGTCAGGTACTGCTGTAGGTGTGCTTGGTGTATTTACTACAGGAGCAGGTGTTTCAGGTGCAACCATTCCAGCGCCAAAACTATGAGTTAAATCGGCTAATTTCCCAGCAAATGCAGAATCTTCTGTTGCATTGCTGTTGATTGTGGCCGTTGCAGATGGTGAAGTTAACCATGCTTTAGCATTAATTTCATGAGGCGATTTCGCTAGTGGTAGTACATCTAGTGATTCAAGCCAAGGATCTCTAAACATCGTCCATTTTGTTGAAGTAAAATCTTCAGCGTTTTCAGAGGGGGTGATGATAACCTCTTCTCTAAGCCATTCGTCTTTTGCCAAAGGTCCGACCCACTTACCGAGGTCTTCTAGCGCGACATCAAGAAACATGAATGATGCTGTTTTCGGGTCAAACCCACCTTCTTCAATATCTCCCGCTTCTGCACGTGGGCGATAGAAAAGAGACCAACACGGGTGTTTGAGTTGAAGTGTAGCGGCGTGTCCCTCAAATTTTTGGCGGTGATGGCGTTGAATCAAAATCAAAAGTTGTGTGCGTTGGTGGCCAGACTGCCAAATGGTTGCAAGTTGCTGTGGTATTGACTCGGTCAAACTTGCTAGGCTGACGTCCTTCAATATCTCTACTTGCGCCATCTTACTCAAGCAGACGACTCGGGCACTTAGTTAGAAGTTTATGCTCACAAGAGCAGTTCTTGCTTGAATGCAAGTTCGGCTAGAAGTAGGCATCCTCCTGCGGCGCCGCGAATAGTATTTTCAGAAAACGCTGAGAAACTCAAAACATTTCTTTCAACTGATAAATTGCTGATTACGATAGCCATTCCGGCTTTCAAATCTATTGCAGGGTCGCGGTTTTGAGGGTTTGTTGCCCCCGCCCAACAATCTTCTTTTGGAGATATGTCATCATCTCTAATGATTATGGGATTAATCGGCGCCGAAGGCAGATCTAACGTTTGTGGTAGTGAAGTATAGTTGGCAAGCAGGTCAACAACATCATTCAATTCAGGTTCTCCATCAAGTTCTGTTTTGACATGAACAGTATGGCCGAATTGCCGCATGATTCTTTGGCATGCAATATTTGTTGAGAAGGTGGCCGGCGAAATTGTACTTGATTCAATTTTTCCAAGAAGGCGAAGTGCCTCTTCCGCAATCTTTTCTGCTTCCCCAGGTATTTCAGGATTTATTGCGGTTGAATTTGTTGCGGCAGCCATCAATTCCAGCCCACCGCCAGACAATGATTGTTCACTTCGAACATTGAGTGAAATAATTCCAAATTTTGTTGCTATAGTTGCCAATGGTATAGCTACAGGCATTACGGTGCAATTAGTTGAACAAGCGATAGCACCGCTGCCGTTGTTTCTTTGTAGAGTGAATAATTGCAAATGTTCTGGATTCAACTCAGGAATGACTAGAGGGACGTCACTATCCATTCTGTGTGCTGCTGAATTTGAAAAGACAAAATTTCCTCCCGCTCTTAGTATTGATTCAATAAGTTCTGCTTCGGCTGTAGGCAGGGCTGAAAATACCAATTGGATATTTAATTTCCTTAATTGAAAGTTAAGTTCATTATTGGGGCAATTAATCACCTTGATATCTGGTAATTCAGGTGGTGTTTCTGGCAAATTCCAAGGTAATTCTTGTAGTGAAATACCACTATTTTTTGAGGAACCAAATACAGCCGCTAACTCAAACCAAGGGTGGTTGGCCAAGCGTTGTTGGAATCGTTGAGAGACAATTCCACTTGAACCGAGTAGTGCTACTTTCAATCGCATCTATTCTCCCCATTCTCCTCGAAATCTCTCTGCTTCATAGCAACGCCGGTTGAAGCGACATGCTCTTGGACCGCCGCTTCAAGTTGCACTTGTTTCAAATAGGGTGGCATCCAGAGGCGATTTAATGGAAGATATAGTTGGCATCATTCTAGTATTGATTGGAATTGGTACCGGAGTTTCAGTTGGCTGGTTTATTGCTAAGTCCCGATTCTCTACTGATTTAGTTCGCTCAGAAGAGAAAATGATAGCGCAACAAGAAGCCATGGAAACAAGTAAAGAGATGCTCCATTTACAAATGCAAAAAGTGGCATCAGATGTTGCAAGTCAAAATTCTGAAGATTTCCTTCGACTTGCAGAAGAGAGGCTTGGCAAAGTACAATCTGAATCAGGTAAGGATTTAGAGGCGAGAAAGAAAGAGGTTGAAAATCTCATTAAACCGCTTCGTGACGAAATGGAAAAGTTATCCAAATCAAATATTGAAATGGAAAAAGATAGAGTTGGCGCATATGAAGGAATTAAGCGACAATTGGAAGGTTTAGGTGAGCAAACCGAAAAATTAGGAATGCGAGCAACAGCCCTTTCCACCGCATTAACTACCTCGGGTCAAGCAAGAGGAAATTGGGGCGAGATTAAGTTACGACGCCTTTTTGAAATGGCTGGGCTAAGTGAGCATATTGACTTTTTTGAACAAGAGACAATAGAGGGCGGAGGGCGTCCTGATTTTATTGTGAGACTGCCTGAAGAAGGCATCTTGCCAATCGATTCAAAGGCATCTGGTGCAGCATTCCTCAAAGCAGTAGAACTGGAACCTGGTCCTGAACAAGATTCACTACTTGCGGACCATGCTGTAGCAATGAAGAATAGAATTAAGGAATTAAGTTCAAAGGGCTATCAAGAAAACATTGATGGCAATTTTGATCATGTAATAATGTTCATTCCTAGTGAAGCAACAGCAGCAGCAGCTTTCACAACTGATCCTGGATTAATGTCCTATGCAATGAGTAAATCAATCTTAATCGCTACCCCCGTCACAGTTCTTGGATTGTTAAGAACAGTTGCACTATATTGGCAGCAGCATGATTTGGCAGAAGGGGCCCGAGAAATTTACGAAGTATCACGTGAGATGTACAAAAGAACCAATGTTCTTGCTGAGCATTTGATAAAAGTAGGCGGACATCTTGAGAAGGCGGGAAAATCGTATAATGAAGCCATGCGTTCCTATGAATCAAGAGTTTTACCACAAGGCCGTCGTTTAGACGAGTTGAAAGTTTCTGAAACATTAACTAAATCATTACCTGAACCAAAAGAGGTTGAAACTCTCCCGCAACGAACAGAATCTTCTGAAGAAGAGTGAAGTGCTAAAGCCGCTATCTTACTGAGATGGTTTGATGGAGTGGGCAGGCAAGCGGGTACTGATTACCGGCGGGGCCGGCTTCATCGGCTCTCATCTAGCCAATAGGTTGCTTGAACTAGGGGCGGATGTGACTGTATTGGACGACTGTTCGGCAGGTGATTCAGCCAAAGTTCCTGAGGCTGCAAATTTCATTGAAGGTTGCATAACAGATTCTGCTACTCGCACCTCTGCATTAGATGGAGTTGATGCCGTATTCCATCTTGCAGCAATTGCATCAGTCCCTCTGTGCGAAGCAAATCCTGAGTGGTCAGATAAGGTAAATCTTCAAGCAAGTCTCAAAATCCTTCAAGAGGCAAGCTGCCCTATTGTGTTTGCAAGTAGTGCAGCAATTTACGGTGAACCAGTTAGTATCCCCATCAATGAAGACCACCCTATTGCCCCAGTGGGCCATTATGGTGAGCAAAAAGCAGCGGTTGACAATGCCATTCGTTCTATTGGTGTTGATTCAAATTCAGCAGCAGCCCTCCGTTTCTTCAACGTCTTTGGTAAAGGCCAAGACCCATCATCTCAGTATAGTGGGGTGTTGTCTATTTTCATCGATCGGTCTACTAGCAATCGTCCTATTACCATATTTGGAGATGGAGAACAGACTCGTGATTTCATCCATGTTTCTGATGTGATTGCAGCACTGATTACATGCGGAGAATCTCTAATTGAACAAGGCACTTCATCCCCTGCTCACGGTGAATCATTCAACGTTTGTACAGGTCAACCTGTGACCTTAAATCAGGTAGTCAAAGTGATTGAAGATAGTATAGGCAACAAGTTAGAAGTCGGTTATGATAAAGCAAGAGATGGCGATATCAAATATAGTAGTGGAGACTCAATAAAGTTGCAACAAAATTTTGGTTGGGCTCCAAAAACCACTCTATCTGAAGGCATCTCTGACTTGATTTCTTAATCTAATTAAGAGGCCTTCTGAAAAATCTTCTGACAAACAACTTGCGGAAAATCCTCACTCCATCGTGAATGCTTCCTAATTTTGCAGTCCCAATTCTGTTGTGATACCTGATTGGGACTTCACCAATACGCATTTTGTTGTGAGAACAAGCAGCATACATTTCAGCTTCAATTTCAAATGAAATAGAATTGAGTTGCATGGCTGCAATCGATTGGCGTTTGAATGCCCAAAAGCCAGTACAAAGGTCACTGACAAAATTACGATAAAGAGCCACAGCAGCCCAAGTAAGAATGTGATTTCCAATATAATTAATTCTTCCCATGGCCCCATCATCCATTTGTCCACGTAAGCGAGAACCAATGACCACATCATAATCTCCTCCATCCATTTTTGCTAGTAAATTTGGGATGTCTCTTGGGTCATAAGTTCCATCTGGGTCAAGCATCACCAATGCGTCATCATTACTTTCAAGATAGTAGGAAAACGCTTGACGTAATCCCATTCCTTTCCCTAAACCATCACGTTGTCCATATACCTTTATCCCTAAG
The DNA here is from genome assembly GCA_018650285.1 of Methanobacteriota archaeon. Lineage (GTDB taxonomy): Archaea > Thermoplasmatota > Poseidoniia > Poseidoniales > Thalassarchaeaceae > MGIIb-Q1. The sequence continues at coordinate 113,415 of JABIGF010000028.1, forward strand.
TCTTGTGCCACTTTTGCAGTACCGTCAGTAGAATATCCGTCAACAACTATTATTCTGTAATTCCAACCCATTTCCTCTAGTTGAGAGGTTGGAATCATATCAACAACGACACCTAATCCTTCCACCTCGTTGCGGGCCGGAAGGAGAATGGTCAGATTCCTCATTGTATTTTCCACGCTACCTTCTCCTTCATTCAACCATCGGTCGCACTTCTACCCAGTGGATTCTAACTCCATCATAGTCGAAGAGGCGATCACCTCTGCCAGTTATTGCTAATGGATTGACCCATCCATCACCTCCACCAGAGATGACAATTTCAACCTCAAAAGAGTCTTCAAGACTAGTTTCTGTGATTACTGTAAGTTGCTGCCAACCACCCTTTGTAGTGTATTGGCGTCCTTCCATTTCACTACCATCCATTGAATAGATTGCAATTTTTATTCCTTCGGGCGCATCAATCATTACATTGACTTTGGCTGTTTGGTCGTGATTTCCTCGTTCAAGTGGAATTGTAATATTCAATTCTCCTTCGCTGATGAATGGTTGAGAGTCGGGTCTTGTTACTAATTGGTCAGCATCAACCATCCACCATGGGTCAGGGCGCCATTCGCAGTCATCTTGACAAGAGGATTCAGAAGGATAGACAAAAGTACTCATTACCGCAGAACGGCTTGTTGGAATTACCTTCAACTCCCATAGTCTACTGCCATCAATATCTCTATCTAATTCCCAGTAGGGTGAAATGGCAATAATTTCTCCAAAAGTCCCCATTGGACTTGTTAATGCGTGCGTCACTCCAAATTGTTGCAGTGTTTCTACATCATCCCTAATGATTGCGGAACGAACTATTCCCTGGTTGTTTACTTGTACATCAACTAACCCAAGGGACGGGAAAGTAGTCACTCCAATGTCTGGGTCCAAATCGTAGGCATTCCCCCAGTGCGCGTCCTCTGTGAAAATAACAGAATTTTCTGGTAATGCTAGAGTGCTCATTAGTTTTCGATCACCATTTGTTTGAACACGTAATTCTTCATGTGTTGATAATTCAATAAGGAGTGCATTTGCAATTGTTAGTTGGAAAAGAACAAAAAGGAAAATTGCAATTAACCAATTACTATTGATTGGCCCAGGTAATTTCATTGGCAGCCACATCATTTCTGACTTCTCATCAATTGCTTCTTGCGCACTTGCAGAAATCTCTTCCGCACTGAGGTTTCTGCTCGCTTCTAACATTTCTTGCATGAGCGCTTCTCCAGTTTGGTCAATAGGAATAGGTCTCTCTCTTGGAGTTAATTTTGCTCGTTTCGATATCAACAGTCCAGCCAATATTGCTAGAGGTATGTGGAATGCGTGAAGTGCCATACTGTAGAGAACATATGATAACAAGGTGAAAAATGAAAATGCTAATATCCCATTCATTAGATGAATTAGAGTTAGTATCCAATTCAAAGCAATCCAGGCGGCTAACAGAATGATTTCAACGCTATTTCTATTTCGCCAAATCGCCCAACCAGCTAAGCCTATGATAATCGGCCCGTTGAAGATAATGAGGCTGAGTCCACCTTGCCACCCATATTCTGAAAATATTGGTTCTGAGAGAAGTCTTGGGGCAAAAGTAACGAGAACAATGTATGATGCTATTGATAAAACAATTACCGAAGTAAGTGCTAAACGACTGACTGAAGCCTCTCTCCTAATTCCAAATTTATGAGTGAGAAGATACGCTATCAATAATGTTCCAAGGTAAAGAGAACCAGTGGGGTGGATTGCTCCAGTAGTGATAACACATAATGCGAAGAGAATATCTTGCCCCTTTCTTCTTTCAGCAACTGGCCGCAATAATACAAGAAGTCCAATCACTAATCCAAGTTGGCTAGCGACAGTAGGGTAACCAGAATCATGTGCTTTTACGAAAAGTGCCGGGACCAAGGCGAGGCAGAGCAGGGTGGGTCCACTAGCGCCCCAGCGGTCGGCCGCCCCAGCAATTCCCCAAAGAAGTGCAAACAATGAGAGTTGTCCAACGAGGTGAACTGCTGATGCAGGTGTCATCCCTAAGGTCGATTCAAGAAGGGCAGCAGTAGCAGGGAATGCCGGCGGATAGGTCCAAAATCCCTGTGAAATTGCTGGCAGTGACAAATCGCCAGTAGTTGCTAAACGGTGAGAAAGTGTTGAAAATCCAATCCAATCGACTCCGTTTGGATACTCAAATAGCAGCAATGGAAGAAGAGAGAGAAGTGCTGCTGCTGCAAGAGCAAAAGGAAGCCAAGGTGAGCGATGTGCTGCAAGTTCTTCGACTAAAGTTTGTTTCTTCGCCACATCTTCTTCTAATTCTGTAACCCCTCCATTGAGTGATTCAGTATTGATTGATTTTGGCATTTCTCCTTCTGCTTCAATGATGTCAGTTTTTTCTTGTAATAATTCCCATTGTGTTAAACGACGGACTCTGACAACATCTCGCTTCCAATAAATCCCTACTGATGCAAGATTTATGAGAATAAATAGCATCAATAATTTTGCCGAACTGAAATTACCTGTCATGACAACCATCCATCCTGAAACGCCGAATACGACTAACAGAGAAATTGCTGGGGTCAGCATTATTTTGCGAAGAGTGTCAGACAATGGGTCAAGGATTCGAATGATGTGAAGGGCAGGAAATAATCCAGCGCCAAATAAGAGAATGCTACCAGCAAGAAGATGCCAAATAGCAACCGCGAACTCTCCCTCCATCATGTCTCCTAGAGCGCATCACTCTTCAAGTGATGCGAAAAGGCAAACATTGGTTTGAAGTGGAATAGCCTCTAGCGTATGACATGAATGGGGCGATTGACTGGTCATCCCAGAATTATCGTGAGGTAGTTCAATTACCTGAAAATTACGAGGTTCTAGACTTGACAAAAGGTGTTGTTCCTGAATCCTCGGCACTATACAAAATTGGTCGTTATGATGAATTAAGAAAAGGGCTCTACGAGAGTGACATTTTTCAAGGCGATAGGTTCCTCCATATAGGCATTGATATTGGTGGTCCGATTGGAACTCAGTGTTACGCTTTTTGTGATTGCGAAGTGACTCATTTTGGCTACAATCCAGCGGAGGGTGATTACGGAAATGTGGTCATTACAAAACAGGTCATAGATGGTGCTGAAGTGTGGGCACTTTTTGGTCACTTAAGCAGCGAATCCATTGTGGGGAAAAAGGTAGGTCAGAAGATACCTGCCGGCGAAGTAATTGGTTGGTTTGGCGATAAGACTGAGAATGGAGGTTGGGAGCCGCATTTGCATTTTCAATTGTCATTGATTGAACCAGTATCGCATGATATGCCAGGTGTTGTTGCTCCTGAACAGCGCACTCAAGCATTGATTGATTTCCCTGACCCTAGAAATGTGCTAGGCCCCATATATTGAGTTGCAAGAATTGTTGTATCATATAGCAGGCCAATTGGCAATGCAAGATTATTCACTCAAGAATTCTTTGAGATTTCTAATCGCACCGATTGCACTAGGATCCTTTCCACGCAAAATTGCCACAGCACATGAAATCCAATCCATGGCAATGCAAGAGTATAGCATTGCTTCAAGCAGTGATTCGCCTTCACAATGAAGTTGCCAAGCAATCTCAACATCAACATTATCCATCATCCATTCAACTCGCTTGGCAGTACGTTCATGCATACCACTCCAAGTCAAGAAAATTAGTGTTTGACTTTGTTTTGCGGCTTCTTCAGTCCAAGCGATAATCTCATTATGGTTCATTTCAGGTAGTGTATTTGAACGAGCGAAAACTCCACCATTCTCATTCAATTGATTGACAAAACGGGTGCCGGCACAATCTAATTCGTGGGCGGTAACAATTCCAATTTCCTTGTCAATCATTGTCTGTGCAAGAGATAGTGTTGGTGAGTCTGGATTATTGACAAAATCAAATTCTTCAACGGTTTCTTGTAATCTTTCTTGTAATCCCGTTAATTCTTCATAATTAACAACGCCATTCATACTTGCATTTCGTAACAGTGCCCCAAAGAGGTGGCCAAAAGCTGAACGAGGTGGTTGCCCACTAGGGACAGAGATATGGTTGGGATAAGTTGACAATTTGCCGCCACTTGAGATGACAGTAAGAGAAAGATTTCTTTCAACTGCTTTTGCAACCCCATCCAAAGTTTCCTCAGTATTACCTGAATAGGATGTTGCGACAACATTTACTTCACTATTTGTCCAATTAGGTAAACCATAGTTTCTCCAAGTTGTCACTTGACTGTTGCCATCGTAATTTGCTAGTGATGCAAGAAAATCTCCAGCCGCTGCAGAACCACCCATGCCTAGGCAAAGTAAGTTCCGTGGCACATTTGTATTTGTGTCCATTTCTTCATTTTGGGCCATTTGTGCCATGAAATCACTAGGGAATTGGCGAAGGAATCCTAGCATATCTTCACTATCTAGTGAAGCAACTAATTGTGAAATATTTGGTTCACTCATCGTTGGCACCACCCGTGATTGCAGGCAGAGCGACCCATTCATCGCCTATGAAACCGATGCGGATAGAACTCTGAATACCATCATCATCATAGGGAAGTGATACAGTCTTGACTTTCCAATCATTTGTATCCATGAATTCGGCAGCAGATGAATCACGATTCAACAACTCAACATCAATTTGCTCAACATATCTGCTAACGACAGTAGTCTTCTCAAGGTCACGCCATGTCAAACCAGTTCTTTCTTGCCGGTCAACAGCAGTGATAACAGCGCCTTCTTTTTGCCATGAATAAATTAGCCAATACCTATCTTTTCTGCGAATTACATCCCCGATATCAAATGCTGGTTTACGATAAGAGATGGTCAATCGAGTGAGGTCTTCTCCGTCTTTGCGGCCAACGATTGAGTTGGTTTCTTTTGAGGTGCCACCGAATTTTCTCAAGAGATGTTTTGTCCATCCCCGAGCCAATGCTTTGCTACCAAGTACCATGTCGTAACCACCTGGTACATCACCTTCATTGTTAATGAAAAATAGAGGGTCTGGGTCAATACTGTCAATGTAGTTGTCAAATGTTGTACGTACAGCTTTTACTTCATCTTCACCGAGTCGACGACCAGATGATCTCAGTTGCACGGTCGCCTCGAAATAATTGCCAGCCTTGCGCGTGCAAGTTGGACAAACAGCGTTGGAAATACGAACCATTGTTGAATGTATAGTTTCAAATTCAATTTCTTCAATGAATCCTGAAACTTGCACTGAAATCCTAGTATTCCGGTCATCAATTGGCTGGTGTAACATGGCGATGCCTAGGGCATTTGTTCTGCCATCTACTTCCAATACCTCTTCAATTAATCCCTCTTGATATTCTTCATCTGTATGGTGTCCCCATCTTTTTGCGTGTAGATACATCATACATTTTGGACAACGATATCCTTGGACGGTTTCTGGAAGTTTTGAGAGTGTAGTGCGTTGTTTGAAACAAGGGATACAGAGGCGCTCAGTGGTTAGTTCACCTTCGGCGCCACAGAGGACACAAAATGCTCCGCCTAGTGCCATTCCGCCCCCTCCTGATGGTTTTGGGCCGTGTGTAGTGCGCTTGAATCCTTGCACGAGAATATTGTTAGCGCATCTATCGCAGAGATATACTCAGTATCTATTATTGAGGTATTATTGGACATATAGTTAGCGTCATTCTTCTTCAGTTGATTCAGCACCATCATTCAGGGTTGCTTCGGCAGCGGTAAGGCGTTCTGATAATTCGCCGACTCTAGCGAGTAGTTTCCATGTCCAGCCGCCGATAATCCCAATCATTGCCACATATGCAATTGCGAGAAATAGTGTTCCATCTGCCATCTTAATACCTCTTGTCTAATTTACTTTGAATCTCGCTCAATCGCTCTTCCAAGCCACCAACGAGATATCTCAACATCACCTGTCCGGCGACTAAAATTTGGAATGCTACTAAGCCTAGCAACATGACCATCAGAATTTGCGGGTCAAGTCCACTATTTTCGGCGCCACCAATGACTGGCGCAGGGTGGCGATTTTGCCAAATTCTAATGGAGACAATAGTTAGTGGTACGAGAACGAATCCAAATAGGCCAATTGAAGCAAAAGTATCGCGAGAATCTTCAGTGTCAGTTTGCCCTTCATGCGCCATCACTAAGAAGAGGGAAAGTGAGGTTAATACTGCATATGTATTCAATCTCACATCAGTTAAATCCCATGGAGTCCCCCATTCAGCGGCCCCCCAAATAGGCCCACTGATAATTACACAAAGTCCGAATACAAGTCCAAGTTGGGCGCCGACTACGTGTAATTTCCATCCCCATTCAAGTCGCTTTAGGAACCATGCTCCTGAACCAATGAAAAGCAGAGTAAATGCTTGGAATGATGCCCATGCTGCTGGTACGTGCCAAAATAGAATCCTGTATGCTTCAGGCGCCTTCCAATCATCGGGATTAACTCCTGGAGCCCAAGTGAATCCAAGCCAAAGAGTGATTGCAGCCATCAATAATCCGAGAAGAGTGAGAACTATCCCAAGAGTTAGGACCCACCTCTTCATATCACTCGTGAGTTGTCGGTTATCCTTCAACTTGATGGAGAGTTGCCCCGCCGTATTTCTTCATTCAGGGGCTATCATTGGGACAAATATCCAAATTACGATTGGCACGAGATAGGTTGTAAGTAATTGGCTCCAAACTTCATTGCCAGTGAAATCTGCAGAAGATATGGTTAGGAGGTCAACAGAGAGTAAAAAGGGCCATATTAGAATGATTAGAATGAGCAACATCATTGATGCCCCTTGACGTGGTAAAGTGCTCTCAAGAGCATGAATTTTTTCTGCCCCAAAGGTCATCAGACCGAAACTTATGGCGATTAGAATTGCTGGTAATTCAATTTCCCCGAATACAAAGTAGATTGATATTAATGCCAAGGAGAATGGAATTAATGCCATAGTTGGTAATAGTAGCTGCATTTGTAGTGGTCTACCGAGTTGACTATTCCACCAATCACTTGCGCGTGAATCATTTAGGTGGCTTAGATAACCAGGCCTAACGAGTGCCGAAATTAGTGCTGGCGAAAGAGCGAGAAGGGCAAGCCATGCAGTATTTGCGGGTGCTGGAATTTGAGCTAGCATCCCGCCAATGACCGCGAGAGTAATCAATCCCACTAGACTTCTGTTGATTGTTGATATTCGAGTTCTTGATTCTAATTTTGCAGCCCATTGATTAGCAGCATTTTTTACAAATTTTTGCTCAATGGATTTGAGTGGTATCAATGTCCCATCTTCAACTTCGATAGACTCCCCATCCTCCTCTTCTTTTGTTGAACTTTCATCAATGCTGATAGTGCGCGTAGCTAGTGAATGAAGTGATTTATCATGTGTGGCTATGACAAAGGAGTGGCCGACTTTGGCTAGTGTAGATATTTGTTCTTTTAGGGTTGTGATACTCATATCATCAAGCCCTTCTGATGGCTCATCAAGAAGGATGAGACGAGGTTCATTACTAGATAATGCAGGAGTTAAGCCAGCAATGATTCCAACCTTGCGTTTCATTCCACCTGAAAGCCAAGCGATTCTGTCTTCTGAGCGGTGCCTAAGGCCCCATTCAGAAAGTAGTTCATTGATCCACGTCGAATTTGCTTCACTGCCGGTAATTGCCGCGGCAGTTGCAATTCTTTCACGCGTCAATTCATCTTGGCAGAAGCCGCCACTTTGTAGAGTCAATCCGAAAGGTGGAGGTTGATTTCTTCGACCTTCAGAATCGCGCACAAGTTGGCCAGAATGATTGACAGTTCCATCACTAAGATTGAGGATTCCTGCTGCTGCTTCTATCAACGTAGATTTCCCGGCCCCATTTTCTCCAACAAGAATGATAATTTCTCCACTTTCAACAATTAGGTCAATTGATTCAAGCACCGTCGTCTTACCACGACGTACAGTGATTCCTGCTAATTCAAGCAAGGGCGCATCACCGCTCATGTCTCGCCGAGGTATGTTTTCCGCTTCATATCTCCGCAACCACCCATAGGGTGATTTGTGACTTGCCTATCGGCCAACTGAGTCAGATGGTTGGTTTTGATTGGGTAGGGGTCACCGCCATTGGCTGGGGATTGATACTTGTTTTTCTTATCCTAGCAATCGCTCCCATTGTTTACGCATGGCGGCAACGAATTCCAATTTCATTATCAATTGTAATTTCTCTTCTAGCATGTTGGTTTTTCCAAACCATTCTCCAATATTTTGACGGCACTCGAGATTTCATGTCTCTCGCCTTTGCTCTCAATCCTGCTTGGCAGCCATCGCCATCAGAATTTCATCGATTACTAACTGCCGGTTGGTTACATGCAGTTGGACGTGGTGGAAGTGATATTGTCATTCAACATATTCTTGGAAATATCTTAGTTATTGCTTTGGTCGGCGTTCCTCTTGAACAGAGATTAGGGCGTAAAAGATTCCTTTTGATTTACCTCTTGGGTGTAGTCTCTGGTAATCTAGCTTGGTGGTTCTCTCATTGGGGTGAATTTGGGTTTGCACTAGGAGCAAGTGGTGCAGCATTCGGTCTGCTAGGTTGCTATTTGGCATGCTGGCCACGGGATGAAATTGAGTTCCCATTGATTCTCATTAGAAAGTGGCCTGTTTCATTAATTGCATTATTGAAAGTCGGTTTAGAGATATTTCAAGTTGGTATGTTGTATAGTGGCTGGACCAGTTCGTCACCCATTGCTCATCTCGCACATATTGGTGGATTTTTCGTCTGTTATGCCGTTGGTCGACCGATAGCACGTGGCGGCCCAACTCCTCCTGAAATAAACGATGGAGGGCCGTCAGCAGCAGCAGCTGAAAAAGGTGAAGAACTGGTACGAAAAAAGCGCATGGGCGGGCTCAAATTTGACCCATGGGAGGATGCTGGAAAGCCACTTTCTGGTAACGCAGAAAAAGTGCTTCAACGGCTGCGTGCAGAAGGTGATGAATTAGAAACTAGAAGAGCGTGGCTTGAAGAGTTAGCAGAGTTCGCTAACTGCCCCGAATGTGGCGCGGCGTTGAAAGTGGAAATTCATGATGAAGTGACTCAATTATCCTGTTCAGATAGCCGCAAGCATTTGCTATGGCCTTGAAATGATGATTTTACTCCTATGGAGTAACTAGTTTGCAAGCGAACTAATGGCAATCGTGCTTATATCACACTTCGGAGTCTTAGACTCCGTCAGGTGGGACTCATGAGCGGACAGCAGAGTAAATGGGCTTTCGTCCTTGTACTCATATTGCTTTTACCCACTGTCATATTGTCACTGACTAGCGACCCAATTGATGGCCAACTTCCTTCTTTGTTGGATGATCCAAAAAGAGAATCTCCCGTATTGTCAAATGAACCAATTCTCATTGATGGTTTGCCCCCGCTAATCTGTCCTAATGGATTGATTTGTCCCACTCCCGAAAGGATGCCAGATATTCCGACAAATAGTTGGACACATGAGGACCCACAATGGTGGTTTAGATATGGTCCAGATTTGGATTGGAACGGGATGGATGATCGATTACAATACATCTTGGCCGATGTTTATCCTTCACAATCGCCAACAGCAATTACCGGTGAGGACGGTAGGCTCACACTTGCTTTAGTAATCGATTTTGCTTGGCATCCAGAATCTTCTGAAATGGCCCAAGTTGAAGAAATTCTTCTCCGCCACGGATGGGTCGGCCAAGAGGGTGGTGCAATGTTTTTCACCGTAGGGGAGATTGATTCTATTATCGTCGATAAAGTTCCCCAAAGTGCATTGATGGAATTGTATCACCTTGAGGGGGTTGTAGTGATTGAGCAACAAAATGTGATGGTTCCTTCAATGGCTGTAGCATCTCGTGCAGTCAAATCCAGGTCGAGTGAAACTTACACTAGCGCTGCCGATATGATGGGTATCAGAGGAGATGGTGTTGTAATTGCAGTGCTTGATTCAGGTGTTGATAATGAACATCGTTCATTGAATGATTTCGATGACGTCAATGATGCACCTGATGCAGACGCGGAGTCGTACAGTGACCAGAAGTGGCTGGCAGGTTTTGATTCAACAGATAATCTCAACAGTCAGACGACGGATGGTTCGGTTGACCCTGATGATACAGCAGGCCACGGCACTCACGTTGCTGGAATCGCGATAGGTACAGGAGATGCTAGTCGCAATCATGTTGGTATCGCTCCAGGTGCTTACCTTGTTGATGTCAAGGTGTTTACAGACATTGGTCGCTCTAATTCACAATATACAATTTCTGGAATGAATTGGACTATCAACAACAAGAATACCGATTGGGGTAACAATGCTTCTAGCAATGGTATTGATATTATGTCAATGTCTTTTGGACGAGCACGCTCACCAATAGGTGGACAAGATACAGGCGACAATGGTTCTGATGCAGAGGCACGTTTGGTGAATGATGCTTGGGATGCTGGTATTGTGCCAGTTTGTGCTATGGGCAATGATGGTGCAAATTATGTTGCAAGTCCAGCCTCGGCTGACCATTGTATTGCTGTTGCAGCATCAGATGATTTAGACACCGTTGCCCGTGGTGATGATGTTGTTGCAAGTTACTCTAATTGGGGGCCACGTCAAGATGACGGCGATTCAGACCAATGGGACGAATTAAAACCAGATATAATTGCTCCAGGGTCAAACATCAATTCAGCTCAGCATGCAGCAAGTGGGCCGATTGGTGGTAGCACGGTTTTAGCAGATGACCAATACACCTCAATGTCTGGAACAAGTATGTCAACGCCTGTTATTTCAGGAATATGCGCACTGATTCTGCAAGCAAATCCTCAGTTTGAGCCTGCTGATGTCAAATCGGCTCTTCAAAATTATAGCGAATTTATTGTTGATGAAGAGGAATCAATCAATGGCCAATCATGGAATGCTAGCGAAGGATTTGGTAGAGTTGACGCTATTCAAGTGCTTGAACAGAGCGGTGGTGGTGGTGGTGGTGGTAGGGTCAATCTAACATTACCAACCAATGGCACTTGGATGAATGTTGGCGACACATATCGTTTGAGAGGCAATGCATCGATTCCTACTGAGGAATTATTTGATTCAAATAATAGTATCACATCAATAAAAGTTTCAGCGAGGTATACTTACTGGACTTCAAACGGTAACGGATATAGTTTCAATAACAGAACCGCATTTTCTTGGATTAATGCTACAGGGATTGAAGATTGGACATTTGACTTAGGTCCAGAATTGTGGCATGATGGGGCTGGCTTGTATGTGGAAGTACGCGCCTTAGATAATCTTGGGAGATGGTCACAGCCGGCATGGGCAGAGTACTACATCGGTCAATCTTCACTAACACTTGTTGAGCCAAGTGGACATGGTTCGGTGTCAGGTGATGTTGAATTAAAGGGTGAATACAAAGCAGTTTACGGCGACCGAATTGAATACAAAATTGGTCAAGATGGTGATTGGCAGGTAGCTACGAGCAATATTGTCTATCCTTATGTTTGTGTAGAATCAGAAAAGGATGATTGCAGTGCGCGTGATTGGTCTGCGACATGGGATTCAACAACCGTTCAAGATGGTGGTTGGGTGATGTATACTCGCTTAGTATCAGACAATGGTTGGGCGAGTGATCCAATTGAACGCTATGTCAATGTAGACAATATTCCTGCTGCATCCGACCTTGAAGCGATTGGTAGTATTGTAGTATCCGATAATGGAATCCCTGTAGATTCAGCCTATATTGACTCCTTCCTAAATATTGGTGTTACTGTGAGAAATAGTGGAGATGCACATGCTCGTAATTTTGATGTGACTCTGTATGAAGATGGTTCACAAATTGCAACACAATCAATCAATAAATTAGATTCAACAAAATCTATTGAATTAGTATTAGGATACCATCCCACGACATCTGGTAACCACGAGTTGAAAGTTCTCATTGACCCTAGTAATAAAGAAGAAGAATCACGCGAAGATAATAACGAGTATCTTCTTTCATACCCAATAAATGAACGACCAAATGGTGTTGATTTAGCACTTAGAAAAGGTGCTGCAAAGACTAACCCTCCAGTCCCTAATCCAAATGGAGACATTACGCTCAATATACGGGTTGAAAATCTTGGTGGAGATTCGGCTTCGGGTGCTACATTCAAACTTGAAATGTGGAGCGAATTAGGTTGGGAATCACTTGAAAGTGGTAGAAGTTTGAATACAGTACCACAAGCAAGTTATGTGGATGTGCCATTTACTATTCATGAAGGAATGCTTGATGTAGGTTCTGTGAAATTTAGAGCAACAGCCACCTATGATGGGGGGATTGATATTGATGCTGACAATAATCAACTTGAATTCACAATACTTGTTGATGAATCTCAATTGCAAGGGGCGCGTAGCCTTGATCTTCCAGATGGACATGATGTGCTTGGGTTCTTTGGGGTAAGTGGGGAAAACCTCCTCTTTACTGGTGAGGGCTCTTCAGTTTGGGTTCATCGGATTAATTCTCAATACGACCTTATTACTTGTCTTGAGTTAGAGGATGATTGGGCTGGCGAATTTGAACTAGACCAAGGTGAATCTGATAGTACTTATGTTACTTGGACCCGCCGTTTTACTGACCGTTTTGGAGTTACACAATCTACTCTTTCCTTTGCAGCAATTGACCTTTCTTGTACGAGTTCTGAACCCTTTGATTTAATGACACCTTTGATGCTTGCAGAAGGCACGTATTGGGGAATAGATATCTCAATGAATGAGGGAGAAGCTCTCATTGGTGGTTATCACCGTGACCTCTTTACTGATGGAAGTTATGATGATGAAACATCAATATTCATATTGGCGGCTGAATCTCCTCTTGATAGCGATTCTTGGAATTTGACTGAAGATGTAATCCCTATTTTGGAACCTCCAATTGGTCAAGTTGGTAGTGTGAATGTTGCACAAGGGGATGATTGGACTCATATTACATTTCAGGCGACTAGAGATGATGAAACAGCAATTGAGCGCGTCGGCACATTCTATGCGCATGGAAGGCTAGGTCAAGAAAACTGGTCATTCCATATTGCAGTTGGCGACGAGACAACAATTAGTGAATTAGCCATCTTAACCAATGATGATGGTAAAGATGTTGTAGTAATGGCTTGGAGTGAAGGCTATGGCCACGATTCACAACTTGTTGTGACTAGAGCAGATAGCAGCATGCAGGACCAAGTCGTTGAATCTGTAAATGCTCCTGGATTGTCAGGGCTAGAATTTGTTCTTACCGCTAGAGGTATTCAGTTATTCCATGATTCGGTTGGGCCATCAGGAAGGCAAATCATCTACTCTCTTATTGATGATAATAATACGATGGTTGGGACACCTATAGGTGAAGGTGATTTGATGATGGTTGGGCGTTCTGATAGTTCAGGTGAAACCCATATTTTCTATCTTTCACCTACTCAAGATTGGCGAGCAAGGATGTTAATTGATGATAGTGCTTTGAATGGAGCTAATAATGGCATTCTTGATACAATTAGATTGTGGACTGGATTGGATGAAAGAACATTTGATTTGGCTTGGAAGATCGCTCTTCTTGTTTGCGGAGTAGGTTGTCTATTGATGTTTTTAGCCTCAGCAGGAATCATCACTCATCGCCGTAGGTCGGGTCCAAAATTAACTGTTGAAGTTGAAGATGAATATGATGATGAAATCATTGATGTTGATGACGATTTTGTATCTCTAATTGATGAGCCATCTATTCCCGCAGTTGAGGATTCTAAGCCGGTGGTTGAAATTGATGACGACCCTCTCTCAACTGAAATTCTTAGTGATGAAACTGAAGCAGAAGATGATGTTGATGATGGGTCTGGTAGTTCTAAACGCCGTCAGCGCCGTCAAGCACGAAGGGAAGAGGTTGAACCAACATCAGTTGACCTACCTCCTCCTCCATCTCCTGCAGAAATAATTGAAGAATTACCTCCCCCTCCTTCGCCGATGGAATTAGGAACCCTTCCCCCACCGCCAGGTCGTGATATCGTCTGTGAGTGTGGTGCAAGCTTCAAAATCAAGACAATTGAATTGAAGTATGTAGAATGTCCTGTGTGTTCAGAGAGAATTAATTTGTGAGATGATTTCTATGTGTGGTATTTTTGGATATATTGGAGATAAGCAGGCTACGAATTTGTTGCTAGATGGCTTACGCCGCCTTGAATATCGCGGTTATGATTCTGCGGGAATAGCCATATTAAATTCCAATATCTCTTCATCAAAATGTATCGGGAGAGTTGCAAATCTAGAGTCAATAGTGACATCTGAGTTGAATGGTACATGCGGGATTGCACACACACGTTGGGCAACTCATGGTGGCGTCACCGATGCAAATGCTCACCCGCATCTTTCAGAAGATGGCACGGTGGCAATTATTCATAATGGTATTATTGAGAATTCACGCGCTTTGAGAAATTGGTTAACCTCCGAAGGGGTCCTTCTTCGTTCTGATACTGATTCAGAGGTTCTCGCTCATTTAATTCATCGTGCACGCAAGGATGGGCTTTCACCATTAGATTCAGTGCGCCGTGCTTTGAGGCATACTAGAGGCACTTGGGGACTATGTGCAATTTTTGAGGATGAAGAAGTAATCGTTTGCGCTCGTAATGGTTCACCATTAGTGGTGGGAGTTGGTGATGGAGAATCTTTTGTTGCTAGTGACCCTCATGCTTTGACTCCTCATACTCAGAGAGTCATATTCTTGGAAGATGGCGATTTAGCAGTGTTAACTGCTGGTGGGATCAAAACATCAAGATTGGATGGTGGCGTATCAGATGCAATTGTTACTACAATTGATGAGAGTTGGGGCGAGGCTGATTTGGGCGATTTTCCACATTTCATGTTGAAGGAAATTTACGAACAGCCAGAAGCATTGAGGCAATGCATTTCTGGTAGAATTTTATTAGGGTCTGGTAATGGTAAATTAGGTGGTCTTGACTTAGCAACTAAGTCACTAAGAGATATTCCCCACATACGATTAATCGGATGTGGTACTGCTCTACACGCTTGCCAAGTTGGGAGGTTAGCGATTGAGGAGTTAGCACGTGTACCAACTCAATCGCATGTTGCAAGTGAATTTCGTTACAATAATCCAGTGATAGATCCAAACTCTCTTTATTTTGCTGTCAGTCAATCTGGAGAAACTGCTGATACCCTTTCAGCAGTAAAGGAAATTCAACTCAAAGGTGGGCAAGTAATGGGAATCATCAATGTTGTCGGCTCATCAATTGCCCGTCAATGTGCTCGGGGCGTCTATATTCACTCTGGACCTGAACAGGCTGTTGCGTCCACAAAAGCATTCTCTAACATGATTGCTGCGTTGACTATTTTTAGTGTTCAAATTGGTAGAGCAAGGTCACTATCTAAATCCGATGGCGTATCTGTTCTAAAAGCACTAAATGATGTGCCAGACCAAATTGAGAGATATCTTTCAGATGTTGGCCCAATAATGGATGCTGTTGAGGCAGTTAAGGATGCAAAACATGTCCTCTTCTTGGGTCGAGGTGCATCTGCACCAGTTGCTCGTGAAGGGGCGTTGAAGTTAATGGAAGTGGCATATATCCCTTGTTTGGCTTATCCAGCTGGAGAGATGAAACACGGGCCAATTGCATTACTAGAAGAGGGAAGTCCGGTAGTGGTAATTTGTCCAAATGATAAGTTCAGGTCAAAGACTCTCTCAAATATTCAAGAGTGTAAGGCCAGGGGTGCGAAAATCATTCTCATCCACGATGAAGGGGATGATGAAGCAGCAGCGGAAGCAGATGTAGCAATCGCCGTACCATCATCTCATTCAATAGTGTCGCCATTGCTTACAGTAGTCCCTCTGCAATTGATAGCATATCATGCTGCAGTTGTACTTGAGAAAGATGTTGATAAGCCAAGAAACTTGGCTAAATCTGTAACAGTCGAATGACTGTTAGTTTCAGTTTACTGTGAACTTGCTTGTACTTTTGTCCCAACGGTATGGTTGGTATCCAAGCATGTGGTCTGTATGTCTCATCTTGACAACACCGATTTTTCTTGTTACAGCGTCACCAGCCCTATCCATGGTCAAGTGAATAACTCCATCTGAAAGGTAATCTTCAATACCAAATTCACCGTATTGGTTCTTTGATTCACCCATCATCTCACAGATAATAATTCCAGTTAATCCCATTCGGCGAATTGCTTCAAAGAAGCGAAATACTTCATCACGTGGATTTTCCATTTTTGTTAGTGTAAAGAAAGCTCCCAGAGAGTCAAAAACAACGACTTCAAAACCAATACTATCTCGGTAGTTTGCTAATTGCTTGATTAGTTGCCCCATCCAATCAACACTATCAGTCAAACCTTGTGAATCAAGTTGAACACGTAGATCTGCTAAATCAATAATTGCAATTCTACTTCGAACTCGTGCATCTTGAACATCCATCCCCATGCCCGCCATGTGGCTTGCTAGGCTGTCTTTTCCTTGTTCAAGTGTGACATAAATTCCAGAAGTCTTTCCTTCCATGACTGCATTGTACAGCATTGAAAATCCAAGGCTAGATTTCATTGAACCTGATACGCCTGCGAGTAAAACAATATGGCCCTTTGGAATGCCACCTTGCATCTTTTCATCAAGCCCTGACACATATGTTGGAATACGTTCTATTGCTCCGTCCACTATTATCCCCACCCCTCCCACAAAGGTCCCGATGATAAACGCGCTCCTTCTCCCGTGTATATGGTGAAAGGTCGCCGAGTCCACTTGGCTAGTGCTTCATCACGTCGTTTCGCCCTGTTAAAAAGCAGGTTTGAGGGTGAATCTGTTGAATTTTCTGCATCCGGATTAATTGCAGAAGAATCTCAGCCTTCAAATGGCTTAGATGTTAGGAGTCAAGTTGCAAGCATCTTGGCTTCGAAAATTGAAAACGCTCAGGCAGAGTTTACAATTGTCCAAAATGCGGGCAAGCAAATCCCTGATTACATCATTGTTGCAGATACACTTGTTGAAGATCCAGATGACCCAACAGTTTCACTTGGTCAACCCGCTGATAAAATCGGTGCGGCGGCGATGTTACTACGGCTGACTGGCCGCCGTCATAATGTCTGGTCTGGGACCGCTGTAATCAGCAAATTATCTGTTGGTTGGGAGGTGAAATCTGCCGTTGAATATGCAACGGTTGAAATCAAACAGTTGGCTGATAGTGATTTTGCTGAATTACTTGAATCAGATAGTTGGGTTGGAAAAGCAGGTGCTTATGATTTAGCAGGAGAAATGAGGCAATTTGCTGACCTTTATGCTGGCTCAGAAATGTGCGTGCTTGGATTTGCCCCTTCAATCATCGAGGATTTAATTCAACGATTATCTAATGATGTGAAAAAATAGTATTGAATTCTATTCTTCTTCAATAGAAACAATATCATCTTCTGGCATTTTCAATTTGACAATGATGGATGCCAATAATGCTATTACTGCTGCAATAATACAAGCACCAACCATTCCCTCAATGAAAGATTCTCTTGCCGATGCAATCAACATCGCCCCTTCTGAATTTCCCGCTGCCAGCATTTGTTGACCAATAGTCATCGCTGCAGGAAATGATTCCTGAATCATCGATGATTGTGCAGATGCTGATGCGGGGATGACAATTGTTGATTGGTAAATTTCGTTTAGTACACTACCACCGATTGCTATTCCTAGAGCGCCACCTACTTCTCGGCTTGAATCATTTGTTGCACTGCCAACACCCGCTTTGGATTCAGGAATGGAGTCCATTACTGCTGTTGTTGAAGGTGCCATGGTTAATCCAATTCCTAGGCCTAGGAGGACAAACGTGGCAGCAATTTGCGCATAACTGGTATCAATGTCAACTAGGGTAAAGAGACCCAATCCCAATGCTACAAGAATTAAGCCAGTCGCTATGACATTTGGTCGTCCAAACTTAGCGACCAACCGATCGCTATTGGCTGCCGCTGGCATCAAACCCAGTGGCAATGGGAAGAAGCGGATGGCTGCGGATAAAGGTGAATGTCCTCGTACAAGTTGGAAGTGTAGCATTTGCATAAACATGAAAGAGAACATGACAAAGAATGCCATTGAAATGGCGAGCAAGCCAATTGTAAAATTCTTGTTTTTGAAGAATTCCAGGGGCAATAGGGGGTATTCAGTTTTATTTTGCCAATAGATAAACAAGAAAATAGCAACAAGGAAGGTGGCAAAAGAAGCAATTACTCGATAGTCTGTCCAACCTAGGCTGGGCCCCTCAATAATTCCATACAGAAGTGAGCCAAGGACAAGTATTGACAAAATTGCTCCACCACCATCAAGTGGGCGCCCTTCTTCATCTTTAGAACGAGGTACAATAATTGCGCCTAAAATCAAGGCGAGGATAATTACTGGGACATTAATCAAGAATGCCATTTCCCAATTGTAATTTTCAACAGCCCAACCACCTACAAGTAGCCCGATAGGTGCGCCTATCCCTGCCATTGCAGCCCAAATACCAATGGCTTTTCCACGTTCACTAGATGGGAACACCACCAATACTACGGATAATGTGGAGGGCATTACCAATGCTGCACCTAGCCCCATAATTGCTCGTGCGAGGATAACATCTGTGGAGGAATCAGCAAAAAATGCAGTCCATGCAGATGCTGCACAGACAATCACCAAACCAACTTGTAATGCGCCTTTACGGCCAAATCGGTCTCCAAGAGCGCCCATGACTAGAAGAGTTCCACCGAAGACAAGTGCGTATGCATCCATAATCCATTGTAATTCAGAATTATCAGCCCCAAGAGAAGTTGATAGATTGGGAAGTGCTACATTCAGCGTGACATTGTTTAGCATTACGATGACAAGACTCAAACTCATCACTCCAAGAATCAACCATCGGTTGTCAGGGTATTGAGATTCAGAATTGTTCATGATTCCATTCGGTTAAAATTGGTTTATTATTATTCGTTGTATTCAATCTTCTGATTATCAGAGAAAGAGGTATGGTTGCGCAGTCATTCAGATTCAGACGGGAAGTATGGATCTGATGGTGATTCATCACGATGTTTGTTTCCGTAGAACATGGGTATTCGATGCCATTCCTTTTGGCTCATAAAGACATCAGTAATTATCCAAAACAGGAATTCAAGGGATGCGATGAAAACAGCTATGACAGTAATTATTGCAACAAGATTGGAGTCAAGAACATCAATATCACCACCCGCATTAAGAGCGAGATAAATGACTCCAAACATCACTATTGTCATCATAACAATACTAACATATCGTTGTTTTCGGTCTTCAATGTTGATGTATTTATGGTCATCATGTAATTGGATGGCTGTACCCCAGATTGCTTGAGCCACAATTCCGAATAGTAGCATAAATCGTGTGTAAAACATGTCTGTTGTTCTATCAATACATACAGCCTCATAGATGCCTATAATGGCTGTAACTAGTAGCCAAGAATGAGATGATAATACTTGAGCACTACATTTTTTCCCAGCAAAGACATTTTTCCATATTCTATCAGGGCGTGAAACAAAATATATCCAAAGGATTGGTGCAGCAATACTCGCTTGTACTGCTCCTGAAGTAATTCGTCCCGTGTGAAATAGGTAATCAAGAATAATGTGAATGAGAGCAAGTATGACAAAAATGGTAAAGGCTTTACTAGTGATTTTCGCATTCATCAATTTCCAGTCTAATCGATTTTGTAAATGGCTTAGAATTAATCCAAAGGCTAACATTAACCAAAATCCATCTAGAACAACAGTCCAATATAAATTGTAGAACCAATCATTATCTCCTAGTAACCAAACGAGAATCGTCAACATTCCAACAACAGGTAGTGCAAGTGAAGGGCCTATGGTCCAAAGTCCAACCCTATCTTCTAGAGAAGGTTCTCTTGCATCAGCAAGCCTCCAAGCGATTGGCCCGATAAGAATCAATTGCATTCCAAGCAAAGTCGCTCCCATCATTCCGAGTTGTTTAATCAATGCAAGGTCTGAAGAAATGATTCCTGCAATGATGAGAATTTGACCAAAAATATTCATTGTTGCTATAGTTGATATTATAGATGAATCAAAAGGAGATGTTTTGAAATCGAGAGGAAATCGGTCAAAACCAATTCCAAGAATAATTGCCATCATCCATCCCGTTAATGAGAGTGTGCCGACTGCAAGTAGGGGGAAATTGGAAGAATAAAAAAGAGCGGCACTTCCAGTTCCTCCAACAAGGTTAGGTGATTGAAAAACCATCCAGTATAAACTGATTCCAAATAGAACTTGAGTGATTGCGGAGATGACAAAAAGGTCAACATATGAGCCAGCAGCCCAATTGTAAGACTCCTTTGAAAAGCGACCCATTGTTAATGCGGGATATTAAGTAGCATATAATTAAATAGCCGAACAAATATGCTAATGAAATCCATTATTAGCACTTTTTGGCAATGGTCAATAGGTTGTTGACAGCCTTTAGGTCAACTCTTTTTGAAACATCTTTGTTTAATTTGAGTGAGGTTCCTACGATTGCCCCATCAGCGTGAGTTAATAGAGTCGCGATATTTTCATGGTTGGCACCAGAACCAACCAAAATTATAGCGTGGGGTGTTGCAAGTCTTACTCGCGAAATATCTTCGGCAGAGGTCACCTCTCCAGTTCCATTACCAGATACAATTAGACCGTCAGCCAATCCTCTATTCCAACAATCTTGAGCCTCTCGTTCAAGCATCCATTCATTGTCAAGTGGTATCGCGTGTTTAACGCCAACATCAGCAAAGATTGCAATTGGTGATTCGCTATTTGGCCCGTGACCGAGTTGTTCACGAAGGCGTAGTGTTTCAGCCGCTTTGCCTTCAATCATTCCTTGGTCTGTTAGCATGCCACCGGTGTGTATGTTGATGCGAACAAATTTTGCTCCCGTGGCTGAAGCGATTGAAATTGCAGCCCCACCATCATTTCGAAGAACATTAACTCCTACAGGTATTTCTGTTGCAATATCGGCAACAATTTTTCTGATAATTCTTGTCATAGCGGCAACTGTGATGGCTCCAACCTTCTCTCCATGAAATGGTGTGTCGCCAAAGTTCTCAACGATTATCGCATCACAACCTCCTGCAACAAGGGCTTTTGCATCTTCAAGTGCAAACAGTTCCACAGCATCGATGTCGTTGCCAAATAATGGTGAGCCAGGAAGTGGTTGAAGGTGAACCATGCCAATGATTGCTCTTTCTGGAAGAATATTGATCCGCATCAATACAACCTCTTTTTCATATTTTGAAAGGGAATTTACATGTTATTCAAGTTGAAACCAATCCCAACAGCGCATCATTCCTTCTTCTATTCCAATAGTAGGTGCCCAGCCAAGTGCTGCCTCAGCAGCAGAAATGTCAGGTAGGCGGCGGCTAGAATCTCCTGGGTGACCTTTGGTGGATACAATTTTTCCTTCTGAGCCACTGACTTCAAGAGCAATTTCAGCAATTCTTCTAATTGTCACTTCCTCTGTTGAGCCAATGTTAAAGGATGCACCAGAGAGATTTGAACCATCCAACCCTTCATCTAATTCACCCAAGGCAATGAAACCGTCAATTAGGTCATTGTACCATGTGAAACATCGAGTTTGTGTCCCATCTCCATGAAGTGTGATATCCTTTTCAGCTAGGCATTGGTGAAGAAAAATTGAGGTAACTTGACCATGTTCGTCACCTTTGAGTCGCGGCCCATATCCGTTGAATGGTCTAACAATTCGCCCATCTAATCCACGTTCTCGTACGGCATAGTGGACGAGCATTTCACCAAGATACTTACTCGCTCCATACGAGTGCCTAAGGTATTCGTGTGGGCTTGGGAATATTGTTCCGGCATCAGGTTTTAGGGGCATTTCAGTTTGTAGTCCAAATGCTTCGGGGCTGCTAGTAAAGACTAACCGAGCACCGCGGTCGGTAGCGAATTTCACTACCGTTTCAGTAGTTTTCAGATTTACATCAATCACTAGGTCTGCCCTTTCATCAAAATATTTGGTTCCATTAATGGCTGCAAGATGAAAGACGACATCAACGCCATGCAATTTTTCTTCAGCCTTCTCTAATTTTTCAACATTAGCACAATCGCCGAGAACAAAAGTAAAATCAGGCATTGACTTGAAATCTTCCATGTTTGCTTTACGGCCACGAAATAAATCATCCACGACAGCTACTGAGTGGCCGCGGGTTAACAGCGCTTCAGAAAGGTGGCTTCCAAGGAAGCCTCCACCACCAGTTACGATGCAGCGCATGGATGTCCGAGGGGGGGTTAGCGTATTGCATTATGCTGCATCAACTGATAATTCAAACAAAATGGTATTGAAGTTGAATTATTATGAGAGAATCTTTCACACACAAGTTGAATAATCGCCGACTAGAGCCATTGTTTGATGGCAAAAGAGATTGCATCTTGTCCAATTTGTGGCGAAGAAAAATCTTTGGAAGTTTGGCATCGACCTTTACCTTACAAAGAACTGATGATAACAAGGGCTTGTTCTGAATGTTATATTCAACACATCTGGCCATTCAAAGACATTTCAGAATGATTTGGTGGGTTTAGACACTTGTGGATTTGATTAGATGCAGTAAGGGCAAGAGACGCCTATTTCGTAGTCTTGAGAAGCCTGCTCATGAGTAAGTAGCGGCTCACGACATGCATAGCAGACGACAGTATCAGTTTCGGCTAAATCAGGCCCAACCCCTACGCGTTTATCGAATACAAAGCACTCACCTTCCCAGTGCTCACCACCACATTCTTCGAAATACCCAAGAATGCCCCCTTCTAATTGACGCACATCCTCAAATCCTTCTTCAAGAAGAACAACAGATGCCTTTTCGCAACGCACTCCGCCTGTGCAGTACATCACGACTGGTGTTCCTTTCAATTCGTCAGGGAGTTCCTTGATTGCATTAGGAAATTGACGGAAAGTTTTGATATTTAGGTCAACAGCATTTTCAAATTTGCCAGTTTTCATTTCGTAATCATTTCTTGTATCAAGGATAATGACTTCTTTTCCATCATCTAGCCATGACTTGAATTCTTTTGGAGAAATACAGGGCCCAGTAAATTCTGCGGGTTTTACATCATCATGGCCCATTGAAATTATTTCCTTTTTTAGACGAACCAGCATCCTACTAAACGGCTGATGGTCTGAATAACTTATTTTGAGAGGAATGCCCGCAAATCTTTCATCAGCTTCAATATGTTCAAGATATTTGTCAATGGAATCTTGAGTTCCAGAAAGAAAATAGTTGATACCTTCTAAACTGAGAAGAATCGTTCCTTTGAGGCCGAGGTCTACACAGAAATCTCTCAGGGGCCAACGCATCTCTTCGCGGTCAGGTATTGCCACAAATCTGTATCCTGCGATGTTGATATATTGCTCTCCCATTACCACTTCACCTTCCTCTCCCAAGGGGGGTTGACTCTTCATCCTAGTGGGTGAAGCATTCTCTAGATCTCATTGCTATCTTAGTGATGAATAGATAGGTCAAGTTGATGGGGGTTAACCACCTGCCGCAGTATAATGAAGATTCCAGCGAGCCTATCTAGGATGCTTGATGGGGAGAATGGCCCAACAAAACAGAAGGCCGCTAGGCTCGTTGTTGATTTGGCAGCAAGTGCCGGTGCTGATTCGTTCGTCGAGTGTGCGCATGCGCACGTAAGCGGCGTTTCTGTGATTACTGGCGGCCACGGTTTGCGGCGATTCCTGGCAGATTTAGCCGGTGATGACCAAGGCAAGGTTGCAATTCCTACAACTTTGAATTCTGCAGGTTGTGACCGTGAAAAGTTTGATGAAATGGGTATAGATTTTGAGGATTTTCTCAAACTTCAATTTGAAATTGTTCTCGCATACGAAGGGTTGGGAATTGATGCGACCCTGTCTTGCACCCCTTATGACCAAGGTGTTGAAATCAAGGGAATTGGTTCATGGGCGGAATCAAACGCAGTTTGTTATTCAAATTCATTTACTGAACTAGTAACTAATCGAGAGTCAGGATTATCGGCACTAGCGACAGCACTTACCGGTTGGGCACCATATTGGGGTCTTCATTTAGATGAAAATCGTCAGCCAAATATTTTGGTTAATATTGAGGCTGACATCTTGGATTTGGCTGATTGGAGTGTCCTAGGAGATTGGATAGGCAAGCAGGTTCAGTCAGACTGGAAGATGCCTTGGGGCCCCATGCCTTACATTCGTGGATTGCCAAAGCACGCATCGTTTGTAATGAAAAAGACACTTGCAGCAGCAGCCGCAAATTATGGCTGCCCAATGCTTTGGGCAGAAGGTCATACTGTGTCTCCTCCTGATGTTGATGAATATCAAGGTGAATTGACATTCACCAATGCCGACCTACAAGGTAGGTATGACGAACTTGCTCCAAGAGGTGAAGTTGATCTTGTTGTAATTGGATGTCCACAAGCAAGTTTGGGTGAGATACGTGCTACTGCAGCAGCAGTCAGAACCCATATGGAATTAGGTGAGAAAATTCCAGACAAACGACTTTGGGTATTTACTAGCGGACATAACCACGATTTAGCAGAAGCCGATGGCTCAATCGATTTGCTTGAAGAAGCAGGGGCGCTAATTCTCAAGGATACATGTCCAGAAGTCACTCCATATAATAGAAAAATGTACAATCATTTGTTGACTAATTCTTTGAAGGCAGAACACTATTTGACAAGCGGATTAAACCGCATGCCAACGTCTGTCGCACCAATTGAAACATGTGTCGCATCTGCCTTCAATAAGGAATTAATTACCGGCGCTAGGCCAACTTTAGATTCGCGTGCTAAGGAGCCTCACACTACATCTAAGACCCACCAAGAAGGAGATTCTGTGCTCACAGGAGAGAGTTTACCGAGTCAAGAAACATGGTCTGTTAGTGGAAAAGCGATGGTCACCGATGTCCCCATCACCTACCTAGGATATGTCAATCGTGATAGTGGCGTCATTGAAGAGCCGGGCCACCCACTAGACGGTGTTGCGATTGAAGATACCATTCTAATCTATCCAAAGGGCTCAGGTTCAACAGTTGCGCCATTTGTCTTGATGGGTCTGATTTACACTGGTAAAGGGCCAAAAGCCATTGTGAATCGTGATGTTTGCACACTTACTTTGCCAGCAGCCTCATTGTTGAATATTCCATATGCATACGGTTTTGATGTCGACCCTTGTTTAGCAATTAATGATGGAGATGATGTTGAAATGTCATTAACTGATGGCAAAGTGACTCTTACTGTTATCCAGCGAAATAATTAGAGCACTCTGAAAAAAGAGTTTCTCAGCCTATTTTATTGCAGCAAGTGGCTGACGCCATCCTTGGCCGAATGCTCGTCTAGAAACACGTGGTGCCGGAGACATCTGCCACCGTTTGTGCTCATTTGCATGAAGGCGATCAAGAATCCAATTTACCAATTTTTCATCATGACCTGCAGCGATTAATTTTGAGCTAGAAACTCCCGCTTCAATATGCGCCTCAAGTATTGAGTCAAGCGTCTCGTATGGAGGCAGTGTATCCTGGTCTTTTTGGTCTGGTGCAAGTTCAGCAGAGGGTGGTTTTGTCATTGTACTCTCTGTGATTGGTGGTGTTTGCCCAAATTTTTCAGCCTCATTATTCAGCGCTCTAGCCACTTCATAAACTTCTGATTTGTAGAGGTCGCCAAGAGGTGCATATCCACCAACCATGTCTCCGTAAAGAGTGCAGTATCCCATTGCTAATTCCGATTTATTGCCAGTTGTAATCGCCATCGCACCAAGTGAATTTGCTGCTGCCATTACCATCATGCCTCGCAGCCGTGATTGGATATTTTCTCTAGCAACAGGGTTTCCATTTGTCAACTCTTCATTGAGTTCTTCTTCCGCAGCATCGTGTAAATTGGAAATAGAATGGACATGAAGTTCCATGCCGAGTGCTTGAGCAGTTGCCTTTGCATCTGCAAGAGAATGTTCACTTGAGTATCGTGATGGCATCGCCATTCCTAACACATTTTCAGCGCCTACAGCGCGCACAGCAATCGCAGCACAAACAGAAGAATCCAAGCCGCCACTCATTCCCAAAACTAATTTCTTGATTCCGGATTTACGACAATAGTCGCCAATTCCAGTTGTAATCGCTGCTAATAAGTCACGACCTGTTTCAGGAATTGCTGGCTCTTTTTCATTATCCATAAATTCGATTGCACAAGTGCATTCTTCACAGCATTCACCATCTGGCCATGGTAGCCAACGAGTAGAAGAATCATCTTCGATGTCAACTAGCATCACGCCCATGCACCATGCTGGCGCCTGAACTAGCCGACCATCTGGCCATGCTGCTAAAGAGCGGCCATCAAAGAGAAGATCGTCATTTCCACCGACTTGATTGCATAGAAGGAAAGGATGTCCGAGAGTTTTTGCTGCTGCTCGCACCACGTCTCCACGAGTCCCTTCTTTGTGCAAATGATAGGGTGAAGAAGAGAGATTGACTGACAATTCCAATGGCTCACCTTGATGTTGCCATGCTGCTAGTTGTTCAATTGGGTCTGCATCATAATCCGCAGGGACCTGTCCAGCATGTTGCCAAGCATCTTCACAGATTGTCACACCGATTGAAAGGCTATCTGATAGTCGTAATATTCCAGACGCTTTGTCTGGTGCAAAGTACCTCAATTCGTCAAACACATCGTATGTTGGAAGTAGTTGTTTGCGCGTGGCCACCTTCGCTTTTCGTCCAGGCACAATTCGCATTGAACCATTGCTAGGGAGGTGGCGGTCGTTACTTGGTGGCAGAGGTGTTCCTACAATTAGTGGGATTGGAGTCTCAATATTCTCCGCCACTTCAGCGCACCTTTCAACAAATTCTGAATCAAGAAGTAAATCCCTAGGCGGATAACCCGAAATTACCAATTCACTTGTAATTGCTAAATCAGCACCATTTGCTGCTGCCAAGGCAACTGCTCGCTCTACTTCGGCAGCGTTTCCTTCCAAGTCGCCGACTGTCGGGTTGAGCTGAAGTAGTGCTACCACGAGTCCCATGTCATCCACCGCTACAGTTGCCACACATTCAAGACTTCGGTTTGGAGTATTGCCTTCAGAAGTGCTCACGCCTTCCTTCTCATCTTTCTACGAAGAGTGTTTATTGGCATCAAAATAACTAGCATAATTAGTGCGCTGACAGCAAGAGAAACAGAGATCCAAGCGAATGTTATTGCATCATCAATTTTTGCATCAATCAACATTCTAGACATAAAATAACTAGCGATTGAAAGGGTCAGTAAGACAGATGAAACCTTTCTGCCACGACGTCGAGATTGGGCGATGAACTCAGCATCACTCATATCTAGAGTACCCATCTAGTTGCTTCGCCAAACTTCCAAGGCAATAATACCCTCGGCTCAAATCAATTATTTAATAAAAATAATACTTCTTTCAATGGCACGCTTTACCAAATTTCTTGAGGCGCCAATAATTGTATGGCCACGGTGTTAAAAATCCGACTATGAGCATAAATGGGATTGCAAGCGGGTTCATTCCAAGGCTACCGCCGGTAAAGAGCAAATCCGTTATTTCCATGGCGATTTCCATCATCAACATCGAGATGAAAGACATGCCAAGTGCAGTTGAAAGTGCATTTCTGAAATCCATTTGTCCTTTCATTAATATTCCAGTTTCTAGCATTACACTTGTGGCTAGGCCGTTGATAAGAGGCAAGATTGCGTAAAAATACCACATGTTGGAATACATTTCGAGCCCTGCAGTAATGCCTGAATAAGAGTAGTATGCGAGAGTAGCAAATTCGCCTATTGAACATCCAATCAAACACCACTTGGTATTGTGGGCTGATTGCTTCCAAACAGAACCATCTTTCCAGTTAAATTCAGGCTTACCAATCGTGAATCCTGCATCGGTGATAGCAGTTCCCATTTTTCCAGAGCAAGCGCCTTCGTGATGGACCACTGCTTTGCCAACTTCAGCCTCTACTGAACTAACTCCCTCAACCGCTTCAAGCGCTTTGGTTAGGTTGGAAACACAACCGCCGCAAGACATTCCACCGACCTCAAATGTCGTTGTCTCCATGGGCCTCGGGAGTTAGGTAAGGTGTTTGAACCCGCCGCACCTTTGAAGTCGGGACCTTAGGTCCCGCACGCTATGGCAGTGCCAAAACCCGCGGGTGACCTTGACCCGGTTGCGCTTGAGGAGGCTCTGATGGAGTCTTGGCGCTCAGAGGGCACATTCGGGCAACAGGTGTCCTCTCGAAAGGACGGATTGCCATTCATTTTCCTTGAGGGGCCGCCTACTGCAAATGGGATGCCAGGCATTCACCATGTAGTTGCTCGCACCTACAAGGACCTAGTTTGCCGCTGGAAGGCGATGGAGGGCCATTTTGTTGAAAGAAAGGGTGGCTGGGATACTCACGGGTTGCCCGTTGAGATTGAAGTTCAGAAGCGTCTAGACTTGATGAGCAACGAAGCGATTGAAGAGTTTGGTATGGCCGAATTCAATGAAGAGTGTCGCAAATCTGTTTGGACTTACGAAGATGCATGGCGCAAGATGACCGAGCGCATGGCGTTCTGGGTGGATTTGGATGACCCGTACGTTACTCTTCACAACGAGTATGTTGAATCTGGTTGGTGGGCTCTAAAACAGATGTTTGACAAAGGTTTGCTCTACAAAGGTCACAAGATTCTACCTTACTGTCCTCAAACTGGGACATCATATTCTTCTCACGAAGTCGCTCAAGGATACAAAGAGGTTGAAGAGCCTTCAGTGTATATTAAATTCAAACTTGAGGATGATGATGCATCAATTCTTGCATGGACTACTACGCCATGGACACTTCCAGGAAATGTCGGTTTGGCAGTTGGTCCTGAAGTGACCTATGCACGAATCAGAGTGACTGAACCCGCTAGCGATTCATGGGAAGGCCGTGGAGGTGCTGAGGTTGGCGAAGAAATCATCATGGCCGAGGATTTGCTTGGTGAAGTCTTGCGTCATCAAATCGAAATTGTTGAGACCTTCCCCGGCTCACAACTTGTAGGTAAGGCGTATGTTCCACTATTCCCTGATGCAGTTGATAGAGCTGGTAGCGAAACCGCATGGACTGTTGTCGGTGCTGATTTCGTAACAACCACTGATGGAACGGGTGTTGTTCATACCGCTGTCATGTATGGTGAGGATGATTACCATCTAGGTATGGAAGTAGGATTCCCTGCTCAGCATACTGTGAATATGGATGGGCGCTTTATCGCAGGAACTCACAATTCGCTTGATGGTAGGTATGTCAAAGATTGTGATGACGATATCATCGATCTGCTACACTATGACAATCTGCTATACCGCGAAAAAATGTATATTCACGATTATCCACACTGTTGGAGAACTGGCCACCCCTTGCTATACTACGCAATGGATTCGTGGTTTGTTCGCATGACTGCTGTCAAAGATAGATTGCTTGAGTTCAACGACCAAGTTGAGTGGGCACCAGCAAATATCGGTACCGGCCGATTTGGAGAATGGCTCCGCAATGTCAAGGATTGGGCAATTTCACGTGAGAGATACTGGGGCACTCCACTTCCAGTTTGGATTTGCCCTGATTGCGGACACCAGCACTGTGCAGGCAGCCGTGATGAGTTGAGAGAGTTAGCAGTTGACGCTTCCAAAGTTACTGATGACCCACACCGACCATTTGTTGATGAGGTGGTATTGCATTGTCAGGCTGATGGATGTAGTAGCGAGATGATTCGTGAGCCATACGTCATGGACTGCTGGTTTGATTCTGGTTGTGCCTTCTTCGCACAATGGCATCACCCATTCGAGGATGATGGCAAGTTAGCAGCAAATTTCCCAATTGACTACATCTGTGAAGGTGTTGACCAGACTAGAGGCTGGTTCTACACCTTGTTGGCAGTGAGTACAACTGTGTTTGATTCAATTTGTTACAAGAGATGTTTGAGTCTTGGATTGATTCTTGATGCTAATGGCAAGAAGATGTCAAAGTCGGTAGGAAACATCGTTGACCCATGGGACCATTTCAACCGCGAAGGTGCAGATGCAACTCGTTGGTATATGGTGACAGCAGGTGCGCCATGGAGCCCACTGAAGTTTGACCCGAATGGCGTAAGAGAGACCTATGCCAAGATGTTCCTCACACTATGGAATGTCTACAAGTTCCATGCAAACTATGCCGCTTTGGATAATTTCCAGCCAGGAGATAATTCACAAGAATCCCGCGCACCGCTTGACAGGTGGCTACTCTCTCGACTCAGTGAAGTTGGACGTTCTTACAATGACCAGTTTGAGGGTTGGGACTTCCACAAGGCGTGCCGTGACTTGGAGGATTTCGTTGTCAACGATTTGTCTAACTGGTATGTCAGGCGAAGCCGAAGGAGACTTTGGGATGATGCAGAGTCAGCAGACAAGTTGGCTTGCCAGCACACATTACACGAAGTGCTTGTGACAGTTTGCCGGCTGATGGCTCCTGTTGCCCCTTTCATGGCTGATGAAATTCACAGAAATTTGGTAGGAAAATCAGTACACATGGCTGATTGGCCTGCTGGAACTCCTGGTGTTTGTGTGGACATCGACCCCATATTCACGCCGGGGGAAGTACGAGGTCTTCCAAAGAGAGATGAAGAACTTGAGCAACAGATGGCTCTCACGCGTGCGCTCGCAGAGGCGGGGAGGCGTGTGCGTGTGGATGCGGGTCGTAGACAGAGGCTACCATGTCAATCTGGTTGGCTTGTTGGAGGTCCAGATATTTCTGAGTTCCATGAGATTTTAGCTGACGAGTTGAACGTCGAGTCACTTGCTACAGAGGATGATTTGGAGAGATTCCAGAGAATTGAGGTAGTGCCTAACTGGCGTGCTCTTGGTGCGAAGTGTAGAGCAGACTTACCTAAGGTTAAGGAGGCCCTTGGTGCGGCTGATTCAGATGATATTTGGGCTGCAATTCAGGCTGGCAGTTGCACGATTGAAGGATTTGAAATCACCGAAGAAGATGTTGAGGTCAAGAGGGTTGAGAAGGATGGATTCGCTGCTAAAACAATCACATTTGGTGAGGGTGATAATGCGATTGATGTGACATTGGTGCTTGATATGGCTACTACTCCTGACTTGCTCTCAAAGGGGCTTGCAAGAGACATTATTCGTAGAGTTCAGCAGAAGCGTAAGGACTTGGATTTAGATGTTGATGCTACCATAGAACTGACCGTTTGGCTTGGTGAGGGGAATCCTGAACTGAACCCAGATGATTGGGCGCATGTTCAAAGTGAGACTAGAGCAGATGTAGCGACTCTCAACCAAGGTGATGGGCCTGATGATGCTGATTCCTTCACAATAGATGATGCGAAAGTGACCCTCACTCTTCGAGTTCCTTAATATCTTCAACTTCTATGTTTTCAATTTCACAGTCATCGGAGTAATAATCTTCAGGGAAATCATAACCTTCAGTATTTTCATCAATTTTTGGTTGAAATCTATCCTCATCTCCTTCAATAGGTTCATGGAAAGCCTTTTCACCTTGTTTGTGTTCCTTTTCTGGACTGAATTTCTTGGCTTTTTCTTCAGCCTCTTTAGATTTTTCTTCAGCCTCTCTAACCCTCTCATCTTCCCATTCATCATCCCAATCAACTTCTTTTTCCTCAGAAACTTCTTTTTTCTTCAAAGCAGATTCCTTGGCACTTGTTCTCTGAATTTCAACTTCTTTCGCTGCTTTAGAAGCCTCATTCATAGCTTGATGTGACCGTTTGAATAAATCAGAATGCTCATCCAAGTATGGCAAGTTAGGAAGCTGCTCATCTAGTGTATCATCACAGCATTCTAACTTCCACCTTTTAATTGCCCATCGAGCCATCCTTTTTTGTCGATCAATTATTGTATATCTATTCCATTGGTCATAATTTAGTGCAACAGATTTTACCTGGCACCATTCACCTACAGATGATTCATACAAATTTTTCTTGAAATCTTTCGTGTCTCCAGGAGCCTCTCTTAGATAGGGGTGGTTGGAGTATTGTATATTGTGTATTTGTTTACTCATTACGAGGTTTCCCAGATGGTTCTTGAGGTCATCGTAATCTCCCTCTCTGTCGAATTTTGTTGGCGGTCTATTCCAATATGATAATGGTGCGTCGTCTTCTATTGCATCTTCTGTAGGTTCTGGAAACGGGCCATTGTTTGGCATGATATGTTCTTTCTCAAAAAGTCGGTATTTTTCATCGCCCTGTTTCATAACTTCAGGGCTTTCTCCTTTCCCCCACTTCTGGGTAACCTTTCCTAGCATCAATTGTTTATATTTTCTCACTTGCCAATGGAAAAGGAAGTAAGTTGACCACCTCTTTCCGTATCCTTTACGAACGTCCCTAATCTCCTTGTGAAGGTCACTGAGTGTGTTTTCATCAAGGCAATATTTGCACAAAAACTTAAGAATGTAGTTTACAAGTAATTTTTGGTCGGGATTATTCCATACATAGATGATTTTGGCCAATAAAGACCACTCTTTATTGAATTTATCTGGGCGCTTACCTTCTATGTGATAAACACGAAAAACAACTTTTTCAATTTGACGTAATATACGTATGAAGTCGTCAGGGTCTTCGAGTGTGTGATATGCAGATAAAATGACAGTACTGAATAGACTTTCTCTGTCAAGCCGTAAACCAATATCAGTGAGGGTTGCAATAATAATTCCCCTTTTTGTAGCGTCCCAACTACCATGTAGTTCATATTTTGAATATTTCCCATATATCAACCATGTTTTGTTCGGCAAACTTGGGCTGAATACCTCGCACAGGGAATCTGTCATAACTACAAAGGCGTTGACAAAACGATCCAATTGTCTCATTAATGTAGGTATATCATTCTTTGTCAGAGGCCAAAATAACTCCTTAAAATCTGAATAACTACCTTTCCCAATTTTAGTTTTTATTACAACGGTCATTGCGTGACCCAGCACAATATCTTCCCAATAACTTCCAATAAATCCGTGTCGATCTAATTTTTTGATTGCACCATACCATTTTTCTGGGAACTCATATCTGCCAATCACCCCTCTTCTTTTCTCAATGAGTTCGATCAAATTTTTCACTCTATCTAGTTGATTTGGGTCTTTACCGCGATTGTTTCGAACTTCGAACTTAACATTTGAATTTGCTCCTCCGAAAATCATGACAATTTCAGTGTTGGTCATCAAATGACCATAATAGTCATCTAATTCATCGTCATCTAATTCTCCAATTTTTCCATAAAAGAACTCGAATGCCTTTTCCATCCGGGTTGTTGTAGAACTTTTTTGTGCTACTCCCAAAATCCTTGTATCGCCATCTCTAATCAATCCTTTTAGGCAATCGTTTAAATCGTCTTCTTGTAATTTTAAAAAAGGACGAATATCTCCCGTCTCTACATCATGTGCATCATATGTTTTTCTAAAGAATTTCTTCTGTAGATCATCGTACAATGTACTATCTGCATGAACATTTTTCATGTAGTGGGCAAGGCTAGCCCACAAAATGAAAGTAGTTGTGAGTCGCTGTTGACCATCAGAAATTTCCAATATATTATTTGCCATAATTGTTGGGGGTGTGGCCTTCCACCTCACTTCAATTAGGTTGTCAGCTGTGTCTTTAAGGATAGATGCTTCTATCGAACCAAAAGAATGCGGTTCATCATTAGTAATTGCATCCCCAATATCGTTCCAATAATCATCAGTCTCATCTTTTTCCCATGAGTAAGTGCGTTGAAATTTAGGTATTTCATAAAACCAATATTGTCCGAGTATGGAACTTAAATTCATTTCAGAGGTTTCTAAAAGAGCCGCAGCCACAACAGTAGGGGGGGTTAACGTTGGGGCTGCCATGACTTTCTGTAATGGTTTAAGTTGATAATTGCATCGAGAAGCGTATCGTTTAGATAGTGTGGCATCAACGCAAGACTATGAATGATGAAGAACAAGATGAAAATAGTCAAGATGAAGATGAGCAAGAATTTGTTGAAGTTAATGTGAAATTTCCTGATGATGAGGCTCTTTATTTTGATCTTGAACCCATCCCTGAAGATGAGAGGCCAGATAGGGTCCTATCCTTCGCCAGATTAGGCCATCTTGTGGCTGGTATGGCTACTGTACAGCCCGGTGAGGATGCCATGAAAGTATTTTTCAGACCTTATACTGATGAAATGGTTCGATTAGATGAAACTCTGAAAGAACATTTAACCACTTTTCAGTCTAAGTCCATGGGTGAAATTGGGAATATAGGTGAGAATTTCGTAGGTTCGAATTTGCAAACTGTCTACGGAAAAAGGGGAGATACTTTCCAGATTAAAGGGCAAGAGGCACATGCAACAGATATTTGGGGATTTTTTACTCGTGATGGCCTTCCACCTGGGAAGGTGCTAATTGAAGTCAAGAATTACTCGGGAGATGTACCTGGTAATCAAGTAACTAAATTCAAGCGAGATATCAAGGAACACAAAGCAGACATTTCTGCAGCTATGTTTGTTAGCCTGAATACAAAAATCCAAAATATTTCAACTTTAGGAACCCCTCTCTACATTGATGTTGTTGAAGGAATACCTACTTTCTATATCACTCAGGGAGCTCCTGGCCAGATGATGTTTCTTCCGATTTGGGGGATGTTGACTGAAATGTTAGGACAGGCAGATAGAAAGACAGGAGTAAGTGGTTCTGTTTCCAAGATTACTCTTGCTTCTACCGTGCGTTTGCGTTCCTTTATCCAAGATTTTAATCAAGATGTAAATGATGAATTGGCACAAATCCGCGGATTAAAGGATAAGGCAAACACCATAGTTTCTACCGCACACGAAATCCGTGATGATGCATCACAACTAGAAGTTAATTTACAGGGCAGGGCGAAGGAATTCCGCAGATTTATTGAGGCCGAGACACTAGGTCTGTCTGCTGGTTCTGCACCAGAACTCCCCACTATTCATATTAGTGAATCTGAATGGGCTGAGAAGTGGTCTGAAATTAATCAAAAGTCTCAAAAACAGAACCAAGCAAATTTGGTTCAACTCTATACTTGGTTACACTATGTGGATGAATTGGAGCCTGAATGGACTGAAAGTGAATTGAAACTATCTCAGGATGGCTCTTTGATATGCACAGTGTCCCTCCTTTCTAATGGTATTAGGTTTGCAGTCAATAAAGAAGCATATGCAGATGCTGGAGCAGAATTTACTTGGGAGGACAAGGAAAAGGGGTGGGTCAAAGCCAATAGTGGCAAGTCTGCGAGTATTCCATCGGATATCATCAAACCGTTCTTTAGTCAGCCAGATGAAGTATCTGATGATGGAGAAGAAGACGAAGATTCCTCTGAATAATTTCTAATCCACCAACACCAGTCTTGGGTCACCCAACAGAGTGAACGAGCCAGAAGAAGCCATCTCTGGGCCCATCGCCATCTTAGCGAGTTGAACAGCCCTTCCTACGCTGTATCCTCCCATAATTCGCTCAAGAACCAGCATCTCAAAGGCAATTACATTTCCCGCTTCATCACCCATCCCTAGATGTCCTAACAATGTCATGATCTTTCCACTATTCATCCAATTTGCATTCTTAGCCATCTCTATACCATGACAAGAAGATAGCCAGCAGAAATCAATAGAGCCGTTCACTGATTTTAGATGCCGCAATATGTCATCACCCCTCAGCATAGTTCTCTCATTGTCTCCTAGTTCTAGTGAATAATTATGACCATGGCCTTCATGAAACCAAATCGATGGAAGATGTGTAGTATCTGCATCACCAAAAACTCGAGCCGAGATATCATTCACTCCCTTTAGTTCAATCCCCATTATTCCATTGACTAGGATGGCTTCTTCATTTGGCGTCCCGCGTCTTTTCGACCTACGCCATAGGGATGTAGGTCCACCCTGGACTCCAACATTTCTCTTGAGGTCTGAACCGGGGATTACAGGGATTCCAACTTTTTTCTTGAGGTCTGAACCGAGAATTACATCGAAAGTACCCGGGTCACCATCTCTTCTTTTTAGAGCACCCATACTCATCAACACCGCATCGTTACCACTGAATGAATTCAAGAATTCGGTGCTCGGATTTGAAGATACCGAGTATACACTACCCAGTGTCCGCCCATCTCCAAGGGGCAATAAACTCCAAGGGAAGTCTAGGATACTCGTGACAAACACCAGATGCCCCTTATCCGGTTCAGGGAACTCAGTTTGTTCACGGGTATCCTTCCACCAACCTTTGAAACTATCTTTTAGGATGGGGTATGCTAACTCAAGGAAGTCCTTAGCACATAAGCCGACTTTGGAGTGCCTCTTCTTTTGAATAACATTGTCAATGCCATTTTCTTTGGTGCCATAGTAGTTATTTTGAATCCAAGATAATTCAGTATACCCATCCTCCTCATCCTCACATAACCATCTTTCAACAAATTTCTGTACACGAATGAAAACTATGGGTTCGTCCTCGGCGAGAAGGCCCTCATAAGAGCCTCCTGCAACTGACACATAACAAGAGGAAATCTGACCTTTGATAAAGCATTTGGATTCAATCAAATCTATCATTTTCTACTCCAACTTCTTTTTGTAGGGTGGAGTATTCGCAGTAATTATGGCAGACAATAATGAGGGGAAAGGAATGAGGATTTTCAACACAGAGATGATGCTTCTTTCAGCAAGAAGTAGTGGTTACAAAGATGCTGCAATGGCTCTGGGTGAATTGATTGATAATTCGTTGCAGGCAGGGGCCACAAAAGTTGATGTGTTAGTCTCAGAGAAAAATCAGAAAGCCGGTTCTTCACGAAGAAGAATGTGGCAGGTTCAGGAGATTGCAGTTCTCGACAATGGTTGTGGAATGGACCCTATTTTACAGCAGAGGGCCTTGAGATTTGGAGATGGAGAACACCATAATGACAGCAGTGGCATGGGGAAGTTTGGATTAGGTCTTCCTCAAGCATCTATTTCCCAAGCTAAACGTGTAGATGTTTGGGCATGGCAGAATGGCATCAAATCTGCTAAACATACATATATTGATTTGACCAATAGTGAATGGATGGGGGCAGGTAAAATTTTACCGGCCGATGACAAACAAATACCAAAGACATGGATTGAACAAAGTGGTAAGACAGTGGGGAAATCCGGTACCTTGGTGGTATGGTCAGTCCTAGATAAACTACATTGGAGAAAAGCAAGTTCAATTTATGCACATTCTGAATTCTTGGTGGGTAGAATGTATAGAAATTGGCTAACATCCCATAATAAAAAAGGCAAGTCGGATGCTACAATTAGGTTAGTTTCTTTTGACATCGATGAGGCTGAAGATAGAGATACTTGGGTATTCTCTGCGAATGATCCTCTTTATTTATTACCAAAATCTGCTGGAATGAAATCTTCA
>JABIGF010000027.1 GCA_018650285.1 Methanobacteriota archaeon
CTTCATTCAATCACTTTCTTTGGGGATTGAATACCAAGGAGAGTATCATTTCGAAGGGTTTTGGGGTGGAAGAGGAGTGGTCAATGAATCACAAAAAATTGAGCAGATTCAAAGAAGGGACCAAGAAAAGAGAGATGCTTGTAAATTAGTAGAAATTGTTCTAGTTGAAATCCCATTTACTTGGGATCGCTCCAAAGAATTCGTAGAGAATGCATTAATTGATGCAGGAATCACGATTTGAATTGTCGCTATGGGTTGAGCATAGAATTCAATGGATAAACAGTGGTTGTTGCAGGTTGCATTGAGGGTTGACGCAGTGACTAGCGTCTAGTTAGCACGGTCATAAGAAGCAAAAGCCATGTCAAAAGTATTCTTTTCATCAGCCCTAAGTGTTTCTCGGCTAATCTCTTCCCAGTCATCCCAGTTGATGTAAGGGAACCAAGTGTCACCGCCTCCAACTTTTGCTTTGACATGAGTGACAAGAAGACGGTCGCAACGAGGTAGCATGGTGGCGTAAATCGCGCCTCCACCAATTACCCAAGCCCAACCATCAGCGCCAGCATCAATCGCTGAGATCTCTAGGGCCTCGCCAATATCATGAACGATTTCAACACCATCAATATACCAATCCATGTCTCTTGTGAGAACAACATTTAGTCTACCAGGTAAAGGTCGTCCAATCGCCTCGTATGTTTTCCTACCCATGATGATTGGGCATCCCATTGTTGACCTTTTGAAATGAGCCAAATCAGCAGGTAGGTCCCATGGCATCACACCATCTCTACCAATTACGCCGTCTTCGTCCATTGCAACAATCATTCCAAGTTTCATTTAATTCACCTCATACACTAATCGGGGCGGCTATATGTGGGTGGTGATTGTAGCCAACAATCTCAATGTCGTCGTAGGAGAAGTCATCAATTTCAGTACATTCTGGATTGAGTTTTAATCGTGGTAATTCAAGTGGCACTCTCCCAACTTGTTCTCTCGCCTGTTCAAGGTGATTGAGGTAAAGATGAGCATCACCAATTGTGTGGACAAAGTCTCCTGGTTTTAGGCCACATACTTGCGCCATCATGCAGGTCAATAGGCTGTAGGATGAGATGTTGAATGGTACTCCGAGAAATACATCTGCGCTTCTTTGGTAGAGTTGGCATGAGAGTTCACCATTTGCTACATAGAATTGGAAAAAGGCGTGGCAAGGCATCAAGGCCATCTCATCAAGTTCGCCAACATTCCAAGCTGAAACAATTATTCTGCGGGAGCCGGGATTTTCTCGAAGTTGGGCGACAGCCCTCTTTACTTGGTCAATCACTTGACCATCTTTTCCTTCCCAAGCACGCCATTGTTTGCCGTATACTGGCCCCAAGTCTCCGTTTTCGTCGGCCCATTCATTCCAGATTCTTACTTTGTTATCTGTGAGGTATCGGGTATTTGTGTCACCAGATAAGAACCAGAGTAATTCGTGGATGATGCTAGGCCAGTGTACTCGCTTTGTGGTAATGGCTGGAAAACCTCTTCGCAAGTCGTATCGTGTTTGGTGACCAAAGACCGAAATTGTGCCAGTGCCGGTCCTGTCATCACGTTCAACACCCTCTTGGAGAATGGTTCGCAGGAGTTGTAGATACTGGTCCATACTGACGCCGAGTAAGTCGGGGGAATTGACGCCCTATGAACATAGCCACTGTGTCTGATATTTTTGCTAATTTGTAACCTATCTCTTGAGGCAAATATTATTTTTCATTTGAAGCAAATAGTGGCCCTATGCAAACTTTGTTTCCATATCAATCAGGGAGCACCTAGTGCAGAAATTGTTGCAATTGATTGGTTGGTAAATTTCCGGTAAAGTAGACCAATTTCATCACGCATATCATCTTTTGTCATTTTTTCTAATGCGGCGACTTTTGCATCGGTTATTCCGCCGCCATCTTTGTGACTTACCCAATCATTCCAAGTAATTGGGCTTGAGTACTTCAAATTGGTTTTCTTCCATGTTTTCGGGAGGAAAGGTTCTCCTGGGGCGAGAATATCTCTTGCGCCGTTGATTCCACAAAATACAACTGGGACATCTGGGAAAGATGCAGCAATCCTAGCAATTCCTGTTTTCCCTCTTCCTAAGTATGGTGGCGAGGTATTGCGTGAGCGAGTTCCTTCGGGAAAGATTCCAAGCGGCATCCCTGCTGCCAACACATCTGCAGCTCTAGCAATCGCATCGGCACCACCTTTTGTCCGATCGGTTTCAACTTGTCCGGTGGCTAACATCAATTGTCGCCATCCGGCTTTCTGAAAGTGTTCGTCTTTTGCAAGATAGAATAATTTCCGGCGTGAACTGTGGATGACCAGTATCGGGTCAAGATGAGAAAGATGGTTTGCAGCAATGATTACTGGGCCATTGCGGGGGATATGTTCAGAGCCGTGAATTTGTAATCTAGTGACCAAGTTCATCAGTGGAATTACGAAAGTGAGCAATCCAGCATACATCGGTGTTGCGGGAATTGGACGACCAGCCGGTTCTACAGCCGTGAGTTTGGCGAGGCGCTGACGCGCATCATCACTCAATTCGCCCATATGGGCCGATTCCGTGTTGGGGTTTTGATGGTTACCGACTCAGGTTGCTAAACCATGCCTTTCATGACCGAGTTACGAGTCGGCGGTCTATGCGAGTGTGTCTAACTGAGATTCACGCTTGGCCACGTGTAGTCGCCTTGGCACTTTTCTTTCTTCTATTGACTCCACTAATCTCTCCAGTAGCGGCAGAATGGGAAGAGGATTCGTGGTTGGTGAACATCATTGGACCGGAGCGTCTTGCGATGGGTGATGAATTTGGTTGCCATGGGATTCCTGACAAGGATGTTAGGATTGAGCAAGAGGCAATCAAAGAATGTCGTGATTACCTTACTCAACGCACTAATGCTTCAAAGTGGGGTGGAGAGCCACTTTCATTTGGATTACCTGATGGCGATGTTGAGAGTATAACTATTGATGCTGTAAGGTCTCAAAACTTCCTTGCTATAGGCCATAATGAATTGGAAAGTGTTGCATATCCTGAGATGAGGATGTTCAATTTCTCAGGTGGTTCTTTGGAAAAGAGCATAGGTTCTGTGACTCAGTTTAATGAGGCAAAGAATTCAGGGGCGGAGATAATCAATCTCTATTGGCAGGCGCGCAACCATGATGTCGTTGTCAGACCAGATAGTGAATTAGTTTCAGCAATAGAATCCACAGAGGCTTGGTTTACGACTTGGGGCGAATATACCTCCTATCATTTAATTCAGAAAGAATTTGTCAGTTCTGATATTGGTAATGAGACAATATCTGTTGAATTTGAACCCTATTCGGAGATATCACAGGCTTGGTATGTGCCAACCACGAATGTGCTGACTGGGTTCAGTGGAGATGTTGTCATGGTCTATGGCGATAGTGGCATGTTGATTGAATTAGATGCTGAAGAACCTCACCTGCAAGAGGGGTGGAGGCAGGAGGGTGATTCTCTCTTCTTGACTCTCATGCCAAATAATCCGGTGTTTGTTCAATTTGATGCAAATCCTTCATTCAATTCCACATCTATTGAAAAGGCTGGATTCAATGGCCACGATGTTGCAATTACTGTTACAGGAATACATACAGATGATTTGTTCGATTGGTCTCGTCGTTGGGACGATACACCAATGCGCTTCACTTGGTTAGTTGAACCCCGTGAAGTTCTTCAGTTTGGCTGGTTTTTACCAACAATTGCTGTATTGTTGGCATTAGCAGCCCCAGTTGGTATTATCTGGCTAGTAAAAAATGATAGACGGGCGCAACAAGCAGTGTCGGTGCTAAACTCGTTGGATAACCTGAGTTTTGCTGAAGAGTGAAATTCAATATCGTGATACTTGTTCTGTGCGAGTAATGTCGGCACCAACTTGACGTAATTTATTGACGATTTCTTCTAAATCAGAGGTGTAATCATCAGGGGATTGAATGCCTGAAATATCCCCTGATAGAAGTGCTTCACAGGCGACCAAAAATGGAATGCCAGTTGCTAATGCCATCGAAGGCCAAACTCTTCCCGCATCTCTGTTTATTCCCGGGATGTCTAACTCCCAACGTACCATTGGTCCATTGTGTGGCGTGATTGTGATGTCCATGTAGGTGAACTCTTCGCGCCCAGTGTTGTATGCCCATTGATTTACCAATTCGTCCTCATCTATTTCGCCCGTCTCTTGTAAATCGAGGAATTTTTGTATGTGCCCAGGCCAACGAACAGTGTATTCAGTTAGTGTATCACTAGTGATAATTGGGTTAGATAGCAAGGAGCGTAATCCGTCGGTCAAAAAAGCCTCCATTTCGCCATGTTTCCCTGCTGTGAAGAGATGCCTATCGGATATTGCCGGAACTTCAGTTTCTATTGTTTCCATCCGTATTCTTGCAGGGCGGGTATATTCTTCGATCACATCAGTAGGTGAGAATGGGGCGCAATAACTCCAATTATCATCTGTCTTTATTGGATTCCCACCCACTCTTATTCTGATGGATTTGTGGGGGGGTTTGCCTCTTTGCTCTGTTATTGCAATCATATTTGAGACACCAGGGGCGATTCCACAGTCGTGAATCATTTCCGCCCCAGTTTCTTCAGCTAAAGTTTTGAATCGTTCAGGAGAATTGTCACAAAATGCTAGGTCGCATATTTTCGCACCAGATGAAATCAGTGGTTGGCGAATTGAATCTCCAATCCGCCCCGGAAGTAGATTTAGAATCAAATCATATTCAGAAATGTCACATTTATTCAGATGGGAGAAGGCATCCTCTTCAATCAATGTGAAATCTAGGTTTTCCCTAACCGTTCTCAATAGTGGGACTTTCTCATGATTAAGTGCCACAGCAGTGACATTATGGCCACTTTTTGCTAATTCATCACAAATGTATGAACCGACCAGTCCAGCGCCGTAGGCCAGTATCCGTGCCATTATTCTAGTGGGGTAACTATCACTCTAATAATACGCCTGCGGTTGATAACCGAATACATTTCAACCCAGTTCCTTTCTAAATTTGGTAAATGCATGAACCTTTAGGAAAGCCCTTTGACTGAACTTCGGCATCCTAACATTCATGCCATTGATGCTGCCGAGTCCGGTTCGGGGAGCATATGGGAGACGACGTTTCAATTGACCCATGGTCATCAAGTCAGTCTACTGACTATGACAGAATCATCCAACAGTTTGGCCTACAGTCGGTAGACCCAACATTACTTCCAAATCCACATATGTTGCACAGGCGAGGGATTGTCTTTGCTCACCGTGATCTAAACTTAGTATTAGATGCTCATTCAAGTTCCAAGCCTTTTGGGGTATTGACTGGACTAATGCCATCTGGAAAAATGCATCTTGGGCACAAGATGGTGATTGACCAAGTAAAATGGTTTCAAGAACAGGGTGCGGACGTTTCTATCGCAGTTGCTGATTTAGAAGCTCATGCCACTCGTGGCCTTTCTTTGGCTGAATGTCGCCGTGTGGCTTTAGAAGAATACGTGGCTAATTATGCAGCACTAGGGCTAGATGTGGAGAATACTTCTGTTTATTTCCAATCTATGAGGCCAGTAGTACAGAGGTTAGGGTTCACTCTTGGGAAGAGGACAAATTTGTCGGAGTTCGAGGCAATCTACGGATTCAAAGGCGAAACAAACCTTGCACATGTGCAGGCTCCCTTAGTTCAGGCAGGGGACATTTTACACCCTCAACTTGAGGAGTTTGGCGGATTGCGTCCCATCGTAGTACCTGTGGGTGTTGACCAAGACCCACATTTGAGATTGACTAGAGGGCTTGCAGGTAAGACAAATTGGTTTAATGTAAAACCAAGAAAATCAGGCGGGCTTGTGA
Organism: Methanobacteriota archaeon; assembly: GCA_018650285.1. Taxonomy (GTDB): domain Archaea; phylum Thermoplasmatota; class Poseidoniia; order Poseidoniales; family Thalassarchaeaceae; genus MGIIb-Q1. The sequence goes on from JABIGF010000027.1 coordinate 5,859, forward strand.
TTGGAGTTTCTGTTCAAGATGAAAATTCAGAGGCTTTGGGTATTGCTAAGGATGGCCGAGTAAACAAAGAGAAAAGACAGTCTATTTTTGATAAAATCTGTTCGCTTCTTACAAATCTTGGATTTAGTGATATTCTTTCTAATCCAAAACACGGTTCTGTTGAAATCCCAGCGGCTACAAGTCGTGACCGTGATTTGATACGTCCTGAATTGCTCAGGTTGGAAAGAGAGTTGGGCGGACTTGGTTTACTACAGCCTTCAAGCACATATCATCAATTTGCAATGGGGATGACTGGTGATAAGATGTCATCAAGTCGACCTGAGACGACAATTTTCCTTAGCGAAGATGTAAAAGTGATGGGAAAGAAGGTGAAATCATCATTTTCTGGCGGTCAGCCAACATTGGAAGAACATCGTCGTTTAGGCGGTAATCCTGATATTGATGTTGCTTTCCAGTATCTTCGTTACTTCTTTGAAGATGATGACAATGCACTTGGTGAGATTGAGTCTGGTTACCGTAGTGGAGAAATACTCACAGGGCAGATGAAGCAAATTTGCATTGACAAAGCTAGTGAATATCTCTCTAATCTTGGAGAGATGCGTGATCAAAATGCTCACATTGTTGAGAGTTTTCTCGCAAACGACGCTCTTCTTTGATTCATTGTCAAGAATCATCGCTAGAACTCATGATGAGTGGATTTGGTCCGGAATCTAGGTTTTCAGCCTCTTCTATACTGAGTTCTCGCTTGACTGCATCATCGTGGCCGATGATGCTGTGTCCCTTTGGGTCAAGAATTTCTAAGGATAAGTCGCCAAACAATTTTCCATCTGCCAATGCTGTTAGCGCCATTTCAAGTTGAAATAATTTCTTCAATTGTTCAGGGGCATCTTCTATTCCTTCATCAACATCAACGCGCATTTGCCGCATCATCATTCTGATAATGTCAATAAAACGATTGAGCACCCCTTCTACATTGGAAATATATCCTGTTGATTGATTACCAGGTGCTACTTCTAAATCTAGTTCAGGGATTCTGACAGTTCCCGAAGAACCTCTTACAATACGTGCTTGCAAATGCTCTGGTTTATCTATAGACAAAGTAAATGCAAGCGCTCCACGCTCTTCAGCAGGGATGAAATCTGTTTGCCGCATGCCGCATTTTTCACATAGTAGAGTAATTTGTGTATGCTCACCAAAGTATGGTATTTCTGAGGACATTGAGAGCAGTTTTAGGGTGCCGTCTGATTTACAGACAGGGCAAGGGATGTCGACATCGCTCTCCACTTTTTCACCTCAGTAAGAGTTCTCAAATGCTTCTTTTTCTAAACCTGCAACACCGCGAACACTTGGTGGCAGTATTAAGACTCGATCTTCTCCAAGTTGAACTAGAGACCCACCTACATCGCGGACAATGAATTCTGAAATTTTTTCAATGGCCGTTTCAAATTCAAATCCTCTGTTTAGAATTTCTCCTAATTCGACGATTGCGACTTCTCCATCAGCAGCCCAATTGAGAAGGTCTTCAAGACCGGTTACATCGTGCAGAACGGCTCTTCTAATGACTAATTCGCCCTCTCGGCGAGGCACTGGTGCGTCAGGATAGAGATTGCCTAGGTCGTGGTAAAGTTGTCCTGGTTCAGGTCTAGGCAAGTCACCATCATCCATGCTAGGTATGTCAATCCAGCGAGGTCCGGTATCTTCGTCTGCTGACATCTCAACCACACTTCGGTTGGTGCCCTACCCCATAACCAATTGCCTAAGTTTGGGGGATTGATTAGCGAAAGTGAAAAAGTTTCAATTTGCGAGTGTATTACTTATGAGACCTATTGCTTGCAAATATGGTAGGGCTAGGTTTCGTCGGGTTGATAAAGGGTCATTTACTCGACAAGTTTGCCGGAGTGGACATTCTGCTGAATGCGAATGTTCAAAGACGGGCGATTAAGGGGTAGTATCATGGATGCAGAGATGAAGGCGATGAAGACCGGAACCAGTACGCTGGGAATTTGTTTTGATGGCGGTGTCGTTGTTGGTGCTGACCACCGTGCGACCATGGGTCACTTCGTGGCAAACAAGAATGTACAGAAGTTGTTCTCTATTGCGGATAACATCGCCCTTACCACTGCTGGATTAGTCGGCCACGCACAAGTTCTTTCCCGCGTTTTGGCGGCTGAAATAGCAATTTTTGAAATGAAGCGTGGCGGTTTAATGAAGGTTGAAGCAGCTTCAACCCTTACTGCTAATATTCTCGGTGGCCGCCCATATTGGGTTCAATTATTGATTGCTGGCGTTGATGAAGATGGTAGTCACGTGTACTCAATTGATTCCGCTGGCGGTTCAATCGCTGACACATATTGCGCAACTGGCTCAGGTTCTCCATACATGTACGGTGTCTTAGAAGACCAATACAAAGATGGCATGACAGAAAAGCAAGCTTTGACGGTTGCTGCAAAGGCTCTGTTAGCATCAGCACAACGTGATGCAGCAAGCGGAAACGGCATGGACCTCTGTGTTATTACAATGGATAAAGGATTCCAACTACTATCTGAAGCAGAGATTGCAAAATTGATCAATTCAATTTGAGTAATCAACTCATATTCCCGGCAGTTCTCTGCCATTTGCCCTCTAACTAAGGATGGCAGTGTGCTCGGGAGATAAACATACACGAGGTGTGAAAAGTGAGATTGACATTTAAGGACATCAAAGAGAAGTTGCTAGACATGATGCCTAGCGGAGCCGATTATGAAATCGACTTGGAAGCGGCTAGTATTGCTATTATTACCAAAACACCGGAAGAATTCAATAATTCTCTCATTGGAGAGATGGCAAAAACCGTTAAGAGAAGAATAATTGTTAGGCCACATGAATCAATATTGATGGACATAAACGAAGCAAAAGAGATTATCAAAAAGGAAATCCCAGATGAAGCGTTAGTCTTGGATATTTGGTTTGACCCTGCAATTGGCGTTTGTACAATTGAATGTAAAGACCCAGCATTAGGAGTCGGTAAGAGAGGAGTGCATCTCAAAAAATTACGCGACCAAATCGGTTGGCATGTCAAAATTATCCGAGCATCACGAATGGACAGTAGAACAATTAACGATGTTCGAATGTTTAGGGCTGAACATTCTGAAGAACGAAAGAAAGCATTGCGGAGATTCGGCAATAATGTATACCGCCCACAAAGGCCAGGTGAGAAATGGGTTAGATTGACCGGACTTGGAGCCTATGGGGAAATAGGTCGTGCTTGCCATTTGATTACAACAAATGAAAGCCGTGTAATAATTGATGTTGGAGCCAAACCTGGGCGTGAAGAGACATCGATGCCTTACTTTTCAGCCCCTGAAATGTTACCTCCAGACAAGATTGATGCTGTGGTAATTACCCACGCGCACTTGGACCATGTTGGGATGCTTCCAGTCCTGTACAAGTATGGATATCGTGGGCCGGTGTACTGTACCCCTCCTACACGTGATTTGATGGTAATGCTGCAATTAGATTTTATCAAGGTTGCACAATCTGAAGGTCGCCGCCCTCCATACACTCTCGAAGATGTGCAAGAAATGATGTTGCACGTTGTTGATGTTGATTGGAACCAAACAACAGATATTGCACCAGATATCAAGATGACTTTCTTTAATGCAGGACATATTCTTGGTTCCTCCTCGGTTCACATGCATATTGGCGATGGTTTACACAATGTTGTCATTAGTGGTGACATCAAATTTGAGAAATCATGGTTATTTGATGCTGCAACAGTGCGTTTTCCGCGAGTGGAAACGCTAGTAATTGAGTCAACATATGGTGGGCCAAAGTCTTTCCAACCATCAAGGGCTGAAGCGACGCAAGAATTGCAAGATATGATGAAACGTGTTTTGGCTCGTGGTGGCAAAGTTTTCTGCCCAGTCTTTGCAATTGGCAGAAGTCAAGAATTGATGTTAGCAATTGACCAACTATTCAAATCAGGAGAATGCGAACCAGTTCCTGTATGGCTTGATGGAATGATAACCGAAGCAACAGCTATTCATTCCATGCATCCTGATTATCTAAATCAAGAATTGCGCCAAGCAGTATTGAAAGATGATGAAACAAATCCATTTTCTTCAAAGTGGTTTAGAAAGGTGGAAAGTAGAGATCAACGTGAAACAATTATCAATACCCCTACTCCTTGTATTGTTTTAGCTACTAGTGGAATGATGTCTGGGGGTCCAATCATTGAATATTTCAAGAATTGGGCCGGTGATAGCCTCAACACTTTGGCTTTTGTTGGATACCAAGCCGAAGGTACACTTGGCCGTCGGTTGAGGGACGGATTCAAAGATGTGCCAATTAGTGACGGTGGCCGCGGAACAGACATGGTTAGAGTTGAATGTGACATGGTAATTGTTGATGGGATGAGCGGTCATTCTGATCGCCGACAATTGATGGATTATGTCAAACAGATGAATCCTAGACCACGTTTCGTAGTAGTCCATCATGGAGATCCCAAGGTTTCAAATCAATTCAGACAGGCTTTACGAGAAGCATACCGTATGAGAACAGTAGCCCCATCAAATCTTGAGACAATTCGGTTAGCGTGATTGTAGGGTGACCTAGTTATTGGTATCCAAGTTGGACTTTGTCAATTTGTTTTCCAAGGATATACAATACTAATCCTGAAACAAGAGATAAGACTCCAATGAATGTGACTGCAAAAGCAGTTAGGGCAACGCCAATACTAACGGTATCATGAGGTCCGCCAACATCAATTAATGCTGAAGCCATTTGATATCCAACAGTGAAAAAGATGATTCCAGGAATTCCAAGCACAATTAATGGATGTTTTGATTCAAGCATCCAGTAGAATAATTGGGCAAAACGAGAAGCACTAGTTAGCGATTCTAATTCCTTTCGTACTGGCGCTGCATCTAGTTCAATGATTCTGACACTGAGTTCTTTGGGGAGGTCTGCTGGTTTATCTACTACATCTGCTAATGCTAGGGCTGAAAGCCCCTTTGGAGTGAAGGCACAAACCGATATGGCGGCATCTTGGTATGAGTATGAAGCGATAGTGATGGCTTGTTTTTCATCAGGTATTTGTTTTATACGAAGATTGTCAGAACGATGTTTGAAGGCGATGTAAATGTCATGCCGACTTCGAGAAAGAGCGATATGGCGAGGTAAACTCTTCAGTTTCCAATCTTTATCAAGTCCGATTGCAACAGTGTTTTCGGATTCTGGTAAGTTTAGTTTTTCCAACGTTCGGGCTAGGTCTGGGGCGTGTGGTTCGCCCTCGTGAATGACAAAAATACCACCTGCATCTTCAACCATTTTTTTCTGCTCATCATCTTCCCCTAGGGAGATGACAATTACTTCGTCAGCAAAGTCAGCACCACGAGTCACAGCAGAACCTAATCGAAGGGCTTGATTTCTAGCAACGAAGACCAAACGCATTGTGCTCAGAGTTCGCTCGTGCTATTAGAGGGTTAATGATTCGCCCTTATTTAGTGAAAAAAGGTGGAACTTTTGAAAGACTGGACGCGCCACCGGCTTAGCAATGCGAAGTGGTTGGCGGCTTGCTGTAGTCATGCCAGCCTACAATGAAGAGGCGAATATTGAACAAGCAATTGGATCAGTGCCAGAATATACTGATTTATTGGTGGTTGTTGATGATGGTTCAACAGATGCAACGAATGGTATAGCAAATAGTGCTATTTCAGCACGAGGATTAGTCATAAAAACAGAAAGAATAGGAGTTGGCGGAGCCATAGCAAAAGGTTATTCGGAAGTAAGAAAATATGTCGAATCTCAAGAAGCAATTGAAGAAAAGTGGGCTATTGTAGTAATGGCAGGAGATGGGCAGATGGACCCAAGCGACATTGATGCCTTACTAGAACCATTATCGCGTGTCCCATTTGTCAAAGGAGACCGCTGGGCACATCATGAGGGATTAGGCAAGATGCCAAGAAATAGAAAGATTGGTTCTTGGTTTTTAGGAGCTTTAACATCTCTTGCTAGTGGGAGAAAAGTTCGTGACCCTCAATGCGGATATACCGCCGTGACATTAGAGGCATTGAAAGAGTGGGATTGGGTAAACAAATGGCAAGGATATGGCTATCCCAATTGGTGGATGTTGAATATCGGTTCAAATTCAATACCTTTTGAATCAGTCCCTGTTAAATCGGTCTATAGAAATGAAAAATCTGGGATACGTGTTTTCAAATTCTTGCCGAAAATCTCTCTTCTTCTGTTGTCAGGGCTGTGGAGAAGAGGTTGGAATTGGTATGTTAAAGGGAGTGGAAATACCCCACTGCCTTCTCGATTAGTTGTCTCTTCTACATGGTTTACATCGTTATTGGTGTTACTTACTCTGCCATTTTTAGTTTGGATGGAAAATTTAAGCATCGTAATGTTGCCTGCTGTTGCCGGATTGATGTTGGTTACTTGGAAGTTGGACCAAGATGAGGTCCAACGTCGTATGATAAATTGACGATACTTTCGTTGTAATGAAATTGTTAGGTGGGCCCGTCCAGATTTGAACTGGAGTCTAAGCGTCCCAAACGCCCAAGCATAGGCCAGGCTAACCCACGGGCCCTAACAGGGTTGCCGACCTACCTCCCTTTCATGAACCTATTTATCCTAGCCACCGCCATTCATCTGAAGAATGGCGGAGTAGTAATCCTTGAGATTCTACCATATCAATCAATTCTTGACCATTAGGGCTTTCTATTTGCCGTTTATCTAAGGCGTTTTGGACAATCTGTAAGTTAATTAATCCGTTTTCATCAACGATGTTACTAATGATTTTCAAGAGGGCTCTTGGCGATTTGGTATCCTCCTCAAAACTTTCATAATTATCACGCCGCATTCTTTTGTTTAATTCTGCACGTAATTCAGGTGGAGTATTGGCCAAAGAGACTTTTTCTCTTAGGTCTTCACTATCATTTGCTCGTTCAACAATAGGGTTTTCTCCACGGGTTCCACAACCAGGGCATTGGGACGATGGAACTTGAGTTAAACTACCAAAATGTCGTTCACATTCTTTGCAGCGAATCACGAGAAACACTCGTTCTTCATCACTCATTGTGTTGCCTCAGAATTGGAAACTAAAATCTCCGCTATTGCTGCTTTTTGCTGGGCGGCTAGAGCCACTTCCTTGTGAAAACCCACTTCCAGCGCTCTTGGTTAGCCCGCCTCTTACTCTTCCAACTTGGCTAGTTTGCATGTTTAGTGTATCTGGGAGAATTAGTGCAGCGATGGCACATCCTTCGTGGTCTTCTGCGGCAGTCACTTCGTCAACAGCAATTTCATGTGACACCACTTCTAAATCACGTGAAGCCAATTTCATTTTCAAGCTTCTTTTGAGTAATAGTTCGGTTTCTTCGTAGGATTGGTTACTTGAGATTGTTGCTACAATCGCACATTCATCTCCTTCAGGAGTCACACATTGTGCCCAAGCCACTCCTGCGGAAGCAACCTCTCCTTTGGATGCGTAGGCTTCAGCAATATGGCATTCTACTAGTGAGCCCATTGGCAGATCTTCTGGTGGGGTTGGTTCAAATCCCATTGGAAGCATTGCACCTTGCATTCGGATGAGGCGAGAATCTCCTAAACCGAGTTCTACAAGACATTGGTCAAAAGCATCTTCCTTGGTATCACCCCAAGGTGCTACTGATGTCATCAACCATCCGGTACACGAACCCTCTGAACGCTTTCGTCCAGTGTCCATTTTGAAGTCCATATTGGCCGGATAGGGGTTGGGTTCATCAAGTGGCCGGCGAATGGATTGATTATGCAATGGAGGCGCCTCGCACCTGCGGTTTTGGTAATCCTCCTGTTTTTAATCGTCATAATAATGAAAACGGGTGATGCTGGAGGGATGTCTCAAGAGGCGTTTGCAGTCCTTCTTATCCTATTCATTGGAATATTCGTATTTGTCTTTATTTCTGCTCCTGATGAAGAAAACATTGAAGCCATTCAAACCTCAACAAAAACTGAAAATCTGCAACAATCTGGGACGAAACAACTTGAGTCGGTACTTCCTGACCCCTTGGATGAAGGTTTTGATTCTCCACTTATGTGATACTAATTAATCCTTGAATTTCAAGGAGTAACTCTTCGCGAGTCACGTGGGAATGGAATTACTTCTCGGATATGGTCTGCTCCAGCAAGCCAAGAACAAACCCTGTCAACCCCAAGGCCAAATCCACCATGTGGTACACCACCATATCGGCGTACATCAATGTAAAATTCGTATGCGTCTCTTGGAGTTCCTTCTTCGTCAATTCGCTCTAGAATTTCTTTTTCGCTCCAAGTTCTTTCGCCACCACCAATAATTTCTCCATAACCTTCTGGTGCAAGCAGGTCATGACAAAGCACATACTTTGGGTCATCTGGATCTGGTCGGTGATAGAACGGTTTTGCGATTCTAGGATAGTGGGTTAAAAAGTGCGGCACATCAAAATCTTGGGTCAATACTTTTTCTTTGCTGTAATCTAAATCTTGACCCCATTCAATATCTACACCCATTCCTTGTAGGGTTTCAACAGCCTCGTCGTAGCGCATTCTTGGATATGGTGTGTCGGCATATCTTGCGATTAAATCTAAATCTCTACCTAGGGTTTCAAGTTCATCTGAGCGCTCATCAAGGAGAGTTTTTGAAATGTTTCGCACCAATGCTTCTCCATGCTCCATGACATCAGAGTTTCCGCCCCATGCAATCTCCATTTCAGCATGCCAAAATTCTGTCAAGTGACGGCGAGTTCGGCTCTTTTCGGCACGGAATGATGGTGCTATCGTGTAGAGTCTTTCAAGAGCAGGCATTGCGGCTTCAGCATATAGTTGCCAAGATTGTGTTAGGTAGGCTTTGCGTCCAAAATAGGGGACTTCAAACAATGTTGAACCACCTTCAACAGCACCAGCAACAAAATTTGGTGCTTGATATTCTATGAAATCTAAATCTCTAAAGTATGAATGGATCGCACCAAAAACCGATGAGCGTATTTTCAACATTGTTGTCATACGGTTAGTTCTCAAGTAGAGATGGCGATTGTCAAGTAGAAATTCCGTTTCACCGCCTTCTGCACCTTCCATCGCTGATTCAGTAATTGGGAATGGATTATCTGGATTGACAGGACCTATTACTTCCCCTCCTGTGACTACAATTTCGTGACCGCCTGGTGCTCTTTCGTCAACATTGACTTTCCCAGTTATTGTGATACTTGATTCAATAAGCGCGGATTTTAGTGTTTCAAAGCACTCTTCGCCGACCTCATTTTTTTTCAGGACACATTGGATGTTGCCTGTTGAATCTCGCAAAACAAGGAACCAGATTTTATTCGAGCCGCGCGCCCTATGCACCCAACCTTTCAACTCAACATCTTTGTCATCGTGTGCACCATTATGCACATCGCTGACCCACACGTCTTTGGCCACCATGAACCACCCGTGGTTGTCCGAATCGGCTCCACCATTTGAACCGAGCCCTTACAATGATTGGATACAACTATGCCTAAGTAGCATTGCGAAAGGTATCCATGTCAGATGTTCCAATGCGTAAATCTGCCCGTTTGGCAGTGTATGCAATTGGCGGCAATGCACTTTCTGACCCTTCATTATGTGGTGCAGAAGCTATGCAAGAATCTGAATTAGTTATGGCCGATGTTCTTGAAGATGTAGTTGACTTACTTGAGGCAGGCATGAGGGTTGTAATGACGCATGGGAATGGGCCGCAGGTTGGCGAATTATTGCTTATGGAAGAGGCGCTTTTTGATAGGCGTAGTGAAAGTTCTACAACACCTACTCCGATGCCACTTGGGTTGGATAATTGGGTTGCTGCCACCCAAGGTACATTGGGCCATGAAATTGCCACTCAACTCGAAAATGTCTTGAGAAGAAGGGGGCGGCATGAACAAGTTGTGACCATTCTTACTAGAGTTCAAGTTGCAGAGGATGATTCAGCATTCACACATCCTACAAAACCAATTGGGCCAGTGATAGATGATTTGGATGCAGTTCCAGATTCATGGGTTGTAGGTGTAACAAATGCTGATGTGGGGGGACGTCGAGTAGTTGCATCTCCAAAACCAATTTCAATTGTTGACTCAGATGCTATTGCCACATTAATTGATGCAGGTGCAGTGGTATTATGTGGTGGCGGCGGAGGCATTCCTGTAATCGAAAAAAATGATGGGATTGAAGGCGTTGAAGCAGTCATTGATAAGGATAGAGTTAGCGCTCTGTTGGCCGTGTCATTAAATGCTGACTATCTTTTTATTTCAACTGCAATAGATTCGGTAAAACTGAATTTTGAAGAAGATGATGAAGAGAACCTCAGGGAGATGTCGGTTTCAGAAGCGAAGCGTCATTTAGACGAAGGCCAATTCCCTGTCGGTAGTATGGGGCCAAAGATAGAGGCGATGCTTTTTGCCAAAGAAAAAGTCGAAAAAATGCATGTTTCTTTGTGTCGCCCTGGTGACGTGATTGATGCATTGCGGGGCGTAGCTGGTACTACCATTACTGATAACTGAAAAATACGGGCCATACGGGGTTCGAACCCGCGGCCTACGGATTAAGAGTCCGTCGCTCTACCTGACTAAGCTAATGGCCCACTCCGGCGGGAACGCCTCCCCTATTTGACCGCGACGGAAAAGGGCAATCAGGAGAGCCGACCATTCGGCTTCATTCTCACTTCGGTCCCCGCAGTTGAACCTATGATTACGGCATCTGCCATGTGAGTGAATAGGCCAACTTCAACGACTCCAGCAATACCTCTGATGTTTGCTTCCATTGTCACTGGTTCGGTGATTGTTGCTCCAAATTGGCAATCAATAATGAAATTTCCATTATCGGTCACGAATGGTGAATCTCCCCCTCTGCGTGAAACTGTGCTAGGGCAGAGGTCAGCGAGATGGCGACTAGTCACTTCCCATCCAAATTGAATGACTTCAACTGGCAGGGGGAATTTTCCTAGAGTGCCGACATCTTTGCGCGGATCTGTGACTATTACCATTGCATCAGATACCTGTGCAACAATTTTCTCACGGGTAAGGGCTCCACCTCCACCTTTGATGAGGTGGAATGCTGAATCAAATTCATCCGCGCCGTCAATTGTGACTGCAAGAGTATCTACTTCATGCCATTCTAATAGTGGTATTTTGAGGCTTTTTGCGAGTTTTTCGGTCTCTATACTGGTAGGGACACCCCTGATTTTCAAACCCTCTTCCACCATTCTTCTCCCTAACTCAATGACAGTGTATTTTACAGTTGAACCGGTGCCTAGGCCTACATCCATTCCTGAACTAACAAAATCGCATGCTGCAATGCCTGCCGCCTGCTTTGCCATCTCCACCTCGTCCATCTCAATCAGTTGGTCGTGTGGCAGGCAGGGCATATCATTTTGGGGGGGGTGAGGCTGATTTTCACAGATACCAATCCGCCGAATCATTGACAAACCCGACCATGTACTCCGTACATGATGGGGCGTAGTCTATGTCGGGCGACAATGCCAACAATGTTGGTGCTTTTGCTCGTCATATCTTATATGGCTCCGATTTTTGAAGTCACAGATTTAGAACAAAATTCTACAAACTACACTTCATTGAATACTGAAACAACAGTTTCAGTTTCTAGTTATCCGAATGGGACATCAGATACGCTAAAACTGGAAGTGCCGGTAAATCATGCTGTCACAAATTTAGACCTTAGCATATCCCCTCATATTCTTCCTCGAAGTGAATCAATTTCGTGGGATTCAGTTTCAGATTGGAATATGTCTGGGGTGATAACAGATGGCGTTGATTTCAATGGCACAGAAGGAATGAAGGTCCAACCAAGGGAAATAAGTTGGGATTTTGAATATCCAAATAGCGCTGCATTCGCTGCTTCGGGTTGGACACTGGGTACAGGGTGGTATTGGGGATATGATTCAAGCCTAGGTCAAAACGGTGGCGTTCATGCTGGGACCAAAGCGATTTACACATACAATGGAAATTACCCAAATAATGTCCCATCTTCAGGATATTTTGCGACATCACCGGTTGTTGATTGTAGTTCTTGCTCAGGCAGTTGGCAGTTGAAATATTGGAAACGCCTAGGGATTGAATCATATTACTATGATCAAGCCCAAGTCCATATCAAGAACCAGCAAGGGAATTGGGTGACTGTTTGGAATTGGGCTGGATATTCCGTAAACCCAAGTACTTGGACGCAAATGTCCCATGACATCTCAAGTCATGTTAATGGAAACTCTAATCTTCAGGTTCGATTCAAACTTGGAAGAACTGATGGTTCGGTCACATACACTGGTTGGAATGTAGATGATGTTGAATTCAAACCAGCAGGTGGAGGATTAGGAACGGGGGCGAATTGGACATCTCCTGCCTTTGGCCCATCTGCTGTTGGCCCTCTGCAATCTCAAAAAGGCGCATATGGTTTGATGAGTATTGATGCAACAGTTCCACCCGGCTCATCTCTCACTTGGTCAGTTCTTGATGGATATTCTAAACAACCAATTGCTGGATATGTAGATATTAACTCATTTTCTGCGGATTTAGGAGCAATAGATTCAGAGAAACACCCCACCTTGAGGATTCGTTTGTATATGAATCAACCAACAGGGGCTAGTTCACCAATTATTCATGGATTGTATGCCCAAGGGCGATATGTATCATCATTCCAATCCGATCCCGGTTGGACTGGAACAATTGGTTGGGATGGCGATTCATTCCCCGGCACTGGTTATATTGAATCTGATGTGTTTGAATCAAGACGTCCGATATCTAGGGTTAGGACTGATATTACTACTTCAGGTACTGGCGCTTGGCAAATGAAAGTCAATGATGAGACATGGGGATATGCTCCTCAAGGCTCGTGGCAAACAATGCCTACTTATGTTCACAAAGTACAGTTCCGTTGGTCATCAAATGTTGCGTCATCAGATTTCCGTTCGGTAGATATCAAAATTGATACCGGTGGAATGCCAGAATCTCCAAGAATTGATACTGGCCTCGACGGCCTTGTTGAATGGGGTATTGAATCTCAAAGTATAGGGCAATGGGGTTGGCAAGACCGGCTTTCAACAGGAGGGTATTCCAAGGATTTCACTTGGACCACTTCAGGCACTAAACAGATTGGCGTTTGGCTTCCAAAGGATGGTTTGGAGGCATTGAGTTACACATTGACACCAAGCACAGCTGGAATTCAGAATTTGAATACAAGCCTCACAATTTCAGGTACTGAGATAATGAATAGGCAGATGGGCACAACCGGTTCAGTAAATCTTGTAGTTCTTTCACAAACAGAGATTTCAGAACTCAATTCAAATCTTTCAAACGCGACTGCAATTTGGCCCCCTCCTGGTAAACAAGTAGGGGTTGAATATATTCAAGGAGTATTTTCGGTATCTGCTGATTACGGCGGTATCCAACTTGGAGGTTTAGCAGCAGTACACCACCCTATAGCAAATCTCAGTTATTCAGCAACGGACGAAATGATATGGTCTATCAACGATATTATTCCAGCGAGCGGTACTTCTGGAAGCACGAAATTAGTCCCATTAACCGTACAAATGGCGAATAGTGGTTCTCTTAAAGCAACGATTACTGATTTTTCCTCAACTAGTGAAATAAGTACAGATTCTCTTGAAATTATTAATGGTACTACCACTCTTGCTCCATCACAACAATGGCTTGAAGTCAATTCTACACATACTGCACCAATCGGTACTGTGGCAGCAGTTCAATTGGATTTGATGGGTACTCTACATCAAGTACGCACACTGTGTCAAAATGATGGTTCTTTAGCCGCAGTTCCAGGGTCTACAGATTTAGAAATGGTACAATGGAAGCAGGGTGACGGTTGTCAGATTTCAATAAATGGGACATCTGTTACTACCTCTATGAGATTCCGTTTGAATGCTTCTTGGGATGATGACCCAAGCATGATACTAAAGGTTAGATTAGTATTGATTGATGGCAGAACTAGCGTGCCGAAGTTGCAGCCATTTGGAGTGGGTTCACAATTTGCAATTGAGAATGATGTTGAGGTGAAAGCTTGGGAAATGTACAACGATTTAGGCGTGCCAATCCCAGTAAATAGATTATTTTTGAAATCAAACGCCCCTATTACAGTCAAAGTAGACCTTGGCTTCCCTAGTTTGGATAGTTGGTTTGCCCCACGTGCAAATGATGTGATGGTGAGGGTATTTGAGAACGATGTTGTCGTCGCCAATTCAACTGCCATCATCAATGGTTCAGTATCTATTCCTTTGATGACTCCTATGAGTTCTCAACCGGTGGAGTATCGAATTGACACCTTCACACTATTCGGCCAAGAAAATATTTCGTATATTTCTTTGAACAGAACTTACCAAATCGACTCATTGGCACCAATGGTGATTAATCAAAATATTCGTAAATATGATCATTTACAGCAGTCACTTACACAGGAAATCAAGGTTGAAGTGTACGACCGTCCAATATTGCCTGATTATCTTTCATTGATGTTATGGAGAGATTGGATTGATGATACCAATTACGATGGTTCACCAAATGCTACTGAATATATTGAATATCAAATGCAGACTCCATCTAATACGAGTCAAGCCCAAGGGAATTACACATTCCTCTTTGATGATACAGATGGCCCAAATGGTGGCATTGTAGCAGGTTATGTTGTTGGTTCTGATGCTGCGGGCAATCTAATCACACGTGGCGGTGGCTCGGGTATTGATGAACAACTTTTCACCTATCAATTGGCGCAAGATGGTGAGCCTTTGATCATTGGTCAAGGTGGCTTTGTTGATGGTGAGCATTCTTGGTTACACCCTGCCACACAGTATGAAATTGCCATCCCATTTGATGAGCCAAATGGTTTGTCGGACTTAGATTTTGTACGTTTACAACTCGCTAGCAATTCAATAGTAGATTCACTTGAAGTATTGTGGGATGCATCCACAAATCGTTGCAACGGGACAGGCAGTTATCTGATAGTTAATTCATGTCATATTCATGCACGAGAAGGTGAAATTAGTCCGTTTACTTCTGAATTAGAAATCAGATTAGAATTTACTTTGGATTGGGGTTTGCCTTTAGAAAATGACCTCAGGCGCGCCCCAGCACTTACTGTCCAAGACCGTAGTGGTTCAGAATCGTGGCTTGAATTACCTCAATTGCGTTGGAGATTTTCACCAGACTTGGCAATAACTTCAGAGAGTATCCTACTCGAAGCAGAGAATGGTGCAGTTATTGGACAAAGTGCATGGGTGCAACCAGGTACTGGTTTGAATATTTCAGGACAGGTGACATTTGTTGAGACCGACTTAGCGCCATCTCTACCTTTCAATGTCTCAATTCTATTGGATGGTCAGCGTTATGTGGTTTCCACTACATCTGGATATTTCCTCGCACAACTATCAGCGCCTAGCGAATCAAAGAGTCATGCACTTTCATTTGAATTGGCAGGATTACCTCCTGAAGCAGTTGATGCGACAGACCCTTCGGGAACTCTATTTTGGATAGAAGTTGATGATAACGCACCCACACCGGTATTGATTGATTCACCTAGAGAAGGTACAGAAATAGCAATCACTGACCTTTCTGCTGTAACTATTGAGTTGCGCCTTTCAGAACAAGAAAAGCTCAATGTAGACACATTAAATCTATACTTCAAAGTCGCATTAGCAAGTCAGCCCAATGGTGCAGCATTGATTGAAGGATCAACTCCGTTGACTGTCACAGGTTCTCCTGTAGGGCAATCAATTTTGGTATTTTCATCAATTGATGTTGCTAGTAGACTACCTGATGATGCTTTCAATGATGCTCTGATACTTTCAGTTTGGGTGAAGGGAAGTGATATGGCTGGAAATGGTATGGAATCTTCAAGCCAATTTAATAGTGGTTCAACGCCTTTCGCATCTTGGGATATTGAGCATCTTGTTGCTGATATTGAATTGACTAAGATTAGTTATTCACGTAGTGGTGAACTTGAAATTGGACAGACTACAATGGTTAGTATTGAGTTAAGAAATGCAGGTCATGCTTCGGGCACTGCTAAACTTCTAGCATACGAAATGGGCAGAGATGGGGAAAATAGGTCACTCACTCCTGTTTCAATATCTATTGCTGTGCCAATGGGTGAGAGAGTTACTTACGATATTGACTGGATTCCTGAGGACAAAGGTGAGCGTTGGGTCGTATTGGTTTTGGATGATGGTTCCTCTATGGAAGGTGAACACATCAACATAAAACAGAAAAATTCTGATGACACATTATCCGGTGTATTTTCTGATGTACCAATGACATGGATGCTAGTTATTGCGGTGTTGTTGTTGATTCTGACATTGACGGTGGCTCTTGCACTAAGGACAGGCGGCGATGGTGAATCATCTCTAGATGATACTGATGATTGGGGTGATGGTTCAGAATGGGAAGATGATGACCAACAGCAGTCAACATATGCGAGCCCTGCTGAAGCGATGGCGGCAGCCCAATTTGTTTCACATGCAGGGGATGCGACTGCAGACCCTACTGCTTACACGGCCGCTCCTATTCAGCCAACTGGTGGCTACCAACAACAAGAAGCATACCCATATGGTGACCAAACGCAACAACAGACACAACAGTGGACTCAGGAGCAATGGCTCGCATATCAGCAACAATATCAGCAATATTACAATCAAGATGGTCAGCCGCCACCGCCGCAGTAATTTCTGTCATTATTTCTAGAAATTTTGCAATTCTTGGATAGTTTCATATTCCGTTTCCTTGATAGCAGAGAAGGTGCCCGCAAAAGTTGCGAGGGAGTAGGAGGGCTGCTGACAGTGTACGACACTGAGGAAAGTCCCCTCTCCACCATGCAGGCGCCCCGATTCACTTCGGGAGCCCGGGAGGGCTGGCTCTGCTTAAGCAACGAACCGGTGCAGATGTGTACAATGAATCCGAAAGGAGGAGATTATCTGTTACTGGCTGAGACGAGCAACCGCGCTGGTGCAAGTCCAAACAGTTCCGTTGAGGCGTATGGAAGAGGAACGGGTAGGACGCTAAGTTGAATGCAGCTAACCGAAAGGCGAACAAAAAGGGGCTTACTCCCTACTCCCTCGCACCCATCTAATCTTCAAATAATTCATCAATAATTGGGATTGTTGTTTCCTCAATTAATGGAGAAACCTCAACTTGACTTGGCATATTTCTCAATTCTTGTTCTACTTCAATAGTAGAGATGTCCATTGGATCTATCCAATTATGCTGCTGCTTTTCTGCTCGATTGCCACGATTCATTCGAATAATTGAACCTAAGGTGAGAGTAATTCCTATGGCCATCAAAATTGCTAGAAGTGAATCTACTAATGCTGATGATTGCCAAGATTCAGTTTCTTGTTCGGTGACCTGTGTATCTCCTTCGGCGTCATTCGCATCATCAGTGGTATCATCTACTATTTCGTCAATGATTATTGGTTCTAGTGGCCAGAATATGTCCACCCGCTTTTCTGCCCATGAATGTTGATGTTCTATTCTAACTACTAACTCATAAGATTCTACTTTTGGTTCGAACTCAATGTTTCTTGTGTGTGGTGATTGGTCTTCATACCACTCATTATCTATGCTCAAATTGAAAAGACAATCATTTTCGCAACTAGCATTCATTGTAAGAACTGCTGAGTCGTTATAACTTGATGGCCAATGTATTACTTCAAGGCTGATTGACATTGAGGGGCAACCACGAATTGACCCAGGGGTTAATTCGCATTCATCTCTTGAGTCAACTCGTCCATCTCCATCGCTATCACGTTGGCTTGGAGAACAGCCCACTTCATTAGCAACCTCATCTGTTGGTGTAAAGTCGCAGATGTCAATGTCATCAGAGACACCATCTTCATCGGTATCAAGTTGTGAAAGTGAACAGCCAACAGAATCTATTTCTGCACCTAATGGCGTGTTTGGGCAGAGGTCATTTTCATCATTAATTTCATCTCCATCGCTATCCAGTTGGCTTAGTGAGCATCCATTTACATCCACGTTTTCGCCAGATGGTGTATTTGGGCAGAGGTCAATATTATTCATCACCCCATCCCAATCTTGGTCAATTTGATTTTCAGCACAGCCAACAATATTGACGCTCAGGTTAGAATCGGTATTTGGACAGGAGTCTTGGTCATCAGTCACACCGTCTTCATCACTATCTTTCTGATAGTCTGCACAGCCGTTTGAATCAACAGTTATTCCAACTGGTGCTGATTGAGGGCAGATATCAATATCATCACTTACGCCATCATTATCACCGTCTTTTTGGTAATCTGCACAGCCGTTTTCATCAACGATGCTTCCGTTTGATGTCCCAGGGCATTGATCAAGCAAATCATTGATTCCATCTTCGTCACTATCTAGGTCTACAAGTCTGCAACCAAAATGATTAACTAAATCTCCAATCGGTGTTTTTGGGCAATTATCAATATTATTTTCAATCCCATCTCCATCAGTATCAGGGATGCCAATTTGTTCAATTACATACATGCCCAGCAATTTATGTGTGGTCCCTGTTGGATGAATATTATCAAAGAAGATGAATTGGTCAACGGTTGGCTCAATGTAATCATTTGAGTCACAAGTAATACCGTCATGGTGGCATGCTGCATGAGTGGAATTGGTTATTCCATAGAATGAACCATTCCAGTAGATGGTTTCAAACATTTCAAAGATATCAATTAATTGAATGTTGATATTTAGTGCACTTTCCCTTGCAATCATTGCAGTTTCAAGTTTAGCATTGAAATCAATCATTCTAGCATGCATGGCCTGTTTATCACTATCGCTTTCTCCAGAATATGTGGGTGTTTTCTCAAGGGGTGGCATGTTGAGTACGATAATGTCAGATGCTCCATCTGAGTTTAAGTCGTTAACATGGTCAACAAGGTAGTTTACCACTTTTTGAGTATTTGTTTCACCACTGTTCAAGAAATTATTACCTCCACCCCATACAGCTACTTTTTCATTTGGCCCAATCCAATAATTGTTGGTGTAATCTTCAATTTGTTTCCCGAGATTCGGAATTACAAAGTAGTTGAGGCCATCACCTGCTTCAGCCCCACCAAATGCACGGTTTGAACCAGAGTTGCTACCTGTACCAGGGGATGGAGTAAGGCCTAATTCAGTAGCAACATGCTCATTCCACATCGGTCCAGTAGAAAATCTTCCGTAATAATAGGGCGGGGATTCTGGGGTGCCATATGTTGCCTTTGAATTGCCCATATCACTTAATGAATCACCAAAAACCAAGAATTTTGATGCATTTGGGTTTATCGTTGTTTGAAAGATTACAAATTCCATTTCAGTATAATCCAATAATTGGTTTCTGCTTTGGTCCCAAAGCACACATCTGATGGTGTATTCATATGTACCATTTTTCCATAATTCAAAGGTAGGGATAGAGAAGGAAAGAGAGCCGTTCACTGTAGGGAAACCGATTCCCGAACCATTGTATGTTTCTGTGCCATTATTTGCATACCCTGCATGGAATGTGTAATCGTAGTGATATTGGTTGTTACTCGAGTTATCAATTCCTTCCCAAGTTAGATTCCAAGTAAATAATTCACCCGTTTCAAAGATATAGGAATTTGGCAATAAAGGGTCGTTTTCTAACTCGATTCCGATATTTTCATTGCCAGTTATGGATTTACTTGTCCCAGCAGATATTGTGACAGTTCCCACAGGAATTAGAATTAGCATTATTATTGCAAAAATAGAGGCGCGCCTTTGACGCAGGTATCTATTGCGCTTGCTCACACTCGCCGTAGGCGAGTTATTACCATTTAATTTGTCGTAGAATGTTCATCCTGTTAATTCGGCATCCATGGTGTCGCTAGTCAAATGAGCCGTATCATCGTAATCTTGCCAAGCCCCTTCTCCTTTGATGGCTGATCCTATTGTGCGATATCCTACAAGCATTGCAGGCAGAAGAATTGCGCTTGTTAGCAGAGCTAGGAAAATTAAGAGCATCATCAAGGTGAAGAAATTTCGCAACCCTGGTATTGCTAAAGTCAGGCCCGCTGCTAATCCAGCAGATGTAGTCACTGTGGTTTCAAAAATTGTTTGACCGGTTCTTGCTACCGCCTTGACAATTCCACTCGGTGTTTCGCCTTCTTCCCTAATCCTGTCCATCACATGGATTGAATCGTCTACACCTATTCCAAACACAATGGTGCTAATCATTGCAGTGAAGACGTTAACATTCACATCTCCACCACGCATCAGTAAGGGTTGCCATAGAACTACAACACCCACTGCAGTCATTGTGAAAAACGCTAATCTTGGACTTCGGAATAGAATTGTCATTGCAATAAGCAATACTAACATCGTGGCAATTGTGGCATCAGATTGTGCATCGTGTACCCCTTTGTTAATGTCTAATGATACTGGTAAGCCACCAGTTAGGAGGGAATTTTTCACTCCATCGACTCCCATGGCATTGCAGGAAAGTGCATCTTCACATCCACCATCAGAAAGGTATGTGTCAAGTTGATCCCTTAATTCACTTGCAACAGAAAGGGCAATGTATGGCTGATTAACATAAACTAGTGTTTTTGTTTCTCCAAGATTGGCCATTGGCTCATTCATTAACATTGAACGAATTTCGTATGAGAGTGTGTCAAAAGCAATGTTAATCATTACTTCTCTAGATGTTGCAGTGGTAATTACAATGTCTCCTGTTAGGATGCATTCTAGTTGAGCGGGGTCATCCCAGCAAGGCGAGTGGAGAATTTCCCATAATGACCGGTCGTACATTTGTTGCCCTGATAAATTGACGTTAATGTGAACTGCTTTTAGAATCGTTACAAGACTAACAGATGTAGTATTTGCTACATGATCAATTTTTTCTTCCTGCATATATTCTATCGAATCTAATACTTCTAGATGGCGTATTGGTGCAATATCATCTTGGACACCGCGTTCTTCTGCATCAATAATGAACATGTTTGTTTGTCCGCCTTGGAAGACTCTAGAATATTCTGCTAATGCTTCATAGGATTCTAGCCCTGGTGGAACTTCATCGCTTGAACCAGTAATGTCTTTCCCTAATTCTGCACCTAATATCCAAGCACCAGCGCCACTAATTAACAGGGCTACAATTAGGACTGCCCACCATCCTCTTACTGGGACTTCACCAATTTTCTCCCATACCTTCTCTGCTTTCTTTCCACCAGTTTTTTTGTAACGAACAATCCACCCTAAAGCAGGTACCAATATTATGCTAAAGAAAAAGGTGCAAGTGATTCCTAACACAAGAGTGATTCCCACAGTACGCATTGGTTGAATTGGCACTAACCATTCCCATGCAAGTACGCTAAATCCTATGATGGTGGTAATTGCTGAAAGTAGTACTGCGTGACCTGTAGTCATTATGGTGTGGACAGTTGCATCTAGGTAGAGTTTCTTGTCCCAAGGGTCTAGTTCTTCTACTGGTTCGCCGTCCCTTCTTGCAGCCCAAGCCGATTGAGCATTATCCTCTAACATCTTATTTCTTGTTTCTTCGATTCTGTTGATTAGATGGAGAGCGTAATCAACTCCAAGACCAATTAAGATGGGGCCAGAAGCAATAATCATGGGTGTCAGCATAATATCTAGAATTACTGTAGTTCCAAATGTGACGGCAAGAGAAAGTATGATTGGAGTCCCACAGATAATTATGACCTTGGGATTGCGGTGAAGAGCAATCATGATGAGGCATACAAACGCAAGGCTGATGGGCAGCATATCTTCTAATACGAGATAGATTGCGTCTGAAACATCATGCAATACAGGAGTTAATCCTGTGACAGTTACTGCTTGGCGAGTAGGGATTTCATTCCATCTTTCATCATCCATACTTGAGAGTTTGATTTCCTCATAATCGCGTCCACAAAGTGGGTCATCAAACGCGTCGTAGCTTCTTGCACATTCTGCAATAACTGATTTGACATGTTGAATGAATGCTTTATGGTCAAGTATCTCATTGCCATCAGGGTCAGTGCGTGAATCAACATCAGTTCCAGCCATATCGAATCTGATACCCATGACGACGACAGCAGTATCCCATACACCATCTCCATTAGTATCTACAACTAGATTCTCTAACGCTCCACCTAGATTTTCAACAGTATTGTTGATTTGGTCTTGGTTCGTTGGAATGACATATGTGTCGCGGGGGTCTTGGTTGGTTATTTGACAATCATTTGAGGTTTGGATTGGCAGACCATATTTTTCGACCGAACAGGCAAATCTACTAGGGGCTGAATTTGCTTCTTTGATTAATTGGGGGGCGCTGAGTATCCAGACGACTCCATCTTCTGAGCCGCGATCATCTTTATTCCAATCTATTCCTCTCGCGTATCGCCCTTCCGCTTTGTTATCATCATCCCCTTCAAGATAACTAATTTGTTGAAGAATTGCAACGTCAGTAATATTTTCATTTCCACGAAGAGTGGGGTCTTCTATAGCATTATTTGTATGCACATAAAGTAAGACGATATCCGTTGACCATTGCTCTCTGACATCAAGTAGTAATTCTGTTGAGTCAGCCCCATCGGGGAGATATATTTCTACATCCCCATTGATTTGTTGACCAAATTTCATCGCATCTTTGCCAACTAGAAGAGTGAGTAGAACCATCACCAAGACAATTGGTACTGGTGAGCGGAAGATAGTTCGATAAAATCGTCGAGCTTGACCTTCCATGAAAGAATGGGTCCAGCCTGAAATTTCTGCAACTTTACCACGTGCTTTTTCTGAAATATCATAGTATGTAGAATAGGCTGGATTATTTTTTATTTTACTATTCAATTGGTGGAGCGAATTAATGATGCCTGAAACAACTCCTTCAACCATACTGCTTTCTTGGCTGCCTTCGCGCGGATTTGCTTGCTTGTCGCCCCCCTGCTCATCCGCCATATTGGTTGCCTGATGGCTTGACTATGATGAACAGTTCGCCTGAGAGTTGCCCTTAGGGGCAACTTGCCTATGGCGTTATTCAATGCCAAAGTTGCGAATCATCAATCTCTTCATGATGGCGCGAGTACCTTGTAGTACTAATCCTGTAAATATTAGACTAATGCCTAGCATTGAAATCCATGCAGCGGTGAGCCCTGGGCCTACTGTTAGATTTAGATCAATAGACTCGCCAGTGAATTCATTAAATCGGTTGAGGGCCCTCATTCCTATTGCTGACCCAAATGTCAATAATCCTGCGCCTGGGAGTCCAAATGCTAGAATAGGTTTCTTTTGAGAGAGGGAAATCAATGCGTATGAGAGGACCGTGAATCCATGGCTCATAGCGGTGAAACGAGAACCTTTGGGCACATCATATCGAATAATGGTTGGTACTTCTTTTACAGCGAGCCCATATTCATTGCATTGTTCTAACATTTCAAGTGTAGATTCCATGCCATCTTGGTCAAACTTTATTCGCTTAAGTGCTGAATTTGAGAATGCCCTGAATCCACTCTGGGTATCTCTTACAGAGAGGTTGGTGGTTAGATTAGATGCAGCGGTAATTACCTTGACTCCCAACTTCCTATATGCTGGCATATCATCACCAGAACCACCTTCGATGAATCTTGAGCCGATGACGAAATCAGCTTCATTTTCAAGAATTGGTTGCAGTAATACGGGGATGTCGCTAGGGTCATGCTGCCCATCACTATCTAGGATAATCAAGGCTCTTGCATCCTTTTCTATGGCATATTGAAATATTGATTTTAGAGCAGCGCCATATCCACGGTTTGCTCTGTGTGAAATTACTGTGGCTCCCACTTTTCTTGCAATGCGCGCGGAGGAATCTGACGAGCCATCATCTACGCATACTACTTCATCAGCATGAGCAAGAGATTGTATTACGACACTACCCACAGTTTCCTCTTCATTATAGAGAGGCATCGCGACGATGAGTGGGCCGTCGTGAGAATATTCTTCCATCTTATTATATCCGCTTGCCGCGCCCTATTTAGCCGTTTAGCCGTGATTAATCAATAATTATCATTATTATTAGTATCAGGGCGACCTTTCAGCCACCCTGATACGAGGGCATTTTCATGAATTAGGCATATTTTGAATACGCCTGGGATTGTATCCTTAGTAAGGATTTCACTCATCAATGAATTGGCTGACAGTAGTCACAGCTCTTTCACCTTCTAATACGCGTCGAAGTGCGTTTAGATTGATGATCAATGGGACATATTGTTGTCCGTCACTAGTGCTGTATGTCGAGCAATCAGCAAAAGCACTACTGTTGATTGACACTTTTAGGGCGCCACCAGCATTACTCTTCCTGACATAACCGACCAACAAGGTGGTTTGTTCTTCAGCTTCATTATTTTCAATTTCTTCTTTCTTGGTATTTTTATTCATTTTTCCAACTCCCCAGCAATTCTTATTCATGTAATAATACAATATTTTCCGTCGCCGAGAACTAGCCCTGAGAAGCGAAGGTCCACCATCATTTCTCTAGGGGGTAGGTGAAAGTGAATGCTGATTTTTATTATCCCTTTGGGATGGATTATGAAAGTGAACAAAATTGAAACAAGTATAGATTCTGAGAATTAAGTTGTTTTGTATTGATATTTCAAGAGTGATATATTGTACAATGACTGTGAAATATCAATGACCTGTACGCGCAAGCGTCAAAGAGGGCAGCACGGTCGGTGTGAATCAATGCACTGTTTAGTGACTGGTGGAGCGGGCTTCATCGGCTCTCATTTAGTTGATTTACTTCTTGAGTCTGGCCATAGAGTAAGTGTGTTTGACAACTTCTCATCAGGGAGAAGAGATTTCCTCTCCCATCATGGAGATAATATCAAAATTATTGAAGGCGATTTGTTAGATTTGGATGCTGTTAAAGCTGCGATGGACGGCATTGATATTGTATACCACCTTGCAGCAAATCCAGATATTCGCCTTGGTACAACAGTTACTGATACCGATTTAAATCAAGGTACGGTTGCCACATACAACGTGCTTGAATCAATGCGTATTGGAGGCGTAAAGAAAATTGCTTTTGCTTCTTCGTCTGTCGTTTATGGTGAAGCAGAAGTGATGCCAACACCTGAAGATTATGGGCCATTATTCCCAATTTCACTATATGGTGCTAGCAAACTTGGTTGTGAAGCACTCATCACTTCTTGGGTTGGTACTTTTGGTTTGCAAGCATGGCTTTTCCGCTTTGCTAACATTGTAGGCGCACGTGGTACGCATGGAGTGATTTTTGACTTCATTCACAAATTACGCGCTGACCCAAATCGTTTGGAAGTTCTTGGAAATGGTAGACAGGAGAAATCATACATGGAAGTTATGGATTGTGCGTCAGCGATGATTCATCTTACAACGAATACTGATGATGCAATTAACTATTTCAATCTTGGAAGTGATGACACCTGCAGTGTGAGGAGAATCGCAGAGATTGTGATTGAAGAGTCAGGGTTATCTGACGTTTCTATTGATTATACTGGTGGTGATCGAGGTTGGGCAGGAGATGTGCCTAAAGCAATGTTAGACCCAACTCGCATGAGAGATGCTGGTTTTTCCACAAATTACAATTCAGAAGGGGCGGTCAGATATACTGCTAAGACTCTAATGGAGGAGATTGGACTTGATGAATAATGCACGAAGAAATAGAAGTTTTCTGACAGATGAAGATGGAAGCGCAGCAACTACTGCTGGCTTTGTAATAGCAGGTGGGCTTACCTTCATATTACTTGCAGTCGTTTTGTTCACTGATGTCCCTATTATCGGTCCAAATGAAGGTGAAATGGCACCAAACCTTGAGGGCCAAATACATACACTTGGTGCTGAAAGTTGGACCAATTTTGAACTATATGATGAGGTTGATGGTACTTGGGATGCCGAATCAAATCCCGAAGCAAAATGGTTCTTAATTCAATTTATGGATACCGATTGCCCACATTGTTGGAATGAAGCGGGGCCGATGAGTGATATTGAATCAAACTTTGGAGACCGATTAACAATGATTAGTGTCGCTGTTAGCCTAAATATTCCAAGTCATGATTCTGACCGTGAAGAAGTGGTTGCTTTCCAAGAAAAAGCCTCTTTGATGGGTTGCAATAGCGGAAATTCAGATTGCTCTACACGCTCGGGTGAGCCACACGATTGGGCATACTTTGATGATTTAGACGTGACTATAATGGATACATGGGGTGTTCAAGGCACGCCATTCATTGTGATTATCAAACCGGATGGAGAAGTTGCTTGGAATCAAGGACAAAACCAAGGCCAAGAAATAATGGAGGCTCTTGTAGAGATGTTACCGGTAGTGGAGGCAGCTTGAATGATACTCTCTACTACTGTTGTATTGGTCATCTCTGGGTTAACCATTCTATTTGGGGCGCTATCACGCACAGAAGCATTACGCCCATTGTTCTCAACACTAGGTTTGGGTAGTTTGGTAGATGAGCCAATTTCACGCAGAATGATTGCAGGTGCTTTAGGTGGCATACTTGGTGGCATTCTTTCTGCAGTATGGGTATGGGTTATTCAGCGACAAGAAATTATCGGCAGCACATCTCTTTGCATACCTGGTAGTGGTTGTGTTGCCGCACTTTCTCAAGGTTCCTCAAACAACCTCCCATTTACAGGTTTAGAGTTCGGATTGTTTTTCATTCTTCTCTTCAGTATCTTGGGTTGGATTGCTTTGACTCTTCATCTTGATCCTAAAGCAAGTAATGCCCTCCGTCTACTTTCATGGGGTAGAATTCTTTCTGGTGCAGGGACTGCAGTTGCAGTTTGGATGACTATCATCCACTTGGCTTTCGTAGATGACTCGCCAGCAATATGCCCAGTATGTCTAGTATTGTTAGTTGCTAACATCGTTACATTCGCTCAATTTCATTTGTTGTATACTTCACATTCAAATGGTTCTTGGAATGACAAGTGATTGTCTGCGATGGTGATACTTTGACTCCGGAGGAAGCAGGGACATTATTCGCCTATCTTTCCATTATTGCAGGCGTAGGCGGAGTAGGTTTGATTGCATTTATTATTGCAAGTAAAAAATCAGAACCGATTGCAGATAAATTATCTCAATTACGCTCTGAGCATAATCGTGAAGCACTTTTCTTGGCCGGTTTTATCGCATTATTCTGCATGATGGCTAGCCTCTATCTTTCTGATATTGCACTTTTTTTTCCTTGCAAGTTATGTTGGTATCAAAGAATAGTCATGTATCCCTTGGCTTTCTTATTGATTTTTGCTGGGTTAAGGAATGATTTTGGAATACGGCCATACGGTCTTGCACTTTCTGGATTTGGCGCATTTATCTCGATTTACCACTATCAATTACAATTGAATCCTGAACAGCATTCACCATTCTGTGCAGAAGGTCAATCATGTACAATGCAATATCTCAATGTGTTTGATTTCATGAGCATTCCCTTCATGGCATTAATGGGATTCCTCTTTATCTTCGGCCTCCTTCTTTTCGCCAAGCCAATCTCCGAATCACTTGATTCAGATTCAGAAGAGTGAGTTATTCATTCTCTTCATGGTTGGAAAGTTCCTTCCATCTCGAATAGAGCTTCATTTGTGTCAATATCAATCGGGATCATTCGAGTAACTGTGACTTCAAGTTTGAATTCTAGAGGGAAATTCTCGCGCAATTCAGAGTACAGTCTTGTCTGTACTTCTTCCGCACTCCTACCGCGTAATACGGTTAGGCAATGCAGGGTATCTTTCTGTGCGCGCTCCACATAGTACTCAACGAGCCATTCTTTCATGCGTAGCGGTGCACTGTCGTGCTCCTCTGGTGTTCCGGCTTTCCCTTCCATTAGTAGTAATATTGTACTGCACGTGTATAAATCCCCCGATAAATACACTTGATGCAGGTAGGGGGATAGTTTATCGGGGGTAATTGACAAATATTCTATTTTTCCGGAAATGGGGTTCATTCTTCTTCATTTCCGCCGCTGTCAGAGCCATCCCTCATTTTTTCTCTCTTTTCACCTTTCAAAAGCGGAGTGGCAAGTATGAGGCCCACCAAAGCGACGCCGCCAAGGACAAGAGTAGTCACTTCTAGGCCCCTTGCATCATTGTCAACAGAATGAATTTGCTGTGCGGCGATGATATTTCCATCGCTGTCTTCAGAAAAAATGACGGCCCCTAAATCATTGAGGCTGTGTTCGAGTTCTCCATTTTCATCAATTTGTGGAGTGTATTTCAATACGATAACTTTCTTTTCATCTGAGATATTTTGCCAAGAGCCAAATTCTAGGCCATTTTGGCTGCCATTGATTTCAACAGAACCATTTTCAGTATTTACAGTAATTCCTGCAATAGCTACATCATTATGTTGTTTGATGCCATTGAAAGCCCCAGGGTTGCTAATCTGTACATTATCTGCAGTCACAACCAATGTCATGTTTACCGCTGTCAAACCTACAACTTCAATAGAGATTTGAATTTCATTATCCTCACTCATGGTTGGCTTGGAATATTCAATGCTGAGTGAGTTTTCAGAATCTCTCTTGCCTGAGGATTTAAGATAAGCTTGATGTAATTGACTTTCAGTAAATATTCCTGACATTCTATCATTTCCATCCATCCAAATAGTGGGGTATTCTGCTTCAGTGGGGTTTTGTCCTAGATGCCAAGTTTGTAGGGTTGAGAAACGATTTCCTAGGTGGTCAATTCCATCATTTGGGTGATAGGCGATTCTAGCGACTTCTGCACTTCTTTCCGAAGTGAAATCATTTATTGATGGGTTACTAATTGCACAGATATCGCACCAAATGGCGGTCAACTCTTGCATTACTATGACATTAGAACCAGTTGTGACTTCAAACGAATCGCAACCTAAACCTCCAGTGCAATCACTAGATTCTGCGGAAACTGGATTCATTATGGAGATAGATGTCAACATTATTGCTGTTGATATCAACAGGGCAACCGCTTGTTGTGGTCGCAGCATGGTTCTGCGATAGGTCTCCTTTACATAGGCGCGCCGGCGGGGGCGCATCAATGAGTAAGAGGTGGTATAGTGAGCACCGCCGCGACCCATGGCGTCGAAAGGCAAAGTCATCGGGTTATCGTGCGCGTTCTGCCTACAAACTTCTACAATGCCAAGAAAAGTTCAATTTGATACGAGAAGGCGACACAATTCTTGATATCGGCTCACACCCTGGGGGTTGGTCACAAGTGGCAGTAGAACTTGGGGGCGAAGAAGGTCGAGTCATCGGAATTGATCTAAAACCGTGTGAACCAATACCTGGTGCCGAGTTAATTGTTGGAGATATTACCGAAGAAGGTACTCAAAATATCCTACTTGATATGCTTGACGGGGAGCCAATACATGCTATCGTGTCAGATATTTCCCCTGGCTTGACAGGGCAATATGAGATGGACCAAGCAATTTCTCTTGATTTAGTTTGTATGGTGATGGATTTTTCACTTCCTTTGTTGAATCCTGGTGGTTCATTTGTGACTAAAGTATTCCAAGGTCGTGGGATTGAAGCGGTAGTCAAAGCGGCGAAAAATCGTTTCTCAAAGGTTCAAAGATTCTCTCCAGTTGCAAGCAGAAATTCATCTTCTGAAGTGTATCTTGTTTGCCGAAATAAATTGCCTAAGGTTCGCGGCGGTGGGAAGCAAACAATCCGCGAGTCAGTTGAGGCGGAATTAGCCGAACAAGGTTACATTACTGATGGTGTTGAGGAAAAAGATTCAACCGCGCATGGGCGTACCGGGTTCACTGTGCACAAATCTCGAAAAGAATAGTTCACTTTCAGGTGAAGGGGCGTAGCCCCACACTTTCACTTTTCGTTGACCCCCTGCGAAATCCTATACTATCGGATAGCGTTCTCCAACACTATGACTCAAGCAGTTAAACCAAATAGAATTGAAAATGATAAACAGATAGCAAGAAGAGCCGCAATTTTGCGGCACATCTATTCAGCGGAGAAGGCTGAAAGTAAATCGGAACCTAAATTGATTAAGGTAAATCAACTGGTTGCTAGCACACCGGTGGCGAAATTGGAAGTGTTGGTACTTCGTAGATATCCACGCCGCCAAATCAATTCAATGAATTACCGTGGCCCAGTTGCTGCAGCTTGCGGTAGAGATGAAACGGGTGTTGTTGGACTTGTACTATGGGGTGAACAAGTTGACCAAGTTCGTACAGGGGATGTAGTCAGAATTACCAATGGTTGGTGTCGCCGTTCCCACGGCGAAATAGTTGTCAGTTCAGGAAGAACTGGTCAGTTGTCAGTTATTCAGAGTTAAACTCAGTCGCAGTATGCTTGTCAACTCGATTAGCAACCATCAAAAGGGGGTGGCCTGTCGGCGGCTCGTTCGGTGATTGATAGTGGTCAAGAGAGCAACTATTTGCAATGCGTCAGGCAGACCTCTCGTTGAGAGAGATTCCACTTCATTCCCATGCCCTAAATGCGGTACTCCTGTGGGTCGTTCTGCTCAGTGCCGAAATCAAGGTGTGCCTTACATCTGCGTTTCCTGCAAATTCCAGGGACCTTGAGGTGAAATACATGGGCGAAGTTGCTATTCGATACAAGATAATGTGCCACCCAGATTCTGAAGTATCTGCGGATGATATTGCTGCAGGACTATCTGCTATGGAAAATGAAGTTGGTGAAGTTCAAACTGTTGAAACTAAACCTCTTGCCTTTGGAATGATGTTTGTTGAGGCATACTGTGTTATCCAAGAGGGTGACGGCACTGTTGACAATTTTGAAGATGCTATCAAAGAAATCGATGGTGTTGGTGAAATTCAAGTTCTTGAGATTGGTCGCTTAATGTGATTAATTAGATGGTATTTACCATCATTGCCTTACAATATTGTTTACCCTTCACGATTGATGAAGCGGCGCTCTTGTAAATTCTCGAAGAAGAGTTGTGGCGTAGGTGCCAGGCGGTAAAGTGAATTTAAAATTAATACACGCACCTTCTGGATGCCAACGGTCATGTTCTTTTGGTCCAACTTCCCAGCGAGTGCTAAGTTCAGAAACATCAACAACGTCTGTAGACTGGAATGAAAAATCTGAGTAAGAACCAGTCAATGCTCTTTTTGTTCCTCTTGTGGTTAAGCGAGGGATCGCATCAATTACCCAAGTTACATCTTGGAGATTTAGTTTCTTAAGAATTCGTTGCTCAATATCTGCAACTTCCCCCTCAGTTTCAGCAGATTCGGTGCCTAGTAGTGTACCAGTAACTGCCAAACGCCCTAATTTACAATTTCTTGTAATTCTATCAATCATATGTTCAGAAACTTTTGCTAATTTTTTTGTGTCAATTTTTGATGAACTATCTATTGGCCCAACAACATCGCCAACGATTGGTTGTGATATTGAAATTCCTGAACGGATTCTTTCTCCCAAAATGTGATTGAATGCAAGTGACTGTAGTGAATGGATAGTCATCAATTGTAAATTATTAGGTAAACGTCGGTAAGCCGCAATCCAATCGTCAGGCTTCTTTTTCAATGAATAAAGGATATCTCGTTCATATCCTAATTGTTTTGGAATTATTTCTATTGCCCCTTCGACATCGTGGTTCTCTCTCCAATGTTTCCGAAATGTTGCAACCTCTTCATGTTCGTTTAATCCCTTCATGCCGAGATATGCGTTGACAGCATCCTCCCACTCGCCATTGACTACATGCCGCCCTACGACAGGAGTGACAGGGCGAGTTGAGCCGAATCTTTGTGGACCAACCCAATTAGGAAAGAAACCGTCACCTAATTTTTCAACTAAGGCGGTGTTTATTTTTTCAACTTCAGCAAGCGCATCTTCTTTACTCATAGGTGTACCATCTTTGTTGGCACAACCACGAACAGTAATACTGAATCGGTTATTAGAATGAGAACCCATTGAAAGTTTTTGATGGCTGCGGCCCAATACCTCGAGTTGCACATCTTTGATATCCACTTCTGAAACTCTTTTCATCGGTGCATCAATGACAAATAATTGTGTAGTAATCGCTCTCTTATCTTTGGTTCCAGAGAACCAAATTCTCTTACGAGATATTTTTAGAGATTTAGCAAGCCGATTTACGAATCGGTTTGTTTCCCAATTTTCAAGTGTAATTCGTGCGACAGTGAAGCGACCCTTTGGATCAAGAGCAGGTGTAGCCCCATCTTCCGTTACGCGGAAATCTGCAACTCTGACTTTGATTAGCCCACCAATGCCGTCGCCCTTGCAAACCCATTGGTCTAGGCCAAGTTCCGCGGCAATGCCAGCAGAATCCATGTTCTGCTCGCCTCAGGAGAGCTTGATGGTGGAGAACTCTTTGGCGATATCAGCGCTAATCGCCTTCAAAATCTTTGATGCATCCTTACCTTTCTTTGCACGAAGGTACAATTCTGGGTCATCAAGGCCAGGGTGGCCAGTGAAGTAGTTTGAATATTCCACGTCTTTGTTTTCATTCAATCGTGTTCTAAAGAGCTGAAGTGCCGTGTGGCTTTCACCAATTAGTCGAATACGGAGTTCGCTTCCTTCGTTGAGTAGTACCTTGATTCCCATGTCTATCGCTCCGGCGACTTGGGGACCCATTTTGAACCTTTGGAAAAAAAACACCTTCTTTTCAGTTCTGTTGCCTTCCCCCTTATCAATGAAATGACGGTGGGCGCACCATGAGTGCGGATGGTGCAGTACAGCGCATTCAGCGCTTAACGACTGTATTTGAGAAGGGTTCACCCGGCATTCTTTTCGGAGCAGTCATCATAACACTCATTTTTGGCCTGTTTCTTTTCCCACTTCCATCTTTTCACACGGACTTAAGCGCCTTTGCCCCTGAAGGGCCCAATGATGCCGTCGAAGAGAGGATTGGTGATGCATTTGGAAATGAGAGAAAGCCACTTTTTGTTCACGTTGAAGTGGATGATGGCAGCAATATTTTGTCAATTAGTGCATTGCAACAACAGCAATCTGATTTGGCAGAGATATTGAATTGGTCTGACCAACACGGCCCCCTTATCTCTGAATATGTTGCAATACCAGATATTATCCAAAGGGGATTAGATGAATCATCGCAGCCGTCACAACTGAGTGATGCAGTAAGTTGGGAGCAATTACTCAACGATACTTTGGACGAAGGGCAAACTTGCGGCGATGGTGCATCAGATGAAGAATTATTGATGTTGGCTAGTTTTGGCCGAGATGCTTTGTTAAATCGTGATTTGAAATTTGAGGATACAACTTGCCTTTGGTTGGATTCAAACCGCACAAGCGGCGAAGCAACACCGTCTGCTAGCAGTAATCTCTGGATTCTTTACATCAGACCTGATTTAGATGATGAACAGAGACAAGTGATGGTCAATGAGTTGCGTCATCAGTTCAATGCGGTGGGTGAAGATGGAGATCTGAACTACGGGATAATTTCTGATGATGTGCTGAGTTATGATATCAACGAAGGTACGATTGACAATCTCGTCTGGTTAATCGCAGGTGCACTGCTAGTGGTGGTGGTAATTCTTGCATTTGCGTTCCGTTCTGTGCGTGGAGTTGTTTTTCCTCTCGCCGCACTTTCGATGGCTATTGTTTGGACTTATGGTGCTTTAGCGGCAATGACGTCAACCTTTTCTGTGTTACATGTAGCAGTCGCTCCAGTAGTCTTAGGGCTTGGAATTGATTATTCTATACATCTTCAGAGAAGTTACGAAAGACGTTGTTCTCAGGGCGAGGAGACAGCACGTGCTTGGGCTTTAGCCATTGACGAACTTTATGTTGCACTTACTTTGACAGTTATTACCACTGTTGCCGCTTTCCTCTCTAATGTTGTTTCGCCTCTACCACCGGTGCAAGCATTTGGAATGGCACTGGCTTTTGGTGTGGTCTCAGCATTCATCACTTCTACAGTTGTAGTGGGTGCTATGCATACAATGATGGAGAGAAGTAACCATCGATTTAGGCCTGAAAGCCATTGGGAGAAGTTGAAACAGTATGCACGTGAGGTGGTAATTACTCAACGTAAAACCCAGGCATTTGCTTTGATTCTTGTTGTGATGTTGACTGTTGGTAGTGTTGTTGCTGCTGCAGCAAAACTTGAAACAGAATTTGATTTATCAGATTTCTTGAATGAAGAAATGGAAGTCATGCAGGTGCGAAATGAAATTTATGATGCTTACGAAGCAACAGGTTGGAGACCTGTATACATTCTTTCGGAACCGATTGATGGTGCTGATAGAATCATTGACGACGCTAGTTTTATAGAAGCGAATAACCAGATGAACCATCGTTTGGAATTGGCGCCGCGTGTAGTAATTCCGTTAGCCGTAGGTGATGGTGAGGCGATGATAGAATCAGTACACTCAGTATTACGAGATGCCATTGAAGAAGATGCGAATTTTGGTGCTACCTATGGGTTAAGAGTGGTGGGAGATGACCTAGTTCCAAACGAATACGATACTGGGGATAGTATTGCCGCACTTCTTAATCTCCGTGATAATGATTCAACCGGAGACATGCTTTCAGGAGCATCTTGGGCTGACCGAGTCAATAGTGTGGCACATTTCTCGTTTGACCAAAGCAATGGTTGTAGTGACGGCTGTTTACTCTATATGAGGGCCGAAGTAATGATTCAAGTGTCAAGTAACAGCGAATCAATAGAAGCAGTTGAAGGGTTAGAAAATGTTGTTGCGCAATCTTCAGGGAAGTATGGCGTGCAAGCTTCCATGATTGTTAGTGGAGATGCAGTTCGGCTCAATTTAGTATTGAAAGGATTGACAACATCTCAATTGGAATCGACTGCAATTAGTTTGATTGTCTCTACATTGGTACTTTATGTTCTGACTCGAAGGATAGGTCTCGCAATCATTGTCATTACTCCGGTTGCTATTGCCGCCATTTGGGTTGTAGGTGCAATGGCTTTGTTCAATCTAAATTGGAATGTATTGACTGTTATGGTAACAGCCCTGACCATAGGTTTAGGTATTGATTACTCTATTCACGTTTGGCGAAAATTTGAGATTTTAAAAGATAAAATGGATCCGTGGGAAGCAATTAAGGAGATGCATGCAAGCACTGGCTCTGCCCTCATATTGTCTGCTGGTACAACGATTTGTGGATTCTTGGTTCTTCGTCTTTCACCGATGCCAGTGGTGCAAGATTTCGGTGTAGTAACTTCTCTGACGGTACTTTTCTCTTTAGTGCTAGCACTTGGTTTGATGCCGTTATTGTTGGCTGCTGACAGCACTCTTGAAAACGGCAATGAATCATTAGATTGACGTTATTCATCTTCAGAGATGAGGTTTTTGATGTCAACTCCTAATTCTCTTGCTACGAGTATTAGTGCCATCCATACTGTGATTGCGCCAAGTGATTTCCTCTTTCTCTGAGCCCGTCTCATCACCTCTTGTCTTGCTAACTTCGACTCTTTTGATACAAGTTGTAGGAGCGCGGGGACATCGTAATAATTGGGCTTAGTGGTACCAACTATAGATTTCGTTTCGCTGATATTAGGTGTTTTTTGGGGGACTTCAATTTCTGGTTCTTCGTCAACGGCATCCTTCGTTTTATGGTCGTCATCAGAGGTGATTATTGCCTTTGATGAATCAAAACCATCTGATTTTCGAGGACAATTTGGTGGTTCTTCAATTAATCGTTGACGGGGAAACCATCCTAGTGGGACATTTACTCCTGATAATTCAACATTGGTTGTCAATTTGTCATCTACTGATAGTAACCATTCTTTTTCTAGTAATTTCGCTAGCAATGCTTCTGCATCATGTGGGGCTAACCACCCCAGGTCAAGGCTCCACGTTCGAATTATTGAATCAGCATCAAGGGGTTCATTGCCCCAAGTTCTCCAAGTCATAGCTAGAAGTTGGCGAATGTCATCTTCTGCTTCAGTCGTCCTATCCATTCACTCACCTAGCATACGTGCTCCATCAAGTACCCACCCGGCGATATGGTCATTACTTCTAAGTGGAACTATTTCGCCTTCATCTGGAGCAAGCCACCAACTGAATGAATGGCGTAGTGTTGAAGGCATTTTATCTAAGACATATGCGAGGTCGCCTCTTCTTTTACTAATTATCAGTGCGCTATTGGGTCCAAATGATTTGATTTCAGTAAGTCGTGGATATAGGGTGTCTGTGAGGTAAGTAAGTGACACCTTATTTGGCAACATTATTCGGAGGACAACTTGCTCAGTAACTGAGTGCCCTAACATTATTTCTTTATCTCTAGAAAAAATGTCAATAGTTGCACGGTCACAACCAACCATTAACAGATCCATTACTTCTTTGTGTGATGTTGCAGCGGCATCAACTTGAACTTCATTATTATCTTCAATAAATTTTCGTAGTTCACCCAATGGCAATCCACTGTTATTATGTCGTCGGAATTCTATGTGTATTGGGTGTGCCAATAATCGCGGGTCATCAAAATCTATTGGGCCAGGCCAAAGGCCGTCTTGTGCCCAAACAAACCTCGCCCTCGTCTGCATCGCTCTTGCCACTTGCTGAAAGTGCATCAACTATCTGTATTAATGTTGATACGGAAAAACAAAGGTTGAGAAACCTCTGCGCCCGTCAGGGATTGCAAAGTGGTTGCCTAAAATAGGGTGAGTGGCAAGGAGGGCGTTTGATGAAGAAGTATATTGCACGTGACCCTAAGACAGGCTTGCCTCTTGCAGCAGGTAAAAGAGATGCATTTGCTCATGTTGATGAGGCATACCGTGCGCCACCGGGATATTGGGATGCCATCAAGCATTTTGAGATACTTCCATTGTGTTCTGGCGAAATAAAAACTCTTGAAGTTAGGTGGAAAGAGATACCTCAGTTTGCAACCCGAGTTGACGCAATAAGGGCATTGCCAAGGATAATGAGAAGTAATCCTGATGAGGTATTGACTCAATTGAAATTGGCTTTAGGGGATATAGACCATGAAATACGCATTTCAGCCCTATTCTCATTACCATATTGTGCATTAATCGAGGCAGAAGAATTGTTTGAACATTTACAGGAGTTGTTGGATGATGTCAACTTATCAGTTCGTGTTGCTGCATCTGTTTGTTTGAAAATCGTTGCACCAGTGTTCCCTTCAGCAACAGATATGATGTTGGCTCAAGAATTGCGTTCGAAAAATGCATCAAGAAGGAAGCAAGCGTTCATCGCATTGAAAGATATGTGCAAAGTATGGCCTGACGTGGTTGTAGACCATCTCGATGAAATACTTCGTTTAGACGATGAGATGTTGCGTATTGAAGCGGCTAAAATATTAGTGCCTCTTGCTAGAACAAAATCCGCATCTGTTTGGGACCTTATTGGCTGGTCACTTAGTGATGATTCAGATAAAGTTAGAACCCAAGCAGCAAGAACTCTTCCAACGTTAGCTAGTATGCATCCACGCATGGCAAAAATTCTGATTGAAAACTCATTATTTGATACATGTTCTGCAGTCAGGAAACCGGCATTGAGGGCACTGAATTCAATGGATGTAAGCGGCTTTAGAATGAACCGTTTGTGTCTTGACGGTGCACGACATACCGACCCTGCGATTAGAAGGTCATGTATCTTGATGATGCCCCGGTTATTTACTGAGTCCGAGATGCGAAATGAAGCTGCTGAATTGCTACGTCAAGAGACAAGAAAAGACTTGATTGAACTGTTGACTGAACTTGCTCTAGATCCTGAAATTGATGGCGGTGAGGACGAAAAGAACAGATTTTTGGCCAAAGCACCGCAGGCAACGAATGTTGATGGCACACCTATTTTACCACCGTCAGAATTCATGCCGCAAAAGCAACTTCTAGACACAAAAAAAGACTCAGATAATCAATCCACGTAGTGAATTTAGGATTTTGTCTCGTGCGTCATCATTAAAGAGGGGCGTCAGGTGGGCCGCTCGCTGAGTGATATCATGAGTGGAAAATCGGGTGATTGGAAGGCCGAACAGTTTGAGCGTTTGTGGAACGGCCGCAGTGTGAAAGGGGAGAACCCTGTCAAGGCAGCAAAGTTCCGCCAATACATGCGTGAGCATGTCCGCCAAAAGATTCCAGATATCAAGTCAGTTAGCCGTCGTCGCCAAGAACGAAAAGAGGGCGCTGGTGTCCACATGGACGAAACCCGCTTCTTCACCAAAGAGTACTGCCGCAAGTACTGGATGGGTGAGTTGCAAGAGGAAATTCGCGAAGCCGAGTCCTACTGAGAAGGACGGTTTAGCAGATGGCTCAAGCGACATTATCTGGTGTCAAGTTTTCATCATGGGATATTGATGCAGACATTTTAGCTGCAATCAACGAAAAGGGTTGGGATTATGCGACTCAAATTCAAGCAGAAGCAATTCCACTTGCTCGCGATGGCAAGAATGTGGTAGGTCAAGCACGTACTGGCTCAGGAAAAACAGCAGCATTTGGTATTCCCTGCATTGAGAATACTGAAGCAAATGGCATTCCTCAGGCAATCATCATTTCTCCTACTCGTGAGTTAGCACAGCAAATTGCTGAAGAGATGCAATGGTTGCAGGGTGACAAAGGTCTTGGAATCATTACCGTATATGGCGGTACAGACATAGATAAGCAAGCAAAGAAGTTAGATGCTGGTGTTGAAATCATTGTTGGCACACCTGGTAGAATTATCGATATGACGAAGAGAGGCCACCTAAAACTCGAAAGTATCACAACATTATGTCTTGATGAAGCTGACAGAATGCTTGATATGGGATTTTTCCCAGATATCATTTGGGTTCTTGAGAAGATGGAGAACCGGAAACAAACAATGTTGTTCAGTGCCACATTTCCTGAAGAAGTACTTGATGCGGCAAATACTTTTATTTCCGATGCCGAGCATGTAATGTCGGATGATTTAGAAGTTGAAATCCCTGAGATTGAACAATTACATATCCCAATTGGTCGAGCCAACAAATTGTGGGCATTGGGCAGAATATTGGTGACAATGAATGATGAAGACCAGATGATGGTTTTCACTAATACCAAGAGAATGGTTGACTTGTTAGTTCAGCGTCTCAACAAATTTAGATTCAATGCTGCAGGTTTGCATGGGGATATGCCGCAAAATAAGCGTGGCAGAATCATTGAATCTTTCAAAGATGGAGGCGAAAAGGTCCTCATCTGTACAGATGTTGCTGCAAGAGGAATAGATGTTGATGGTGTGACTATTGTTGTCAATTATGACTTGCCCGATGATGTTGAGAGTTACGTCCATAGAATTGGTAGGACAGGACGAATGGGGCGCAAAGGAACAGCATGGTCATTTGTTAGCGGCGAAGATAAAGGACAACTACAGAAGATTTCAGCAACTTGGAATCTCGCTATACCTGAATCAGCAGTACCTGATTTACCAAAAGGAATGGACCGTGATCCAGTGCGAAAGCAGGCGGATTGGTCAGAAGTCTCAAACAATTTCGGCATGGTTCCAGTCAAAGTATCTGTTGGCAAACAACATGGTGCAACCAATCACACCCTTACCAACTGGTTTTCGAATGAAGCAAAGTTGGACCAGTTAGCAATTGGTGAAGTATCAATTGCAGATGACACTAGTCAAGTAGAAATCCATCTTGACAAAGTTGAAACAGTCATCAAAGTAATGGGTAATAGGCAATGGAATGGCGATTCAGTCACTCTAGAAATTGCTCGCTGAGTTCATTTTCTATTGGAATACTCATTCCTCTTCTTCAGTAGAATTATTCCCCCATTCTAATTTAGTTAGGGAAAATGCGGCTACTATTGCACTTACTAGCATTGTACGCCACGCACGGCCAGAAATATTGTCCCAATCTCTAACCTCTTCGGCACATAGTGCTAAAATGATTCCTTCACAACCTTCGGCTTCAAGCCGTTCTTTCTCAGCATTATCGTCAAAACTTAATGTGTAGGCTGCGGAACTAGCAAAAATTGCTGTAACTAATAGCACTGCAATCAAAGATTGTGGCAATGGGGAACGCTGGCTAATTTTTGTTGGTAGAGCAAATCTAAGATTGATGTCTCCCATCTCTTCCATTTTCTTAGGTCCGCCAACAGATAGGAACCAACCAGTCCATCCAATTAAAATTACAAGCATGAAGCCAATATCAAGCATAAATTCATGAAATTCCCACATTGGAGCCCAACAGCCATATTGGCCCGGCGCCTCAACACAACCGTTTACTGCTAATGGATATAATACGAGGAGCCTGGCTAAATTCAAAGTGATTAACACACCAGCCATTGTCAGAATACCTTTCTTTTTCAAGGCTCTAGATATTCCTGGTGTCATCCATATCATAAATGAAACGAAGGCAATTTCATGTAATCCAACACATTCATCTGTCACTTCAAGAGGATTCATTGCACTTCCTTCAAAACTTGGGTGGTAGAATTCTAGAATGGTGTTTGGTCCATCATTAGCAACATAGGATACTGTTTCAGGCCCGAAAATCAAACCATGCATGTGATACCAAGCCCAAGTGAGTAATTCTTGATAGAGTGCGAAACTGTCATCAGGATGGGTTAACCAACGGTAGGCCAACTCTGCAATAACAAGAAGCCCTACTACTGCAACTATTATTTTTAATCGGCCAGCAATTTCAGCAAGTGAGACATCGCCGGCAGGTCTCTCCATGGTAGGTCGAACAGCCTCCCCCATATCAAAACCCTATCTCTGAATGGTTTGAAAAGAGACGGTATTGTCGTAGGTAGCGAGGGTCCATAGATGCTAACCTTGAACTTGCTTGGGTATCATTGCCCGTTGCCAGTCCATGAGACACGTAAAGCCCTCGAAGGAATGGAGAAAGGGGTGACTCTGACGGTTATTGCTGACGACCCAGAGACAAAGCATGATATCCCCATGCTGCTAGAGCGTATTGGTGCGAAATTACTGCATCTTGAAGAAGAGGCTGGCGAAATTATATTCACTATTGAAAAGTTATGAGGTTGGCAAAAATGAATAATTCCAATATCAATGTACGTGAGGCAATGGATATTCCTGCTGAGGCGCGCCTTCCAACAGTTTCTGGAGATTTTCAAATACGAGTTTTCCATGAAGATAGTACTGGATTAGACCATGTTGCTTTGATATTAGGAGACATGGCTGGACCTGACCCCGTGTTAGTCCGTATCCATTCTGAATGTTTGACAGGTGATGCTTTTGGCAGTCTTAGGTGTGACTGTGGTCCACAGTTAAATGCGGCCATGATGTTAATTCAAGAGAAAGGTTGGGGTTGTATTGTTTATCTTCGTCAAGAAGGGCGAGGGATTGGCTTGAGAGAGAAGATCAAAGCGTATCACCTTCAAGATGATGGGGCGGACACATTGGATGCGAATTTGATGTTAGGTCACCCTGTTGATGGTAGGGACTACAATATCGCATCAGAGATTTTGAAAGCGATAAATATTACAGAAGTCAGTCTATTGACTAACAATCCAGACAAAGTTAGCCAGATGCAAAATCTTGGCATTAATGTGGTGGATAAAATACCAATAGTCGTTGGTGTAGGGGTGGATAATGTAGAATATCTTACGACTAAGGCTGAAAGAATGGGTCATTCAATAGATGTCAATACTCTAAATGGCGATTGATTACAGCCCTTATTGAAGTAAATTGGTTGATACAAGATGCCATTATGGGTGAAAGTATTCACCCTATTTTGAAGTGAGGGCCGCGACCGGGAATTGAACCCGGGCTGGCAGGACCACAACCTACCGTCCTAACCCCTAGACCACCGCAGCCAATAGGTGGCCCGCCCACATCCCTCCCCCTAATCAACAGTTCTACCTGTCCAACGATGCGACGGGTTGAAGGCTGACTGTTGATTAGCACACATCATGGCACAATCTGCATTTAGAGGGACTTCAATTTTTCTTGCAATTCTAATGCTAGCCGCAATCCCCCTTCCTGCAACTGCTGATGTGGTGATACGTTCAGAGGTTGTCGACCTTTTCCCATCTGGTACTTTGGACAATTCTAGTGATTGGGTCCTCTCATCTCAATACGGGTATACGCCGGAAGTTTCAGCACATTGGACCGACGTGATGGTTACTGATAGTCACCTCTCTTTCACCCATGAAA
This sequence comes from Methanobacteriota archaeon, assembly GCA_018650285.1. Taxonomy (GTDB): domain Archaea; phylum Thermoplasmatota; class Poseidoniia; order Poseidoniales; family Thalassarchaeaceae; genus MGIIb-Q1. The sequence continues at coordinate 47,820 of JABIGF010000027.1, forward strand.
GGCCACAAAATGTTGATCAAGATACAAGTTGGGCATTGTATTCACCAACCGATTCTAATTTATCATTGGGTTTCCCTGATGGAGGATATAGTTGGAGTAAAGGGCCGGAAATTGAATTGACAAATTTTGACATGTCAGGACATACAAATGACCCATTGATGAACGTATCCTTGATGGTAGCATTTGCAATACCAGATACACTTCAAGACGATGAAGTCAGAATTACTGTTGAATGGGATGGGAATATTGAACTTGTGAAGAATTTTGCACATACTCAACAAGCAATAGACAATATGCAAGGTAATCCATTGGAAATATCACTTGATTCAGTGAATACTTGGTCGTGGTCACAGCTGGAGGATTTACTTGTCACAGTTGACTATGTTTCTGTCGGGGGAATTGATGATAGCGAAGTGCGTGTTGATGCAATTGGTATCAATTATGTATTCCAATCACAATGGTCTGGCTTTGATTCAGGTAAAGCAGTCCATACAACTCCGATGGAGATGTATCCTTTCCATGACTTTGAATTGTCATCGGGGGAACAGAATGATTTGGTAACTACTAGTTGTGGTTTAGAGATAGTAGGAGGAAGTAGTTCGGGAGGGTGGTTAACATCTTCTTTGCAATTGCCACACGACCAAACATGGGGTCGCCTCCACTTCTTTGGCAATGCTAGTGTTGATGTTGAGGTTCAAACTAGCACAGATGGACAAAGTTGGGGCTCAGGCGTAGGTGTGACTGACGGAGTCATTATTTCGGGTGCGAATTATGTTCGTGTTGATGTAGTAATATTTGATGGCTGTTTGTCAGGATTAAGAATTGATTTTAATGACCCGACCCTTTCAGTTTCTGGTGAAATAACAGGGGATACAGCGGGATTAGTAAATAATTACAGTTACCTAAATATTGCGATTGGAACTAATTTGATTACTTCATTACCAATTTCGCCCGGCGCGTTTTCTCTTTCTCTTCCTGTTGGCAGATATTTGCCATCCATTGGCGACGATTTTGAAGTAGGGATTGGTACGAGATTTTATTGGTCTTCAAATGGTGAACCTGAAACAGTAGTCGCCCAAATAGAGGATATGACACTGACTGGTGGATTTGTAGTTGAATGGGATTATGACCCCATTTGTCAAAGGCCCGCAGATGTCTATCTTGATGAAGATGAGAACGGAAAAATAGTCACATTGAGGGATTCTTGTTCTGATGATATTACTCCTGTTGATGATTTAGTAGTCACTGCAACAAGTCAAGATGAATCAATTGTAAAGGTGACAGTAGATGATGGTAGGCTAGTATTCAATCAGCAATCAGAGATGTCTGGATTAGTTCCTATTGACATTGCTGTAACAGACCAAAGAGGAAACCAGTGGCAGACAATAATTGATGTCCTAGTATCTCCTGTTGACGACCCGCCAACTTATGACAACATTCCTCAAGAGGTGCTAGCTCCCGTAGGTGAGCCTGTTACTATTGTTCTCAATGTCCAAGATATTGACACAGACCTATCTTCTGTTTCAGTTGTGACCGATTTTTCATGGGCAACAATAGATGAATTTGGTAATCTCAATCTTGCACCTCTTTCCCCTGGTACATTTGATCTATCAATTTCATTTTCTGATGGCACAACTACTTTGACTGAATATGTGACTGTATTAGCCACTTCTGACCCAGACTTAGTTATCGAGCAGGTACTTTTTGAAGCATCTGAAATGAAGGTTGGCTCAGTAGCAGAAATCACCGTTTGGGTGCGAAATGAGGGATTAAGTGCAGCCTCTCTTGTTTCTATACGTTGTTACAATAATCAAACATTGATTGACAGCGCCAATATCACTTACATTGATGTTGATGGACTTGGTGAGGCTACCTGTTACTGGCCATTACCAATGCAGGAAGGAAGTACATCCCTGAGAGTTTACGTTGATCCAACACATGATATTCTAGAAGTTTCCGAAACAAACAACGAATATTCATCATTGGTCAACATTTTACCAGCCGATGACAATACTGATGATGGTGGTTCATCTGAGGGTAATTCTGAGCCGTTATTTGCCTCTTCAACTATCTGGATAATAGCTGCGATTCTCATTTTTGGTGGAATTATTGCAATGCAACTTGGCCCTGGTAGAGTCAGAAGAAACTTTTGATTGTACGTTTTTATGCCCTATTATAGGTTATTTATTGCTTTGTCATTGGTTTTTTGTGGCACGATTTTGATGTATTAAGAAGCACCGAATGACGGATAATCACTGATTTTCGGAAAATGGTTATAGGTAGCCCGTGTCTGAAATTAGATGTTCCCGCAAAGTCAGCGCGTTCTGACGGGGGTGGGGACGGGGGAATTTGCGATGGGAAGATTGAAACTTCGACTTGAAACAGATGAGTGGATTTACGAAGAATACGATTTGAACTGAATGTAATCCAACCATTTGGTTGGGTGTATGTTGGTGAGATTTGTTTCTAAGGCGTTAGCATTTTGTTGATATTGCTAGCATTATTGAACGATTACCAACGTTTTGGGTAGACATCCGTTGCCATCAGAACTAAGTTTGGCCGTGCGATTTCTCCGCCTTTCATATTGACTACATCTTCCCCGTTAACACTCATTGTGCCAAGAGCAACTGCTTCTCCTTTCATTGATTGAAGAAGAATTTCATCACCACGTCGGACAGTGGTATCAAGTGCGGAAACACCGACAGAGGCAAGAGGTGCTCCATGGGTTATGGCTGCTACAGCACCATCTTTGATGATAATTTTAGGTAATTTGGATAGAAGTGATTCAACAGGCTGGAGAATCTTTTTCATCGCTTCAGGTTGGTCATGTTGTTTCCACAAAAATACGGCATCTGCTAATTGTTGCATTGTCACAGTATCATCTTCGGAAAAAGATCCACTGCGGCCTCTTCGCAACTCAAGCAACTCCACATCCCCTCCTAGGAGAAGGCCAAGGTCTCTTGCTAGTGTTCGAACATAAGTTCCTGCTTCACATTCAATTGAGATTAGGACGATTCTATCATCTCGTTCAACAATTTCAAATGAAGAAATGGTTCGCTGCCGAACTTGAACTTTTACTGCTGACTCAAGCGGTGGCACATTGTGAATTCTTCCTGAAAGTGATTCAACTCCCTTTGCAAGTGCTTCATCACTTACTCCTTTGGGGATCTTAAGAATGCAAATATACATTTTTTCACCTTTCAGAATACGTCCAGTTAATCTTGTAGCATTCCCTGATAGGAGTACTAGCCCACCAGTAGCAAACGGGTCTAGTGTCCCGCCGTGCCCAAGTTTTTCGACACCTAACATTTCTCTAGCCCAGGCGGCTAGTTGATGGCTGCTAGGACCAGCCGGTTTGTCAAGAAGAATCCAACCTCCAGTAAGGAGCTCTTCTATGCTACGTAATTCTGGTGGGCATCCAAATTTAGCATCACTTGATGCATCTTTATCAAGAATAGTTAGTTTAGAAATCAAATCATCCCCTTCTTTTTTAGTTCCATGTCAACCAAATTAAGAACTTCGTTAGCATTTAGTGAATCAGATTCAATAATCAAATTGTATGGAGTTTTATCTTCTAGTGAAATTTCATAGAGATTATTGTAGCGTATTTGGTCTGATTCCATACGTCGTAGGATTCGTTCCATTGCTTCTTCATGCGTCCCACCTTCACGGCGAACCACTCTATTCGCTCTTTCATTTGTTGAAACTTCAAGCCACAAGCGGATACAGTTAATGTTTTCATTATGCGCCCACCACCCACACAATCTAGATTCAATAACTTCAGGGCCATCTTCAGATTGCATTGCAATAATTAGTCTCTCATCAAGAGATTTGTCAACTTCAGGTTCTGCATCACATAGTTTTGAGAATTCTTCTACAGTTAAACCACGCTCTTGAGCTACTGAACGGAATACTGCTCCACCATTCAGATATTCCCATCCATGTAGTTGGCATATTCCTTTGACTAGTGTACTTGTTCCACTTCCAGGGTGGCCACTAACGGTGAGGCTGACCAATGTTAACGCCTCCAGGTGTTGCGACAGATAACGCAACGTAGGCGTCCATCTGGTGCCCTTTCTACCTCGTCAGAGTCACAATCGGGGCAGATAGATGTACTAACTGGATTAGATGATGTCCCTGGTGCCCCAACTAAATCTTCAATTACATCAAAGGCTGAAGATGCAATCCCTGCCAATTTTCTAGGTCCATCTCTGCTACGCCTAGATTTCTTTGTTGTAGATGATTTAGATTCTCCACCCTGTAGGTCTTTTAGGTATGGTTCAGGGATTGTTTCTCCACTGGTTACGATTGGGTGGTTTTTGTATCGAGCCAACTTGATATGCCGGTCAACTACTCTTCCAAGAGGTGCTGATGTTGTGATGTAAGTCGCAATCCAAGCAGGGAAAAAAAGTACCTTATCTTCTAAGAGATTCCATTCAGGAACCCAAGGCAGGCTGACATAATTTACTCTATATGATTCTACATTTAGTGCCATCCATGAAAATATTGCGATAATGAAAACAAATGTGAACATCATAGGTTTCATCATTGAATTTTGCAATTTCATCTGTTCTGGCATTAACCGTTGTTGGATCTTCTGAATTTTATCCATTCTTACTTTGTCGCGGTCAATTCGTGCTTCGTTCATCAATTTGCGAATTTGTTTGTTACGGTGTGCAAGGTGTGCTTGCTTGATTGGGTCCATGAAAAAAGAGCGGAAAACGGTGTTTACGATCATAATTGCTGAGCCCACAAGAGCTACTGTTAGTACGAACCATATATCTGCAAAGGGAATCATTGGGGATAATACAGAGTCAGCACCATTTGCCAAAGTGCTCCTAATTGAAGGGTTGATGATGAGGACTGACATCAAGACGAGAAGCAAAAGTGGGGTCATCATAGACCCCATTCCGGGCAGTGCCTCGTCTTGGTCTGCTTCAGGCATGAACAGGCGGCTCCACCTGAATCGCATGAACCCTTCGTTCGCAAAATTACTTCTCAATAGATAAATTATGAATAATTACTCAATATCTCTGATATTATGGATGGTAAGATTGTATTTGGGATGGCTGTACAATATTGCGGTAGTTTTGAGTGTACCACCCCGACTTGACAGTTGAGCAGGCATGACTAGTCCAGAGGAAGTTTTGCAAACAGTGCGTGAAGCGTTGATTGCTGGCGACTTAGATACTGCAGAGGCTTCACTAAAAGATGCTAGCAAGCGTTGGAAGAAGGAACCAGAGTTTGCAGCAAGATATGCAGGTATACTTGTGAAACAGGGGAAACACGCTCAGGCACTAAAGGTCTATAGAAAAGTGATGAAGCAAGCGCCAGAGCGTTTGGATGCTTGTAAAGGTGCAGCAGAATGTGCAATCCAATTGGGCAAAGCAAAACAAGCAGAGAAGTTGTATTCTAGGGCAACGGGATTAGGAATGAGCCTTGATGAGGCTACTTTGGGTATTTCTCGCTCACTGGTATTGCGGTCGCAACACCATACCGCATGGGAGAAAGCAATCAGTCAATTCAAAGCATCAGGTAATAAATCAAAAGAACTTCATGCATTGTTAAAGGAAATTTCACCTCAAACCGGTAACAGCGTACCAGTATTGGACCAATTTGATTCAGAAATATTAGATGTGGAATTAGAGGGGGTTCGTAGAGTAGCCCCCGACCCAAGATTGTCAAGCCATTCATTCTCCGCTGGCTCAATTGAGGCAATGGCGGGAGTTGACCGGACCACATTGGTTAGTTCAGGTGAACAGATAGGTGACGAACTTCTTGCTGCAGTTGCTGGTGAAAGAGGGCATACTAGTCTTGGTATTGATTTATCTGCATTGTCTCAGCCTTCAGAAGTATCTCCGCAAGATTCTACGGATGTTGTTGAAGATGAACTCGATTTGTCAGAGGCTTCACAAACAGAGGAATCCAATAATGGAGAATCTAATGTTGTAACTGATGATGACCCATTCGATGATTGGCCAGAATTTGATATTTAGTCAAAAATTGTTGTAAGGTTCAATAAGGATGGGGCTTTTTGCTATTGCATGTGTGATTTATTTGGAATGAGTTGCAATAATGTTGATCGTGCAACGAAGAGTTTACCTCGTTTTGCTCGTTTTGCAGAAAGCAATCCACATGGCTGGGGAATAGGATGGTATGAAGATGGAGTGGCCATTGTTGAACGTGCGCCAGAACAAGGTAACCATGACCCTAGATATTGGGATGCCATAGAAAATGCCAGTAGCGAAGTTATCATTGGCCATGTTCGTTGGGCAACAGGAACAGCTCAATGTGAGTGTAATTGTCACCCCTTCACTCGCAAGCATAGGGGTAGAGATTGGATGCTTGCCCACAATGGTTGGTCAAACAATTATTCAATACACCCAGATTCTGAGGGCGATACTGATTCTGAACAGATTTTTCATGAAATAATGGACGAAGTTAATGATTATCAAGAATCTGGCGGCATTAAGGGACTATACCCTGCACTTAAGCAGGCAATTAGTGGTGTTTTTGAAAGACACGGTCGTGAAGTAAGATTGAATTTACTAATTAGTGATGGTCGTACATTGTATGCATTTAATCATTATTCTAGGAAACCAATATACATGTTACGTAGGTCAAAATCTTACGGTGGGGCAGTATTGCTTTCAACGCAGAAACTCACAGATGAGGATTGGGAGCCAATACCAAAAAACCGGCTTCTTGCTATTGATGGAGGCGAAGTTCAAGTAATGTCAAGCACCATATAATGTCCTCAAGCAGCGTACGCACAAGCGAAATAGGCTCTTAGTAGAGCCTTTTTTCTAATGGCGAATTATTCAAATTCAAAGTTGCATGTTGAGCAGACATTAGCACCAGGTGCGTTGACTTCACTGCAAATATCGCAGACTCGGCCATCTTCACTTGCCTCTTCAGCAGCAGGTTCCGGCTCATCTTCAGCCTCTTCAACTTCGCTACCAGTAATTTGGGCTAGTGCTGCATCCATTGCATCATCTCCAGAATCATCCTCTTCTTCAGCCTCTTCCTCAGCAGGCTCTTCGGATTCTTCTTCTTCTGTAGATTCTTCAGAATCATCCTCTTCTTCGGATTCTTCCTCAGCCTCATCCTCTTCTTCGGATTCTTCCTCAGCCTCATCTTCTGTTGCTTCTTCTACTACTTCGTCTTCAACGACTTCTTCAACAGTTTCTTCGATGACTTCCTCTTCATCTTCTTCCGCTTCAGGCTCTGCAGGTGGTAGGTCGACATCAAGTTCGTCTCCAAAAGTTGCTCCGTGGAACTCTTGTGCATCACTTACCTTGTATTCTACACCTGCGTCCCCTACGAGTTCGTAGATAACTTCGATACGCTCATCCTTCTCAATAACTGGGATGTGCCATGTGACTTTCATTCCATTTTCATCATCAGCCTTCTCCATCTCTGATTCTCTGACTCCAGATGAGTCGCTACGGATGTTGTAGTCTTTGATTTCAAATGCACTAGGTACAATATCGTGAATTAATAGATTTTGAAGTGCAGAATCTGATCGGTTCTGGAACATTATCATGACTTCGTATCGGCCGGCTCCGCCAGCAGGGAATACTTCTTTCCCTGTGCTGAACTTTCTTCGCTTGTGGATGATTCTGATTGAAGGGACATCCTCAATGACTCGGCTAGCGACTGGTCCATAGCGCTCGGCGCTGAAATCGGAGCGCAAAGGTGCTGCGACAGTGTCGTTTTCAGGTGTTGGGTCAGGTGCGATGAGAGGGTATGTGATAGTCATCTCTTGACCTGGTTCTAGACCAATTGGTCCTTTTGTCCCAATTGTCAACAACATTGTGTGGCCGGCTCCATCAGGGCTTAGATTATTTTCTTCTAGAGTGACTCCTTCCTTGACTTCAATTCGGAATTGGTCATTTGCTACCTCGTTACCATCAATTGTGCAGGCGACTTGTTCTGTGTCAGGGCTGTTGAAAATCCCAGGTACATCGTCAGTCAAGCGCATTAGGTTGATAGTAGCCGAACCAGTATTCTTGATTGAAATTTCAGCGTTTACTGTTGCTTCTCGGTATGTGCGCAGAATTTTTGTGGAATAGTTCTTGCTGACATCTGCTTCTAAGACCTTAATTACATAATTTTCCAATTCAATTGAACCTTCTGTTGAGTGAGTTACTCGTGGAATAACGGTAAATCCTAATTCTTGGTTAAAATTCGGTTCTTCAGTTGCTGGTACAATAGCAACATCACTTTCCCAACGTCCATCAGGGTGTACATCTTTCTGAACATCTGTGATATCAAAGAGAAGTTCATCTGTTCCTGCTTGCTTAACTTGTAAGCGCACAAGGTCAACTGCGAACGATGAGCGGTTTTCGAAAACCGCTTGACAGCGCCAGTTATCTGGGCGTTCGTCTTCATCAACATCCATGTAACTAAAACCACGGCAGAACGCATCTAGTTCAACAATTGTCATTCCTGAAAGGGTTGCATCTGCTGTGTATGTTGCACTGGTTTTACCTGCTGAAACTTCATCAATGATTTCAGTTACTAAATCAGCGGTAATGGGGAGTTGTCTTTTTGCTCCAGGTGATAGTGTCTCGGATGGAGTGACATTCCATGTCAGGATATTTTTTACGATTGAGTAGTTGTCTCCTTCACTAGTAATTGTCATCTGTGGGGGTATCTCACGAGTGACTACAATATTGTCTAGTTCAACAGGTCCAACATTTTCAACTTCTAGTTCTAATGAAATTCCTTGTGTGTCGTCACTACATACTGCAGAAGTACTTCTCTCTTGTGTGCGGTCGGGTTTTGTGTCAAGGCGCTCACGGACTGCAAGCATTACAGGTCCTGAAACGGAATAATCCATGGTGTGATCTTTTCCTGCTTCTAACTCTTGAATTGGCATGTGGCCATTTTCTACATCAGTTGATTTCAATTTGTGTAGGAAAATATCAATATCCCAAAGTCTGTCTTTTTCACTTGGATTTCCAATTCGCAACTTTCCATCAACACTTTGGTTGACAACATCACCGTCTACTGAGAGTGTTGATGTTTCAATTTCATGAAGGGAACCTTCCAGTTTGTCTCCTGGGATTTGGTCTACAGTATCCAATGTGCGGATTTCAGCGCCAGCGTGGATGGGAACCTCTTCATCTTCTTCGTCATCTTCAACTTCTTCAGAATCGTCATCATCTTCTTCAGTATCATCGCTACTGAGAAGCGCATCACTTTCGGAATCTTCAGGTGCATCTAATGCATCTAGGCTTGCTGCTGCTGCTCCTAACAGGGCATCATCATCGTCTTCAGCATCATCTGTTGAGTCTAGAGTCAATGAAATTGTACCACCGAGTAAATCTACTGCGGATGATAGAGGTGCTTCAGCCTCTTCTTCAGGTGCTGGTGGGGCAGATAATGCATCAAGTGCCGACATATCAGGTGGCGCAGGTGGTGCGTCCATTGGAGGTGCGGGTGGTGCATCCATATCTGGTGGCGCAGGTGGTGCGTCCATACTTGGTGGTGCAGGTGGCGCGTCCATACTTGGTGGTGCAGGTGGTGGAGGTGGCGCATCCATGCTGGGTGGTGCTGGCGGTGCGTCCATTGGAGGTGCTGGTGGCGGTGGTGGTGCGTCCATACCTGGTGGCGGTGGTGGTGCATCCATGCCTGGTGGCGGTGGTGGTGGCGGTGGCATCATTCCGGGTGGCGGTGGGGGTGCGTTGTTACTATCTTCTTCACTCATTGTAACTCTCTCCATAATATGGGTAAGCCTTGGCAACGCGTCTCCTTCTATAACCGTTGTCAAGTAGTGGGTGCTATGTATTGTTTTGATAGCCTCAATGAATTTGCGTTTGAAATACGAATCCTTGAAGAACCATGGGCTTGGGGGTTGCTACTGATGGCAGCAGGAGATACAACCGCCCCGCCCGTTCTTTTTGTTGTTGGAACGGCTGGCGCAGGGAAGAGCACATTGGTCACAGCATTTCAGAGATGGGCGAGATTTATCGAGGTCGACGCCCTAACTATCAACCTTGACCCAGGGGCTGAACGTGTACACTATGACCCTGAATTTGACGTTCGTGATATGGTGTCACTTTCAGAAGTGATGGATGAATATGATTTAGGGCCAAATGGGGCACAAATTCTTGCTGCAGATTTGGTAGCAGCTCAAGCATTTGATATTCAGGATGAATTGGAGGGTTTATCTGGTGATATGTTAGTTATTGACACACCTGGTCAAGTTGAATTATTTGCATTCCGTGAGGCTTCTAGTCACTTTGTTGAGGTGCTGGGACAAGGTCGCGCCGCATTGATATTCCTTTTTGACCCAATGTTGTCTCAGTCACCATCAGGATTTGTGTCACAAATGTTGTTGTCCAACATTGTTCATTTTAGACTAGGGTTGCCTACAGCAAATTTCCTTTCTAAGTCAGATTTGTTAGAGCCCGAAGATCTTGAGCGTATTTTGGAATGGGGTGACCGTCTAGATACACTTGAAGCGGCTCTGTATGAAGAGGCTGGTGGCCAAAGGACTGAATTTGCAATTGGTCAACTTCGTATGATGCAACATAGCCAAGTTCAACCTGGATTGATACCTCTTTCAAGTGAAGAAGAGGATGGACTTGCAGATATTCTTTCATTCGCTCAGAATCTGTTTGGTGGGATGGCGGATACACGAGATGGATTTGCAGAGGATATCGGTTTTGAAAAAGACGGGTGGAATGAATAATGTCAAATTTATTGGCAATTGACGACATATCAGAAGATTTCGCAGAGATATTAGAGTGGGCTATTACATTCAAAGGCGACCAAGAGGTTGCTCCATCATTCACACCTCTTGATGGTATGTCTGTTGGTTCTATTTACGAGAAGCCAAGTACTCGGACAAGAGTTTCTTTTGAGGTGGGTATCGACAAGTTAGGGGGTAATGCACTGACTCTCCTGAAGGGTGATATTCAACTTGGTAAATCAGAGACTGTTGGAGATACTGCCCAAGTTCTTTCACGTTATCTTGGTGCGATTACTTACCGTTGTTACGCACATGCTGATGTAGTTGAGTTAGCAGAAAAATCCTCAGTGCCTGTGATTAATGCACTTTCTTACAAACATCACCCGTGTCAGGCCGCAGCTGATTTGATGACGATAATGGAGAATAAAGATGATTTGAAGAATGTCAAAATTGCTTGGGTTGGTGATGGTAACAATGTTCTTCATGATTTATTGTTGGCTGGTGCCATTTTGGGTTGTGATGTCTATTGGGCAGTTCCGAAAGGATATGAGCCTGATTCTGATGTTGTTGAAAGGGCGGAAAAACTTGCTGAGATATCGGGTTCAAAACTTTGTCAAACTCACGACCCTATTGAGGCTGTAACTGATGCAGATGTTGTGTATACAGACGTGTTCATATCAATGGGTGAGGAAGATCTAGTTGACAAGATAAATGATTTCAAAGGTTTTCAAATAAATGATGAATTAGTGTCACATGCGAAAAAGGATTATTTGTTCATGCATTGCCTTCCCGCGCACCGTGGGGATGAGGTCACAGATTCGGTCATGGATAGTGATAATTCTGTAGTCTTTGACCAAGCAGAAAATAGGATGTGGGCTCAAATGTCATTGTTAACTTACTTGATTGACCAAGAAGCATGGTCTACATATTCTGAACTAATGGAATATTGATGTCAAAGCAGGTATTTCTACTCAATTCTAAAGCGACCAAGAGGTTGCTTTTACGATTCCGCAGGTCATGAATCCTAGTAAACCAAACAGTAGTGCACGTTTGAGATATTTTGATGCCTTGGTATCTTCTCCTTTCATGATGGGGCCTTTTACCATCAACAAGTAGAGCATTGCTGGACCCATGAATCCGATGAAGGAAGTTGGTAGTAATTTTAATGCGAATGGTAGGCCCATACTGATGAATCCTATGAGGCCACAAACCCAACTAACCATTCGTGCCTTTTCAGCACCAATTTTCATCGGCAACGTATCTCTTTCAGCATCGCCCTCCATATCTTCTACATCTTTGATAATCTCTCGCGCAGTACCTATCATCATTGCACAGATGGCGACTAGCCAAGGAAGCGGGTCAGTGCCGTACCCTACGGCAGCAGCGCCAAAGACAATGACTACGGCAATTAATCCGGAGACCGACAAGTTCCCCCATAATCCACTCTTTTTGAGACACGTCTTGAATGGGATGCCATCAAATTCATACGCACTCATTAAGATGAGGGCAACAGCCCAGATTGCAACGGAATCAAGCCATTCAAGGTGACCAATATTATTCTCAGCATGTATGATGATAAGAATCAAGGTTATTGCGGATAGAATCATGGCGCCCCAGGAGAATTTTTTTGCGGCAGTTTCTGTAATGGCTCCTGATGCCAATGGGCGATTCGGGTGATTTACTTTGTCTGCTTCTATGTCAAGTATATCATTAAGAGCATTCCATCCAGCCATGAAAAACGCCACACTCAATGTGTGTAAAGCCAAAGGCAATGCAATATCAGTTTGGCTTGCAGCACCTACAATCAGTGCACCCACTGGTACAGTGATTGCACCCATCAAGACATTAACTCCTCTCGAGAGTGTCCACCATTCCTGAGTGCCCATTGAATGGGGTCAAACCGCGCTTGGCACTTCATGTCTGCGCTGTTGTGTTGTTATTGGAGGTAGAAGAAAGGTCCCAAACACAAACGGTATAACGGCCACCTCGGAAGAAATCTCTTTGATGACCTACCTTTTGAAATCTCAAATCCTTTGCAAGAATATTGCCAACTTGATTCATTGTGGCACCCCAAGAGAATCTATCATTAAGGTGATCAAAGATATCTACGGTGTTTGAACTACCGTGTTCTAGCAGATATTCTGCTACTGCCTGGCGCAATCTTTTGGTTCTACTCAAGCTAACACCTCTGTTGAGAATGAAGCCTTCGCACGTACTTTCAACGTTCTCCAGATTGGCTTACTTTTGCTTTGCTCAGGTACGTGATTCCAATTATTGTTAGATAACTTACCCGTAGCTGATGTAAGGCGTACAAGTCCAGAACTAACTTCTGTTATCACGCGCCCATCTTCTATGCTAGACACTAGGCTTCTAAATGGAGTCACTTCAACCACATCTACTCTGTTTACTTTTTTACTCAATATGCTTTGTTGCATGGCCTGAACTAGAGAGGGGCGGTATATGAACCAACAATGGACGGGGGTTGCTTAAAGTGAATGCTAATCGTTGTACTGCATTTGAAATTAAAGTTAAAGTGAAAGTGAATGTGATGATATCCATTCCCCACTTTGTTGATATACCGAAGTTAGGTCGGCGGGTTACTTCGCTCGCGTGGTGTAGTTCGGCCCATCATTGCGGGCTCTCATCCCGTTGACCCGGGTTCGAATCCCGGCGCGAGCACTTAATTAATAATTTTTAAATAGTGCGAAATAATGGCTAATTCATATCCATAACGCAGCGTTTTGAAATAGTCCCGGCAGGAGTCGAACCTGCGTCCCCTGGACCAAAACCAGAGATGATGGACCACTACACTACGGAACTAACGGGCGCCTCCAAAAGCCACTTGGTTTTGACCTTGACGCTTGATGTCTCTCTTTCCATTGTTTAATCAAGCGGCCGAGCCCTTCAAGGGCTCGGTATGGATGCGAGCCTTCATGAGGCAATCAGTATCACTCGGAATGCCTCTTTGGATTCTTGTTTTGATGCTACTCGTACCATGGTCTAGTACAGTTTCATTTTCTGGGGGCATGGTATTTTCAGAAACAACGGATTCAGAAATCAATAATCCACCTCTGTCCATACCTGAATTTATTCCAACTCAACCAGTAATTTGGCCTGCTGAAGATGAATGGTGGCAGCGTGGTGATGAATTATCAGAGATATATGTCATCACTAGGGATTTAGCATCACTTGATGCGTGGCAACAAGAATTCGGCTATTCTATACAGCAATCGGCGCTTAAGGGCGGTCAACAATTTATTGAAGCGCCTCCAACTTCTGGAATAATTGAGCATCGGAAGATGACGCTACCGGCTTACCTAGTGCCAAAATTGCTAGGATTATCAGGAATGATGTCAATTTTTGAAGACCCTGGTTCTCCTGAACCCTTTTCATCAAATTCTGTTGATCCTCTTTCTGTACGAACAGGTGAACTGCACGGAGCACCCGATTCTTGGGATTTGGGTGTTGATGGAGCGGGAGTAAAAGTAGCAGTTGTTGATTCAGGAATTGATTTTGCTCATCCGGACCTAAATGGCACACAAGCTAGAGTAAATGACTCTGCTAATCCGTATGACGGTTGGCCCATTATGTGGGACCCACGTAGTGTAGATATTTGGATGCAAAATGGTGATGCTTATCCAGATAACTCCGGTTCATACTATTCTGATACTTCAAACACCGATTTAGACACTAACAATAATTCGATTCTTGATTCAACAGGATTTGATATTTCGGGAATATCACCCTCATTGTCCGGAATATATCATCACGGGCTTCATCCTGATTCTGCTTTGAAAAGCAGGGCTGGCGGTGAAGTTGACATATTGGTCGTTGATGATTTAACGGCTGGAGTTTACGATACAGTCTACATTGACATTGACCGTGATGGCGAATTTTCTGATGAAAAGGCGGTAAGGAAGGGTAGTGAAACTGCTGGCCTTGATACAACTGGTGATGGTTTGTGGGACCAATCTGCAGGGTTACTGTATTGGATAAGTGATGGTGTTAACGGAATTCCATATGGGTCCACATACGCTGCACGTGCTGGATTCCAGAACCGTATTGCGGCGGCTGGCAATTTGACACTCTTCATGATTGATGACCAAAATGACCCTGGCGGAAATCATGGTACTTTGTGCGCATCTGCTGTTTCTGCACAGGGAGAAATTGCAAATGGGAAAGTTTTGGGGATGGCTCCAAATTCTGAACTGATTGCAGTTGCAGATTTCTACGCAGGTGGTTCATTCATGGACGCGTGGCGTTTCCTTGCAGAAGGATATGATGGTGTAACAGACAGTGGCGATGAAGCACAAATTGGCTCATTCTCTTTTGGTTGGTCAAATATTCACAATGATGGAACTGACCAAATGTCACTATATGTTGATTGGTTGACAAGAGTTCACGCTCGTAATACAACATATTTGGTGGCGGCAGGAAATGGTGGCCATGGATATGGTACAACCGCTTCCCCTGGTGGCGCTCATGGAGTAATTACTGTTGGAGCGTTTTCTTCACAAACTGGTCAGTCACACGGTGGTACTTGGGGTGATGCAGCCGCTTGGTCAAATCGCGGGCCAAACTCAGCAAGCCGTTTAGACCCAGACATAGTGACCGTCGGATGGTCTGCAACAGGAGATAGAGGCCTCAATGAGGTTACAGATGCAAATTCAGCCTACAGAACATGGGGTGGTACATCTCTTGCAACACCTATTGCCGCTGGTTTAGTAGCACTCATTTATGATGCTTGGTTTGAAGAATTTGGGGTTTGGCCAGATTCTCAAACAGTACGTGACTTGTTGATGTCAACTGCAGATGACCGTGGATACGACCCACTTGTTCAAGGTGGCGGATTTGCTAATATTAGCCGAGCCGTACAAACTATCCAAGCAGCAAACGGTTCAGCGTGGGTGACGCCAGCTTCTTGGATGGCAGGAAGTAATCATGGGGCCCACAGAGATGCAAATACCAACATTCTCTCTCCAGGTCAAAGTGCTTGGGCCAATTTTACTGTGAATGGAACAGGGGGTGTTCCAGTAAACCTCTCTTGGGATGGGGCAAACTTGGAGCCGACATCTCATTTCTCAACAGTATGGAACTCTTCAACATCTCTTGGTTGGGATGGTTACCAATCTGGGCGGCCTGACATGCTAATTCCAGTACACATCAAAGGAGATGCAAATCTCTCACTTCCAAATGGCACTTCTATAGTGCGGGCTCGTGCAACTCTAGCAGGTGCTGGTTTTGATGGTAATGACGACATGTACGAAGAAAATCGTGTTCATGTTGAATTACTCCGTTGGCATGATGATGATGGTGATGGGTTGTGGTGGGATGATTCAAACAATAATTCTCTAGTAGATTCAGGCGAGATGGAAGCAGGTAGTGAATATTCGATGATTACGGCACACACCTACGCTTCAGGTCAAGCTGAAGTTCGAGTAGGTCTACCTCATGAACGTGAAGGTGATGGTCTGTTGTTAGGAGTTTACAGACGTAACATCCGTACAGATATGATGGACCCTATTCCAATTGAAATTGATTGGACTGGATTTGGCCCTTCAACAAATACCTCATGGCTAACTCCTTGTGCAGGTAGCGGAGTTATTCCTGCAAACGGTACAATGAATGTCAATTGTCGTGTTTCAGTGCCAGTGAATGCAATTCCAGGAATAAGACAGGAACAGGTTAAATTTGAGTTTGAATCCAATAATTCATCCTATAGTTGGAGTTTACCTGTGATCGTAAATGTTGCATCTAATGGCCCAGTCAATTTAGTGCCTAAACCTATTGATGGTAATATGTCAAATCAGTCACTGTACACCGAAACATGGATTCAAGGAGCTCAGAGATGGGGCTGGCGTTCAGAGTCGGGGGATTGGAAATTCTTGACTTTTGATTGGCCCTACAATCTTTCTCAAGATGGAGCAATTGTAATTGATGTAGACTGGCCAGATAATAGTTACACCGATGTGGATGTGATTTGGATGTCTGAGTCTAGACACCCATACTATTTGGATGACCCAAACGCCTACGGGCAATACAATTTGGTACCAGAGATTTCATCTCAGAATGAAGATATTGGCTCTGGCAAATATCGTTGGCAAACTTCCACGGGTGGTAGTCATGAAGTTCTTGTAGCGGATGCTACTTCAGGTATGAAGCAGATGATGCTGCATTCCATTCGCCATGGTGTGAACACTAATGATAATCCGTTGAACATTAGTGTGGGTTATGTTAACGCAGTAAACGGTTCGCTGACAAAAGTTGTTGATGATTGGGCCAATGGTGATGGTAATGAAATTATTACAATTGGGGCGACATTGGATTTGAACGTATCTTCGGTTGAAGGATTTGGTTGGACCCAACCAGTTCTATTGCCTTCTGAAACGGCAACTCAAGATACACCAGGCAGTTGGTCAAGTTCAGGATATCAACACGAGATGTCAGTTCAAAATTCAGAATTATTGAAGGTTGAAATTGATTCTATTAGTCCTCGAACAGATCTAGATTTAGCTCTTTACAGGGATAAAAATAGCAACGGTGTGATAGATTTTGGTAGTGAACAAATTCAAGTTAGTGGCAATTGGAATTCTGACGAAGAAATTTCAATTGATAGCCCCACTGATGGCACTTGGTGGGCCGTAGTAAACGGTTATGATGTGCCAAATGGTACAGCGTCATTTTGGTTAAGAGAGACAATTCTTGCAGGCGATTCTCTAACTGTTGAGGGTGTAAATTCCCTAAACCAATCTGAAATAATTACTCGTTATCCAAACGGCTCCTCTGCCCTAGGGGGCGGGATTCCAATGAGTGCATTTGATGTAAATTTGAGTTATGAAATGCCAAGTAGCGCGGGTAATTGGCAGGGTTATTTGGTAGTGAATCTAGCATCTGGTGGTTCATTGAGGTTAAGTTATGATTACCGATTAGAAGATTTACCTCCAATATTAGAATTTTCAACGCCACTCAATATGTCGCGAACAAATCAATCAATCCCACTTGAACTTGAAGCACATGATTTTGGTAACGGTTTCAATCTTTCAGCATTGAATATTGATACTCATCCACTAGTTGACTGGGCCAATGAATCATTTACTCTTGAAGCCATTTCTGAGCGTGATGGTGGTACAACTGATTACGCCGAATCTTGGATTCACTGGAATAGTGTGGTAAACGAATCTTCTGGCTCTCATTTCCATGTTTCAGGTGGTTCTGTCACGGTGGAAGTAGATGAAACCACATCTACTGGAGTGGCGACGGATAATTCAGCACCTAATTGGGTGGTTGCATCTTCTCCAAATTCCAGCAATGGGCAATATTTGACTACTGATTCTGATACAGGTTGGGCGTCGACAAATCCTGATTCAGGTCCTCGCTTAGATTACTCTATAGATTTTTCAGCAAACGGTACATACTATGTTTGGATAAGGGTGAATGCAACAGATGTAAACGGTCATGCTGTGCATATCGGTGTTGATGAATCACCAATAACAAGTAATCCAGTAGGGATGTATACCAATTCAGTTGGTAGTTGGGAATGGACAAACATGGGATTAGAGCAAGGTCAATCATCTCCTGTTCAATTTGAAATCACAAGTCCAGGTCGGCACAATATCAATATCTGGCCGTCAGAAGATGGAATCTCAATAGATCAGTTGATAATCACAGATTCATGGAGTTTTGTACCTTCAAGCATTGAACCCTCCATTTCCCCGTATATTGACCTCACACTTCGTTCAGCTTGGTTGAATCTTTCATTACCAGAGGATAACGGGTGGAGGACTTTCTCTGCCGAGGTTATGGATTATGATGGAAGGGAAAATAGTTCGACATTAATGGTTGAATTTGACGATTTATCCCCGCCAATAATTATTTCAGGTTGGAATTTCTTTTCAAATAATTCACAAATGCCAATTTCACTTCAAACGGATATTGGTGCAGAATTATGGTTCAATAATACATTGATTGAACTCAATGAAACAGGTTCAGCAGAAATATTTCTGTCGCTTCACCCAACATATTGGGCGGTGGGGGATGGCGATCCAAATGATGCTAGCACTTGGGAGTGGGTCAATCTAAACACTTTCCAAATAACGGCTCGTGATTTAGCAGGCAATTGGAATCACCGTGAGTTTGATGTTGTCTATGATGAATGGGGCGCACACAATAATGGTCCCGAACCTCAAATTGTGTTAACTAGTTATAGTGGAATTTCTGATGGTGAGTATTGGTTAGTTGAAGACCTGCTTCCCCCTGACCGTCTTAATGTGAAACAGACACCGTTGAGAATCAATGTGGATGCATACTTTGATACTAAGCAAGTTTGTGCTTACTTTATTGATGAAGGCGGTATTGAGAGAACGTCAGCGTGTATTTCGCAATACGCACCACCGTGGGGTTTGAATGATTCTTCGCATCTTCGTGAAGGCGCTCCACCTCCTCCATCAAACATTTACACTCCATTTTCTATTCAAACGAATCATTCAGGATTGAGCGATGGAAGTTGGCAGATATTTATTGAAACTTTAGACTGGGCTGGGAATTGGGGATGGGAAAATTTCACTCTGCTTATTGATAGGGAGGAACCGCAAATTGCTTGGCAGACTCCCATTGACAATTCTACCATTTGGGATCATAGAGTTGAATTAAATTGGAATATCTCTGAAATATCAAATCAATCCTTAGTCGTGGATGGGGTACTAATCGGTGAATTTGCAGCGGGTGACTTTTCTACAACTACAGAGGTAATGTTGGATGAAACTGGTTGGCATCAATTCTGTATTTTAGCTTCAGATATTACGATAGGCCCGTCTCCAAACATTGCTACTGATTGTATTGATATTTATCTAACGCCAGAGGCATATATCCCTACTCTTGAAGCAGTTTGGAATGAGGGGGTAGTAAATTCATCAACTGTTTTCGCAAATATGCATATTGGGCCAGAGCAAAGATGGTCTTCCCAAGTTTGGGACGGTTCTTCTTGGAATATACAAAATGGTTCTGAGATGAGTAGTGGTGATATCATAATACCAGTTCAATTAACAGAAGGTGAGAATATGATTCGTTTTGAGGTTGAAGCAATGGAACAGATGTATTTGTTTAATTTATCAGTATTACTCGATAGTCGTGCACCTCACTTGACTATTTCATCACCTGAAGATGGTATTTCCACACCTTCGTGGTTTTGGAATTTAACAGGTGAATGTGAATCCGGATTGCCGATTGAAATTATTTTGCCTGATGCATCTACATATTCCACCCAATGTAATGGTGAGGGGTATTATTTCCAAGAAATTGAATTTGATTCGAATGAGGGGTTAGAAATGATTCTAGTCAGCAGTGTTGATTTAGCAGGGAATACAGCATCCGTTTCTCACACAATAAATGTGGATAGAACGGCTCCTCATGCAACACTCAAATGGGTTGAACCTAATTGTGAAACTAAACCTGTGTCAACAATATCTAATCCAGAACCTGTGGCGACTTGTCATCTAGCGCTAAGGGCTGACTTTTTACATACTGACATTTATTTCTGGTCACTTTCAGTTGAACATGAAAAGAATTTCATTACTTCTCAAATGGGTATTTTACCAGAAGAACAATTTGTCATATTATCTTTGGATAATGTAAGTTCACCAGGGTTGTGGGAGGCTGAGTTGATTATTGAAGACGCTGCAGGAAATCGTCAGACTGTTATGATTGACACAATTCTTTCTGCTGAAGAATCTTCTTTGACAGCAAAGATTTCAACACCTGCTTCAATTGAAAATATTCTTGCTGTATTGGCATTGATTACTTTGGTCTTCATGATGATGAAGCACCGAAGCAAAAAGCAAGATAGTTGGCAGGAGGTATTGCCTACGCCATTAGACCCAGAATTGTTTGATGAAGGAGAAGGTGCAATAGATGATGAATGGGATATCGAAAATTTGTCTATTCCGTCTTCTCATGGCCCAGTTGGAGCACCTCCTTCTAATGCGGATGAATTAATTGAGGCCGATGCTATGATACTTCAGCAGGTAAAGGACACGACGAACAAGTAATACTAACAACCAATAAAGAGAAGATGGACGGGATATTATGGGAAACAGGAAATCAAGCCTCTTTCTTGTTGCAATACTAATTCTCACTTCATTTGCAAGCAGTAGTCTAGTTTCTGCGATAGATGGAGATAATGATGGCATTGATGATGCCATAGATGATTGTCCGTTTGCATGGGGGAATAGCACCAATACATACACCGGTTGTCCCGATATTGATGGTAATGGGGACTCTGATTTTACTAACCCACAGCTCAATGATTGGGACGGTTCAATGAGGTCACTGTATGCTAGTGATGGGAGTTCAAGAGCAATTTCATGGGCTCCAGATTCGATTCATTTGGCTGTGGGTGGCGGAAGTGATGTCAATCTCTATACCGCAAATGGATTGACTCTTTCAACATTGTATTCATTCCCTGATGAATATGTTAGGTCATTAGCGTTCTCACCTGATGGTTCCTTACTTGCCGCAGGTGCTTATTTCGATGATAGCGGAAATGTTTCCCAAATTGTCGTATTGCAGATGGATTGGACAAACAATTCGGCATCTCTTATTGCCAATCTGAGTGCCGATCACTATGATGACGTACCTAGTGTAACTTGGTCATCCAATGGCTCCTACCTATTTACTGGCAGCGGTGAAGGCGAACTCCGCCAATTTGCGGCGAATAACTGGACTATGGTGAGGAATTATTCATTTAGTCCAGGCGATACTATTTGGAGCATTGATGCCAGCCCAGATGATCGATTAATCGCGGGTTTAGCGGCTGGGGGGGAACTGAAAGTATTCTGGACTAACAACGGTACCAAATATATGGAATTCAACAATCATACTGGCTCCTATGCTCTTGGCACCACATTCAGCCCTGATGGGCGCTGGTTACTGACTGGCGGGTTTGACAATCGGGTCAATGTCTACAATGTCACAAACGCTTCGCATGTAGTCGGGTTCCAAGATAGTTCTCGTGACGTTTACGCAATCTCATTCTCTCCCAACGGGGCATTTTTCGTTGTTGCAGGGGATGATGATGAGGCTCGCATCTATTTGAGTCCTGATAACGTAGCAAATGTATCGAACTACTCTGAGGTCGCTAGAGTTGGTTCGTTTGGTAGCGGCTCGAACAGCCGTGGTGTTAGAGCCGTGCAGTGGTCTCCAGATAGCACAAAAATCGGTTTTGCTCAGAAGCGAGGGCGAGCAACGGTCTACATTCTTCCCGAGGGCTTCTTACAGTTGAGGGGTGATGTCACAGCCCAGTTAATGGAAAATAGATGGCGTAGTAACTGGATTGGCGATGGTCGCCCACTCGCACAGTACAATTCAACAATTCATCAAATGACTCAAGACTTATGTAACGGGAATAATGGAAATAAAATTGGAGTCAATTATAGCACTTCTGGACAAGTAGCATCGCCCATTGCAAACTATTCCACATCTGGCATGCTCAATTGCACATCTACTAGCAAACAATTGCTAGAGGTTCCTATTGGTAGGATGCCAGCATCATTCTTTGTACAAGCGAACGGGACTGCTGAGGCGTGTTTGAAAAATATGGGCGGTCTTTCCATGGGGCAACTTAGGTGGATTTTCTCAGGGGCGAGTATTCCAACACTTACCCAGCCAGGTTGGGCTCCGGGGATGAATTTGGCAAGCATAGCGCCCAATGATGATGGTGATGGGGTGAAGGAATGGGTTGATTTGGACCCTTCTTGTCCAAATGAAGGATTACACGTTTTTGGTAGGTGGGATAACCGTTCAATACCCATTATGGCTCAACAGCTTTTCACCTGTGCAGGTTGTCAATTTAATGAGGACTTCTACCATAGTACAAATGGCCGTTTCCGATTCCAAGAAGAATCACGTTCAGACATCATATATGCTGTAGAGAATAATGGCGAGGCACTTGGTTTTACTGAGATGCGGGCTGTTGACAATAATTCTAATATATGGCTTGTACCGATTGCAGATAATTGGACTCATAGCGCTAAGGATCACATTGCTGCAGGAGGGGTTGCAGTGCTACCTTCGTACAATAATAGTTCAGAGGGGCTTTATCCAGCGCAATCAGATTACAAGTTCATTATCAATTATGCAGAGTTGGATGACAAATTCTCTCTATTAGATTGGTTGTTGACCGATGATGGTCAAGATGAATGGGATGCAATGGGTTTTGTCCGCTTGAGTATTTTAGATAGAGTTAGAGCGTGGCAGAGAATAGGAGTTGATGCCACGCATCTACTGCCTGACGATGATGGTGATGGCATTTGGAATGGCGATGAAGGTGAAGATTGCCACGGAACATGGCCCGGTTGGGTTGTCGATGAAAATGGATGCGCCCAACATCAAATTGATACTGATGGTGATGGGTATTTCAATCACGAAGATGATTGTATCAATGCAAGTGGTACATCTTTATGGCCAGTAATTGGTTGTGTGGATAATGATGGGGATGGATGGGCAAATTCATCCGATGCATTCCCTGACGAGCCATCCCAATGGACAGATATTGATGGGGATGATTATGGTGATAATTCAACAGGGCTTGATGCAGATGATTGCCCAGATGTATTTGGTAATTCAACAATTGACCGTCTTGGTTGCATAGATAGTGATGGAGACGGTTGGTCAGATGAGGATGGTGATTGGAACATTATGGATGGTGCTGATGAATTTCCTCTAGACCCAATGCAATGGATAGATACCGATGATGACGGATATGGGGATAATTATTCATTTACTTTAGATGAAAATGGTTTACGAGTGAATGAAATTGGTGATGCTTTTGTTTTTGAATGGACCCAATGGGCAGACCTTGATGGGGATGGTTATGGTGATAATTCTGATGGTGTATTAGTAGACGATTGCCCATCGCAAGCGGGTAATTCAATCAAAGATAGTCTAGGCTGCCCTGATGCTGATGGCGATGGGTGGTCGGATATTGTGGATGAATTCATCAATGAGCCAACACAATGGATAGATACAGATGGTGATGGCTTTGGCGATAATTGGGATGGATTTGAACCAGATATGTGTATTGATACGCCTTTATTTGAGATTGCTTATGTTGACGAAACTGGTTGTGGCCCATCTGAAAGAGATACTGACTCTGATGGTGTAATGGATGATATTGATTTATGTCCAAACACTCCAATTGAACAGGCGATTTTTGTAAGGACGAATGGCTGTTCAGAAGCTGAAAGTGATGATGATGGCGATGGCGTATTCAATCCTGTTGACGGCCCTAATGGTATGTTCAAGAATGACCCAACACAGTCTGCAGATAGTGATGGTGACGGATACGGAGATAATGTGAATGGCACAGATGGTGACGCATGTGCGCAACGTTTTGGTAATTCAACTCAAGATCGCTTAGGTTGCACTGATACTGATGGCGATGGTTATAGTGACCCCGAATCAGGTTGGAGTGCTTCTGACGGGGCTGATGCTTGGAAGAATGAAAAGACACAATGGTCTGATTATGATGGTGATGGCTACTTTGATAATTATAACGATCCTGCTTGGACAGCGACTCGAGAAGAAGGTTGGCCTGGGATTTGGATTTCTGACGCACGTATTGGAGATAAATGTCCAATGAATGCTTCAGATTCTGCTTATCCTGACCCAGGTTGTCCTGAGAAAGAAAGTGTGATTCTAGATTACGGGAATAGTAATTCAGGCAGTAGTGGATTGCCAACTATGTTGATTGTGATAATTATTCTCATTATTGGAGGACTTGGGGCTTTGACTGTAGCGGTTGTAATGAAACAAAAGAAGCCGCAGAAATCGCGTTCAAAGTCTCGAAAAGCAGTCAAGGTTGACCCGGCACAAACTCATGATGATGACTGGGTCGAGCCAGAGGTAGAAGAGGAAACCAATATCGAGGACGACCCGAATTACAAGGTTGATGAGGATGGTTGCGAATGGTGGTTTGATGAGGGTGTATGGTGGTATCGTCAGCCAGAAATGGATGATTGGGTACAGCATGAGGGTTGAACCTTTCCCGAAGGGTAATCAATCGGACACTAGTCGAGAGCCACATGGACATTACACAAATCGCCGTTCTTGGTGCAGGGCAAATGGGAAATGGAATTACTCAAGTTGCTGCTTGTGCTGGATACAATGTAGTAATGATTGATATTAAGCAGGAATATGTTGACAATGGATTGGCAACAATTGAAAGATCATTGGGTAAACTTGTAGCCAAGGAAAGAATGACTCAAGACGATGCTGATTCAGCTCGTGCAAACATTTCTATTGCGACAGATAAGTCTGCAGCAGCAGATGCAGATTTAGTCATTGAAGCGATTCCCGAAATTCCTGAGTTGAAGTTCTCAACATTCAAGGAATTGGACCAAATATGCAAGCCTGATGCAATATTAGCCAGCAATACAAGTAGCATCAGCATTGATGCAATAGCAGAAGTTACTAGTCGCCCTAACAAAGTGATAGGAATGCATTTCATGAATCCTGTACCAATAATGAAACTCGTTGAAGTCATCACAGGTTCTGCAACCGATGAAGAGGTTACAACAACTGTGGTAGCCGCTGCAGAAAGCATGGGGAAGACAGCACTATGTTGCAAGGACTCTCCAGGTTTCATCTCAAACCGATTGCTTTGTCCAATGCTAAATGAAGCAATACTTTCGTTACAGGAAGGAATTGCAGAACCTGCTGCAATTGATGGAATAATGAAATTGGGGATGAATCATCCAATAGGACCTCTAGCACTTTCAGATTTGATTGGGTTAGATACTGTTCTGCATATCATGAATGTATTGTATGATGGCTTTGGGGATGAAAAATATGCTCCGGCAGAACTTCTCAAAGAGATGGTTGCCGATGGTAAATTGGGCCGTAAGAGTGGAGAAGGCTTCTACTCGTATAATTGACGAAATAATTTCATGGAAACTGGTTGATTCAATTATTCGCCATCGAAATATAGCGTACGTGTGGCAATTATGATAAGAGGGCACATAGGGGTGAAGGTAGGAATAGCCATGGCAGGAACTGAGAAGGTCGAGATTCGGACATTGAAGGTAGGGCGTTATTGCTCCGTTGATAATAATGCATACAAAATTTTGAGAATTTCAAAATCAAAGCCTGGGAAGCACGGTAGCGCCAAGGCTAGACTAGAGTTAGAAGACATATTTTCAGGCTCAAAGAAATCACATGTTGGTACTGTAACTGATAAAATTACGGTGCCAATTATTGAGAAGGGTTCAGCAACAGTCACTCACATTCAAGGGAACGAAGTTCATGCAATGGATGCAAAAACATACGAGATGATGGTTTTACCACTTGAAGATGGCCTCACTATTGAATCGGGGAAGGAAATCATGTGGATGGAAGCATTGGGGCGATTCAAGATTATTCGTGACCATTGAGTTTGGAGTTGCGGAGAGGAACACCTTTGAAGGTGGAAGCGGTCGAACAATCATTCCTCGGAGGCTGATGAAAGATGGGAGTCAAACGTTCAGCATACCGACAACCGGTTACTGCTGAGGGTCTGAAGGCAATTGAGGATGGTAGTCTTACTTGGTTAGACCAAGATATGTATAAGAATCTCAATACTGGAGTATTGGAACAATATTTGGAAGAGAAAAACCTTGAGGAAGCGTTTGAAGTTAGCCATTGGTCTCTAGGAAAAGTATTGACTGGGATTCTTATTGGTGCTGTTTTTAGTGGTGTCACAGCATATATTGGATTGAAAATTGGTCTAGCAGTTTCTGCTGCGTGGTATATTGCATACTTGTTGGGAATGGCTCTTCGTTGGTCTCCATCTGAAGTGAATATTGCAACAAGTGCGACTACTGGGGCAACTCATGCATCTACTGGTTTCATTTTCACTTTCCCTGCAATTTTCTTATTGGCCTCTAGTCCGAATTACGAAGTGGCGGGAGGCCACCTTATTTCCAGTGTTGATACATTCCAGTTGGCATTTATCGGGATTATTGCATCTATGTTCGCTGGTTTCCTTGGTGTGATGTATTTCATTATCTTTAGACGTGTTTGGTTAGTTGAAGACCCATTGCCAATGCCTGGTTTTGAAGCGACTTTAGTTTTATTAGACATTGCTTGTGATGTTTCAAGTGGTGCTGCCGATCAAGCAAAAGAATCTCTGAAAACAGTCGGAATATCCACTGTTGCAACGATGTTGTTCATGTTCTTGATAGATTATCCACTTTCATGGAAACGTCATTTAGATGGCGTTTCTTCATCATTTGCGGATGTTGTAGCTCAGAAATTGTCTTTTGCTGGAACAGCGCTTTCATCAATTTTCAGCCATCATGCACTCCATCAACCCGCTGGGATAAAGACTGTTGAAGGAGAACACGGGACATGGGAAGGTGTTTCAAAAGGAATTACCCACTATGACACGGAAAAATTCAACCCATTTGAGTACACATATCTAGGGATTGAAATGTCCCCTACGCTCTTTGCTATTGGTTGGTTTATGCGATTGAGAGTTGCGGTTCTTGTCAACTTAGGTACTCTTGTTGCATGGTTTTACCTT
The DNA here is from genome assembly GCA_018650285.1 of Methanobacteriota archaeon. Taxonomy (GTDB): domain Archaea; phylum Thermoplasmatota; class Poseidoniia; order Poseidoniales; family Thalassarchaeaceae; genus MGIIb-Q1. The sequence goes on from JABIGF010000027.1 coordinate 75,074, forward strand.
GTGCCAATTGCAGTCGGGCTTGATGTGCCAGTGTACATTGCTAGCCTTGGAGATTATTTTACCCTCTCAGATATTGGTAATCCTGAGACAGTACCTCATAGCCCTGTAGTACAAATGGTAGTATATTCAACATTGATCAGAGTTATTGCTATTGGTGCGATTCTTGGAGGTGGGTTCCTAGGATTAGCAAAGATGGCACCAACCTTTGTCAACATTTTTGGCGACATTAGAAAGGCGTTCAAGGGCGAGCAAGGTGCCGAATACATGGAAGGAAAAGGGTGGTATGAATGGCCATTATACCATCTTCCGGTATTCATAATAATTTCATTCTTCGCAATGTCATTTATTTTCACAGTGGGTGGTTTCCCACTCATCCCTAGTTTGCTGTTTGCCATTATTGTCGGCATTGCAACATTCCTTCTTGGAGCTATTGCTGTTCGTGTAATGGGTGAAACGGGCATTGAGCCAGTTAGTGGTACATCTTTCATTGTCCTACTAGGGTTGCTTGGTTTGTTCCTAAACCTTAGAGATGTGTTCGGACTTTCTAAAGAGGAAGCAATTCTTCTTGGATTAGTTGGAACAACGGTGTTTGGTTCTGCTATCTCTATGTCTGGAACTGTTGTTGGTGATTACAAGAATAGTTTGTATATCGGAAATCGACCATATCATATCTCTAAAGGTAACATAATGGGTGTTGTGCCTGGGGCGATTTTAGGTGCTGGTGTGGCAATTTTCTTGTCAAAGATGTTGGCTGATGGGCGCATTGATTTGTTAGCACCGCAAGCAAACGCATTTGCGACTTTCACAATTCTTCTCGCTGAGAATGAAGGCAATCTGTATGCCCTTGGTCTTGGATTCATGTTAGGGTGTTTCATTGAGTGGGCTACTGGAATGGGCACCTCTTTTGGACTTGGTATGTATTTGCCTACTTTGGCAACTTTCCCGATGTTGATTGGTGGAGGTTTGAGAGATTGGTGGGAGGCTAAGCGACTTGCTCCTAAGGTTGAGAAGATTCGAGAAAAGGAAGGGAATAAGGCGGCTGAACGGACTAGGGCCATCATGTTGCTTGGTACGTTCATGCTCGCAGCAGGCGCTCTTACAGGGGAGGCTTTCCTTGGCGTTGAGAGCGCAGTATTCGCGGTAGTTGATGAATTGCCTACTGGAGACGAGTCTCCTGTTCTTGAGGACGGCACCCCAGTATTGGATGGCGATGGAGACCCAGTAATGGAGGCCGAAGTTCTAGGTGATCTTGGCTGGTATCCATTTGCTCGTTTTGCTTCGTTTTTAGCGATGAATTTATTCTTAGGTTTAGGGATATATCTTTTGTTTAGAAAGGCAGGGATTATCGGGCCAAAGGACGAATTGTTAGAAGCAGAGTTAGGGTGAGTATTGTCGTGGCCAACCAGCCACCGCCAGCATTTGCATGGTTCATTTTGGTCGCTTCAGTTTTGGCGGTATCAAGTGCTGGGGCGTTGCTTCAACTCATAGTTGATGTTGAACCACTTCTGAAAGCCTCATGGCGACTGCAAGCGACATCACTAGTATTGTTGCTACCATTTTTGTTTCAGATGAGGAGAATGAAAAATGAAGAGCCAGAATCATTCAGTCAATTATTTGATTTGCGAGTGTTAGGAATAATTGCTGGTTCCGCCTTCTGCCTCTTTGTTCACTTTGGGAGTTGGATTTGGTCCCTTGACCATACCTCTCTTACGCATAGTTTGCTGTTTGTTACAGCTCATCCGTTAGTCATTGTTTGTGGATTATATTTGATGGGCAGGTCAATTTCAAAGAAAGAAACAAGTGGAGCGATTATTGGATTTATCGGGGCTATGATAACTTTGATTGGCGCTAGGAATGAAGGTGATGTTACACTGATTGGGGATTTCGCAGCGTTTGTGGGCGCAGTCGCTATTATCGGATATCTTGCCGCAGGTAGAGTTTTGAGAAATTGGATGCCGTTATTCATTTATGCATTCCCTGTGACATTTATTGCGGCCATCCTTCTTGGAATCAGTTCTTTGGTTATTGAAGGCTCATCATTGGCAAATATTCCAGCGTCCATCTCATTATTTGGTTGGCTTGATGTAACATGGCTATGGATTGTTCTCCTCCTTGCATTTGGCCCAGGATTAGTTGGCCATACAGGGATTAACGGTGTTTTGCGTTGGATGCCTCCATTGGTGATATCGGTATCAGTATTATTTGAGCCCCTAATCGGTTCACTAATTGGTTGGGCTTTGGGTACAACTTTAGTACCTGGGTTCTACACATGGCTTGGTGGTATTTTCTTGATAGCAGGTGTCATATTGGTGACACTTGGCCGTTATGAAAGTAAGATGGCAGTAGCCGATGGTTGAATTTGGTGATTTTTATGAAGCATACGATTCTCATTACCAATGACGATGGTGTTGAAGGACCTGGCTTGAAGGCTCTTGTGCAGGGACTTCATGATGAAGGTCATCCCATTGTTGTCTGTGTGCCAGAAAGAGAAAGGTCAGCATCAACAATGCATCTTACTCTTCACAGACCATTGAAACTCAGGCATAGATTAGACTTGTTAGAAAACTATAGTTTGATAGACGGCGGCGCAGATTTGAGAATATTTGATGTCTCAGGCTATCCTGCAGATTGCGTCTTGGCAGCACTTGGAGGCGGCTTGCCACCTAGTACTCCCTCTCCGTCACTTTGTGTTAGTGGAATTAATCGTGGGCCAAATATGTCTGTTGATATTCTTCACTCTGGGACAATAGGTGGGGCGAGGCAAGCGGGAACTTGCGGATTACCTGCTATAGCCACAAGTTTGGATTCATTTGAGGAAAATGATTACCAAGGCGCTGTAGATGCAACAATTGGAATTATTCGAGAAATGTGTAAAATCATTCCTGCGGTACCTGTTAACATGGGGCGTGTAGATGGGAGTTATTCAAAACCAACTGGGGATGATGCGGATGAAATATTGAGGGACGCATTGAAAAAGGGCGATATTTTTCTGAATTTGAACGTCCCCGTTGATTGGCAAGGTGAATATTCATCAACTCATCTTGGAGGAAGATGGTATAGACAACCAATTGAAATATTGGAGGGCGACGATAAAGAATGGATGTTCAAACTCGGTGCGGCACATATTGAGGATGAACCAATAGAGCATGGCGATTCTCACTGTGTACGTCTTGGTAAGGCAAGTGTATCCACTTTAGGAACTTGGCCACAAGGGCATCCATTGGCTATTTCAGATGCACTGATGGAGGAGACGATAACCGATTCAGGGTTGCCATCATGGCTAATTTCTTCGTAGTATTCTGTAATCTAGTTGAGATTCAGTGATATTGAATTATCTAGTAAATGGTGAACTATTCCTATTGCGATATGGCCTTGAATCCATTTTTCACCTAGAGACCTAGGTAGTGTATTTTCCTTGAGAGTATCTTCTTCCTCACTTGAGAAAGGTAGGTCATCTGAGATAATAAATCCTAGTTTACTTGGGTTGTCTGATGAGCCATCCGCCCACAGCAGTGGTGCATTTGCATCCAATTTAATCACGGATACATCCTCTTTATTCCATTCTTGAATGGTTGTGGAAATATCTCCTCCGGAATGCCAAATACCTGGGTGCAATTCAATCCAATGCCCTCTAGCCGGTGTAGGTTCATCAATGATTTTTGCAATTTGCCCTGCTAATGCTCTTTCATCGGGATGGAGGCCCCAAACTTTTGAACCATCAAACCATATTCTTCTTGATGGCCCTTCGCCACCCATCAGGTGAATTGTGATGTGTGAATCTAGTCTAATGCCATGAGATAGGAACAATGCTGAATTGATGGCGCGCATCAATACATCCATTCTTCCACTAGAACCGGATAGATCATTCAAGACTAATTTCCCATTACTAGGGGCACGATGGCCAATAATTGCAAATCGACGCTCTACCAAAGTGAACCCTCACATTGGCATATCGACATCGTCCATGTCGCCCATCATTTGTTTCATTTGCTTGCGGAGACGTCTGTTTCCGCGAACACCTTTCATCATCTTTCTAGAGCGCTTCCATTGAGCAATTAAGTCGCGTACATCTTTTTCGGTGGTTCCAGAACCACGAGCTACTCTTCTGATTCGCTCTTGTTTGAGGAGTAGCGGCTCATTCTTTTCTTGGGCGGTCATGCTATCCATGATGATTCTGAACTTTTCCAAATTTTGTTGTGTCTCTTCTTTCTGCTTTTTGGACATATTGCCCATACCGCCTAGGAATCCCATTGGCATATGTGATAGAATTTTGTCAACAGTGCCAATCTTAGACATCATTTCCATTTGTTTGTACATGTCATTTAGAGTGAATCTGCCAGACATTAATCGTTCAGCAATTCTTGCGGCTTCTTCAGCATCCATATCTTCAGGTGCGAGGTCAATTAATCCACGAATGTCACCCATTCCAAGAAGTCTTGAGATAAATCGGTCTGATTCGAATTTTTCTAGGTCGCCGACTTTTTCGCCTTCACCTATGAATACGATTGGAGCACCAGTAGTTGCTACAGTAGAAAGTGCACCGCCACCACGTGCAGTACCGTCTAATTTAGTGACGATAACTCCTGTAATTCCAACAAGGTCATGGAAAGATGCTGCGACAGGCCCTGCTGCTTGACCGACTTGGGCATCAATCACTAGGAATCTCTCGGTTGCGTTTGCAACTCGATGAATCGCATCTAGTTCGTCAAGCAATTCTTGGTCAAGTCTGTCTCTTCCTGCGGTGTCGACAATAACAAGATCAGCACCGCCAACTTTGGCCAAACCATTCTTTACGATTGTTAGAGCATCAGTTTCTTCAGGTTCTCCATATACTTCTACAGGCGAATCTGCTAACAATTGACTTAGTTGAGCATAGGCACCCGGACGATGCACGTCAGCCTCAATTACTGCAACTTTCATGTTGTGTTTTTTGCGCCACCACTCAGCTAATTTTGCAGTGGTAGTAGTTTTTCCTTGACCGTATAGTCCAACCATTAGGATGGTTTGATTGTGTGGGATGATTTCTCGCGGTGCTCCTAAAATACGGACAAGTTCTGTGTATAGGATATTTAGGGAATGGGTCTGTAGTGTGACACCTGGGCGTGGTTCTTCTTCTCGCATTCTTGATTCTAGGCGCTCAGAAATTTCTTTTGTTTGCCGGACATTGAAATCCGCTTCAAGAAGTGCGCGTCGAATATTCTTGACCATCTCGGCTAATTCTTCTTCATCGAGTTTGCGTTTTCCTTTCAAAGAAGCAATGGCGCCAAAGATTCCTGACTTCAGTCCTTCAAGTGCCACAGTCTCACCTGCCTGTCCGTCACGCCCATCCCGTTTGAATGCGCCGGATGGGGTCTTTATCAAGCGGTGAATACATCAGCGCCGCTCTAGTCGGCAAATCATGGCATTGGGGTTACCTCAGTATCAAGTGCAAATTCTGATTGCACTTGGTACCCTTGGCGTCTACGTTGGTTGGCGCGGCGGTATGCAGAGAATGGCCGGCTTCTATGATATGCCAAATGCTACGAAACATTTGGCTTGGGGGATTGTTCTTGGTGCAATCAGTGGACTGTTAATTGATGGTCTTTTCATTAGTTTAGTTGCTGAGACTGGTGCCGTATTGATTGAAACACTTGGATTGATGATTTTTCTTGGCCTAGCACAATCATTGGCATTCCATTTCTTGCTTACGAGGTCAGGTGTTAGATTACTTCGTGCTCCTCCTACTTCTGGATGGACGCTTGGGTTAGGGATGGGAGCTCTACAATCCTCATATTTGATGATTAGAATGGTTGACCCGAATTGGATAGGTTTTGTTTCTGGGTTTAATTGGCAAATGATTGCTGTTGGATTATGGATTACACTGACAGTTCCAGCGATTGAGGGTGCATTAGGTGCTTGGCAGGGCGCTGCAGTCACCGATAAGAAGCCGTTGTCAGTAATGTGGCAGACAGGGATTTTCCGAGGATTTCTTCTTGTCATTGTATTATTGGGTGTGACCGCTCAACCGATTTTGCTTGTAATGTTGCCAGTATTCGCATTCTATGGTTTCTCTAAGGCTGAGGAAAAATGGTTGCCATCAGCATTAATTCCTTCTGTACGGCAAGAGTATGAGAGGACACTGAGAAAAGCGTCATCAAGGGCTCAGAATAAAGCAAATCGTGAGCGCGGAGAGAAGGTATTCGACTCTGAGGAATAATTTACCAATTAACTAGTTAGCCACAACTCGTTGGATAATCGTTATGGGGTTGGGCTTGACACAGTGGAATGATGACGCGATGTCCCTATTGTATGGCGCCCACTAGTTCGCGTAGTCCAATATGTCAAGGATGCGGGAGAATTGTTAGTGGTTCAGGGGGTATGCCTGGGCGAGTAGGGCCATCAGACATGCAATCATATCAACCACAAAGGGTCCAATATGGAATGGATCCAAGAAGGAGTGCAGCCCGTAGACAAAAGGCGAGAAGGAAGAAGAAATCAGGGAAACAATTTCGTAATTTGGTGTTAGTAATAGTCATCGCATTTGTTTTTCTTTTTACCCCCGCTCAAGAACATGTCAACCGCCAACTTGACATTTGGCTTGGTGATTTATGGAAAAAAATTGGGCCTGCACACGAATATCCTGTAGTTACAGAATATACTCTTCAAAGGACTATTGAAATAGATAATATGGATTCAGGTGATAGAAATTTTGTTTATCGATTACCAATACCTATTCAGAGAACTAATCGTGGTACTGAACTCTCAACTTTTGATAGAGGTGCTTCTTTTGATATGGCAATCGGACTCCAATGGGTGAAATCAATGAATGTAGGTGCTAGTTTTTCGAATATTGGGGTGCCAGTTACGTCAGAAGAATATCTTGGTCCAGAATCTGCAATATCTCTAGGAGACGGTTTTTCAACGGTTCATTGGCCGGTAAAAGGTTCTGGGAATGAAGAATGTGATTATCTCCGTTGCTTAATTTGGAAAGGCGAAATTCCTGGTAATTCAGTAGCAACAATGATTGTCAGATATGAAATTGAGTCGTCTGCATATACTTGGGGGGCTGATGATACAATTTCCACATCAATTGCTGGACACGCAAATGGGATGAATGCTTTAAATTCAGGTAAATTTGCTGACCTTTATAGACCTGGTTGGGTAAAAGGGACTACTGAATTGATTGGAGAAGAGCATCAATGGTATGACCGCAGTTCTGGTGCCGGACAACCCAATTGGGCTATTGATGGCGACCATCATATTGTCCAATCAATCGCAGACAATATTCTAGCAAGTTTGCCTGCTGATGAGCAGGATAACATCTACTCCTTTTCACACGCCGCATTCATCTATGTTAGAGATGCAGTAACTTATGGCCCAGGCTCCCCATATCCCCCTCGTAGTGGTCCAACTTGTTTGGCGCAAGAAATAGGTGATTGTGATGAGCAATCTAACGCTTGGATGAGTATTTTACGAACAAAGAATATCCCTACATGGTATGAGTTTGGAGCATTGACTTCAATGGACCACGATATGTGGGAGGCTCACGCATGGGCTGTGGTATTGATACCATATAGCGGCACTTGGTGTGATCAAAACGGCATTAATTCAGATAGTTGTTATATTGAGGGTTCTGTCGATGTGGTGAATAACAAGTGGTTGCTCCATACACCAACTGCATTTGCGGAATTTTTAGAGCCTGAAAGCCCTATGGGGGAAGCGCCTGATGAATTCTATAAAGTGATGTCCATCAACGCATTCCAGTACAATTGGTTAGAAGATTGGGAGACTGTTGTTGGCCCTATTCATACCGGTGGCACTTTTAAAGTGCCATTTATTGTTGGAGAGTGAAGAGTCAAATGCAAAGTGCTTGCCGGATTAATTGCCAAAGGGTGCTTCCATGAGGATAGTTATCGGTGGGGCCGGCGAAGTCGGCCGTGGTGTTGCTAAAGCATTACGGAGCGAAGGCAGGGATGTTGTTCTAATTGATACAGACCCTGTAGCCATCAAAGAAGCCCAAGCATTAGATGTACTTGTGGTACAAGGTGATGCCACACTAAGGGCTGATTTGATGGAGGCTGAAGTTCAGTCAGCTGAAGTATACATCGCTGCTACTGAAAGAGACGAAATCAATATGATTTCTTGTGCATTAGCCCGTGATATCTCCTTAAATTCTGGAAATGGTTCATCATTGATGACAATTGCTAGAATTCACGATGCTAGTTTAATTTCTGATGAAAGTAATGAAGAATTAACTAGATGGAGTGGTGTTCAACATACAGTCTGTTCTGATATGCTTGTAATCAAGGATTTGAAGGTAGGGATTCGAGGCGCTTCAATGGTTGAAGTGTTATCATTAGGCAAAGATGCATGGGTTTCAGTTGTTGAAGTACAACCTACTGCCGACCAATTAGTGCACAGTACTCTGCAAGAAGCAGAAGATAAGGTCGATGGATTGCCGAGAATATTTGGAATTAAAGGTCCAGATGGTAAAAGTATTATTCCAACTACAGAAACTGTGATTTCACCTCACGCATTAGTTGCCTTTGCAACAATTGGTAAACACACATTCAGAAGAATTTTGTTGGCGACAGGGCATACTCCGCCAGATTTTCCTGAAAATCCTCGCATCATGATTTTTGGTGCTACAAGGCTAGGTAGAGAGATAGCCAAATCATATATTGCCGATGGCTGTAGAGTTACTGTAATTAGTGAAAGTCTTGAGAATGCCAATGAATTAGCAGGGCGTAATTTTGCTAATACAGAATTACTTGATTCAATCCATGGTAATCCAATGGATCCAGACTTGTTGCAGGAATTAGATATCGCAGACCATGATATTGCAATTACTGCTTTGAAGGATGACCATGCAAATATGGCCGTTGCATTACAGGCCACGGAATTGGGTGTTGATAGAGTTGGTATGGTTCTTGATGACAGCCAAATGGCCCAGATTGCAAGGAGAATTGGCCAATCATTTGCTGTTAGCCGCCGTCGTGTAGCGATAAATTACATTTTGAGGCACGTTCACAGTAAGGTGGAGGGGAATTATCACCTTCTATCAAGCATCCCAGAAATTGTTGGAATGTCTGCTATTCTCAAACCAGATCACAAAATGATTGGTAAGAAGGTTAGTGAGTTGGAATACAAGTTATGTCGTCTTGCATTCATTCACAGAACTTCTCCTAATGGTTCTGAAAGTATGTTGCGGGCATCTTCAGATTTGGAATTCAAAGAGGGCGACCGTTTGATGTTGTTCGCCAAAGTTAGGGACATTGAAACCGTAGAGAAGCGCCTATTGAGGAGTTGAATAAATGCGTAATGATATTCTCGCCTTTGTGGTGGGTTGGACTTTAGTGCTTTTTTCAGCCCCTTTGCTCTTGTTGATGTTAACTGGCATTCTAGTATTTGCCGAAGTTGAGGTGAGTCTCAAGGCATTTTTATTCCCTGTAATATTTTCTGCAGGTGTCGGAAAATTGCTCTATACATGGGGTGAAAAGAACGGGGCGTCTGGTGACCGATTGAGAGACCGCGAAGCATTTGCTGCTGTTGCTTTAGGTTGGCCAGTAGTTGTGGCAATAGGCGCTCTACCATTCTGGTTGGGTGGAATGTTTCACGGGCCATTTGAATTATATTCTGGTGATTCAAATATTTCAGAAGTACTTGGTGGGTATATTCGTTCATTTTTCGAATCGATGTCAGGATTCACTACCACTGGTGCAACAGTAATTGACCCACGAACTAGCCCAGTTTGTCAACCCGTTATTCCTGATTGTATTAATGGGCAAGCCAAGGTGTTACTATTGTGGAGAAGCCTAACTCAGTGGCTTGGCGGAATGGGTATCATTATGCTTGGGATGTTGCTTCTTGCACGGTATTTGGGTGGAGGGATGTCAATGGCTCAGGCTGAATTAACTGGGCCTTCGTTGTCAAGACTTCGTCCAAGAATCCAGAGTACTGCAATTATGCTATGGGGTATTTATTCAGCATTTACTGTTGTAGAAATTATTCTCTTGTTCTTTGTAGGTGATATGAGTCTGTTTGATTCTGTAAATCATGGGTTGACTACAATGCCAACTGGAGGGTTTGGTACATATGATGCCGGTGTTATGCATTTTGATAGCGTTGCTGTGGAATGGATAATAATTTTCTTTATGGTTGCTGCTGGTATTAATTTTAGTTTGTACCATTTCATTATGATAAAAGAATGGAAAACAGCGGCTAGAGACCAAGAAATGCAAGTCTATCTTGGATTACTTGTGTTGGCTACAATCGTTATTACTCTCAATTTGATGTTGTATTCTGAATGGGAGATGGGAACTGCCTTCAGACACGCAGCGTTCCAGGCCGCCTCAATTGGTACATCAACAGGTTATGCAAGTTCAGATTTCGCAATTTGGCCAACACTTTCTTTGATCATTTTGTTATTCATGATGATTGTTGGTGCTTCAGCTGGCTCAACTTGTGGAGGGTTGAAAATTTTAAGATTAAGGATTGCTTACTTACTTGCACGCCGAGAAATTTCACGAATCGCCTCGCCGAGAAAAGTTCACTTGGTTCGATTAAATGGAGAAGTAGTTCCAGATGACAAGTTATGGATGATTGTTGGTATGCTCTCATGGTGGGCCGTTCTTTCCATGGCAAGTATCATCTTACTTGCTATAATTGAAACCTCTCTTGACCTTGAAACAGTAATTTCTGTTGCTATTTCAGCGCTAGGCAATACTGGTCCGGCATTGGGTAGTTTAGGGCCAACCCAAACTTGGGCCGGATTGCATTGGACTAGTTTACTAGTTACATCTGCTTTGATGTGGTTAGGTCGTCTAGAATTATTGACCGTAATCGTCTTGGTATCTTTGAGAATTTGGAAAGAGTGAATTTTTTCGTTTTAATATTGAATAAATCAGTACGGATGCGCTCAAAATGATCGTAAGGGCCCCTCTCTGCTTCATCCGTCAAGAAATACATGAACCCGAATTCAGTTGGATAAAGTGGAAAGATCGTTGATTCATTTCAAAGTTCAACAACTCATACGTGTCCCCAGTAAAGTCACCTTCTGCGATTAATTGCCATGGGACTGAGTTGTTGTCAACCATTCCCCAATGTTGCCACGTATAGACGCAAGTGGCATCCAATCCATCCACCGATAAATTGACAGTATCACTAAAGGCACTGAATTCATTGGGTTGGCTGGCATTTTCATCAACATAACGGGAAAGTAATATGTTTATTTTAGAACCATTTTCTGATTTACCAGCCAAAATATTGAATTCATTGGAATCGATAGAATCGGAAGGAAAACCCCCTTCATTTTGCAATCTTATAGGTGTATTAGCAACCATTTCACCGTAAACACTCCATGTGATCCCAGGTGGTTTAATTTGCATGTTTTCTCCCCAAAAGAAACTTCTCGCAGCGAAGAAATGTGCCATTTTCAATGTACTGACACCATAGGTCGAATTTCCAGCGTTACCTTCCCACAGGTCATTGTAGATGGTCAATACGCTGGTCAAATAGGCTTGACTGGCAGGACTGTGAGCATACACTGGAATGTTTCTATTCCATTCGGTAATGTAGACTGGAGTATTTTCTGAATATCCATATTGTGCCAAAAAGACACCGAGTGAATTTGTTGGATGGGTGAAAAAATACGTTGTTTGAGAGGGGTTAATACGGTACAAGTGGACATAAACAGCATCGATTGGTTCGTTATTTTGTTGAGCTAATTCTAAAAATCGCTCTGAAAAATCTTTGGAATTTTCCCCGAGTGTTATCGCAGCGATAACCTCGATTTCATCACCGAATTCATTGGTAACTGCCGAATTTACAGCATGATAGAGTTCATAGTATTCATCCGCAGTACCACTCCACCAATCAGACAAATACGGTTCATTCCAAACTTCCACTGCGTCAAAACTATCAAAATAAAAGCCCTCATTCCATCCTTCTCGATAATGCTTCAATACTTGGACTGCCGCTTTAGCGAAGATAGTAAAATTATCCGGGGGACTTCTCCAATCTGAACAGTCTTCGTACGATGGGTATGCTTTCGGATAACCGAGCCTCCAATACACGCTAGTATGAGTTGTCGCCATCGTAGCTTGAACTCTCTGGTCGGTCTCTGAAAAATCATAATTGGACATATTAAGAGGGTCATATCCCTCATAAACCGGCACACCATTTTCATCAGCATGGACCCATATACGATTCATATCCCCTGGGCCTTCACCATGTGTGCGAGATGATGGGATTTGCATTTGGTTGTATTCTTCGGTATAATTGGAACCATACCAAAGGGGTTGACAATCCTCAATTTCCCAAGCCTTTCGAACCAGTGGGCCATTATTGACACCATGAATTGGCGCAATCCTACCGAATTCTTCAGCGAAATGAATCGTTGCAGTTATATTTGCCGGATCGCCGATAAGATATTCACAGGAATTATCATCACCATTCGCTTCAGGATTGAAATTGATTGCTTTATCATCCATGCATCCGAAAACTTCTGTAATTTCTCCACCTCCGTTACCAAAACAGCCAGGCAATATGACCATGATTGAGAATAAAAACACATGAACTACTTTCCCCATGAACCTTCGTTTAATAGAGAACTAATGAATACTTCCAATCTACAGATGCGAGGCATCGTTATCGAATGGGCCACTTGCGATTACGGGCGTTACGAAGGTATCGACTATTAAATCAAGTCAGCAAATGCACCAGGCTGGTATGTCCAGCGCAGAGAACCTTCAGAGATTTTTGCATAATGCGCCTTTATTCTTGGTTCGTTAGCAACTTTATCATGAAATTGTAATAGACCCGGATAATCAGCGAGAGTTGACTTCTCTACACCATCAAAATTACCTGAAAATAAGCCAAATAAAGCAGTGAATACTCTGATATCTGCAATATTCATGTCTTTGGTGCTAGCAACCCAACCTGTAGTTGATTCAGAGATTTTTTTTTCCAATAATTTGAGATTTTTTGTACCGTCACCATATTTTTTGAATACCGCTTGCCGTACTCTGGTTCTTTCATCGACATCTTCTATCGAAAAGGTACCACTCAGGATTTGTGAAAACGGCTCAACTCCATCGATAAACTCGTCGACTTTGGCTGCATGAAATGGGTCCACAGGAGTCAATCCTGCCATATTCCCAATATATCGCAGAATAGCGGAAGACTCAGCCAGTACTCCATCGGGAGTGCGTAACATTGGAACCATTCCCCAGGGCAATTCGCCATTGTGCTTCATTCGTTCATATTCTTCCCCATTAATTTCATTATCCTTCCAGTTCAAATTAGCAAGCGACAATACTACACGACTTGCTTCTGCTCTACCAGGGATTGGGAAGTAATACAATTGGTAAGGTTCTACTGTGTCTTCGCTTTGAGGCATATACTTTCCAACGTAATATCATATTCAATCTTTCCGTATGAGATACTGTGGATTAAAGGCGAAACAAAGGGTTAGTGCATAACACCCTTTGATTCATAATCGGTGAATCACTGGGCCTTCAGTGGGACGAATCAATCGCTAGCGTTCCGA